>NZ_QZEZ01000002.1:0-318516 GCF_003594885.1 Vallicoccus soli
AAAAAAAACAACAATTGGCATTGATGTACATGGCACGCTGTTGAGTTCTCAACCACCCGGCGCTCGAGGCTCGGGACCGTCAGGTCCCTCGCCCAGGCACTCGATCAAACTTACGCCCTCCGCGGTAGCGGGTCAAACCCGCCTCCGCGTCCTGCGCCGCCCGCGACGAGGAGCCGGTCTCGAGGACCGGGTCTCCGTGTCGGGGGCGGTCGCCCCGGGACCGGCCACCTCGCGGTGTCCGTTCCTCCCTGCCGAGCGACGGGAAAAAACGTTACGGACACCGGGACGACACGTCAAACCCGTGGCGCGTGACGCCCGCCACCGTCCGGCGGTGCCGGCACCCGCACCCCCGCCGGCCGGCTCAGGCGCCCCCGTCCGCCCCCACGACGACGGCCCCGACCTGGCGCTTGCCGCGCCGCAGGACGAGGTAGCGCCCGTGCAGCAGCTCCTCGCGCGCGGGCGCCTCGTCGGCGTCGGCGGCCTTGCGGTTGTTGACGTACGCCCCGCCCTCCTTGACCGCCCGTCGCGCCGCCGACTTGCTGTCGACGAGCCCGGCCCCCGCCAGCAGGTCGACGAGCGGCGGCAGCTCGGGGCCGGGCACGCGCACCGTGGGGACGCTCTCCAGCGCCGCCCCGAGCGTCGCCGGGTCGAGCTCGGCGAGCTCGCCGCGGCCGAACAGGGCCTGGCTGGCGGCCACCACGCGCCGCGTCGCGCCCTCGCCGTGCACGAGCGTCGTCACGTCCTCGGCCAGGGCCCGCTGCGCGGCGCGGGCCGCGGGGCGCTCCTGCACGGACCGCTCCAGCTCCTCGAGCTCCTCGCGCGAGCGCGGCGAGAAGACCCGCAGGTAGCGGCTGACGTCGCGGTCGTCCGTGCCGAACCAGAACTGGTAGAAGGCGTAGGGCGAGGTGCGCTCGGGGTCGAGCCAGACCGCGCCGCCCTCCGTCTTGCCGAACTTCGTCCCGTCGGCCCTGGTCAGCAGCGGCGTGGCCAGCGCGTGCACCCGCTCCCCCGTCACCCGGCGCACCAGGTCGACGCCGGCGGTCAGGTTGCCCCACTGGTCGCTGCCGCCCAGCTGCAGCGCGCAGGCGTGCCTGCGGTGCAGCTGGAGGTAGTCGTTGGACTGCAGCAGCACGTAGCTGAACTCGGTGAAGCTGATCCCCTCGCCGGCCAGGCGACGGGCGACCGCCTCGCGGTCCAGCATGCGGTTCACGCTGAAGTGCTTGCCCACGTCGCGCAGCAGCTCGATCGCGGTCATCGGCCCGGTCCAGTCGAGGTTGTCGACCATCCGGGCCGCGGCGTCGCCGTCGAACCGCAGGAACGGCTCGATCTGCCCGCGCAGCCGGTCGACCCACTGCCGGACCACCTGCGGGTCGTTGAGGCTCCGCTCGCCGCTCTCCTTCGGGTCGCCGATGAGCCCGGTGGCGCCGCCGACGAGGGCCAGGGGTCGGTGCCCGGCCTCCTGCAGCCGCCGCGCGGTGAGGACCTGGACGAGGTGCCCGATGTGCAGGCTCGGGGCCGTCGGGTCGAAGCCCACGTAGAACGTGACGGGCCCGGCGTCCATCGCCGCCCGCAGGGCGTCGAGGTCGGTGCTGTGCGCGACGAGGCCGCGCCACTCCAGGTCGTCGAGGATGTGCGTCACGGGTCGATCCTCCCAGGCGCTGCGGGCCGTCGGCGCCGCGGCACCGCGGCGCGGTACGCCGAGACGGTGGGCTCGCCGTCGAGCCAGTAGCGCCAGGGGGTGGGTGCGCCGGCGCCGGCGACGCCGACCCGGGGGCCCGTACGGACCGCGCCCGCGCCGGGCGCCCCCTCCTGCACGCGCAGCGGGGAGGCCGGGTCGACGGCGTCGCTCCCGTCCAGCGCCCCCACGACCCCGAGCGCGACGCAGAGCCGGGCCGGCCCGCGGGCGAGCTCGCGGGGGCGTACGGGGACCTCGCCGCGGGTGCGGCGCGCGGTCGCCAGATCGACGCCCTCCACCACCTCCCCGGCGCGCAGGAGCACCGCGCCGGCCACGCCCTCGGGCCGGCAGACGAGGTTCATGCACCAGTGCATGCCGTAGGTGAAGTAGACGTAGACGAGCCCCGGCGGGCCGTACATCGTCGCGTTGCGCCGCGTGCGGCCGCGGAAGGCGTGCGAGCCGGGGTCCTGCTCGCCGTCGTACGCCTCCACCTCGGTCAGGCGCACCGCCACCCGCCCCTGCGGGCCGTCGTGCACGACGACGCGCCCGAGCAGGTCCGGCGCGACGTCGAGCACCGGGCGGTCGAAGAACGACCGGTCGAGCAGGCTCACGCGCCGCCCGCGGCCCAGGCGCGCTGGGCGTGCAGCGCCGCGCGCAGCGCCCCCACCTGCTCCCGCACGCGGGCGGGGGCCGTACCGCCCGGGGTGGAGCGGGCCTCGATGGCGCCCCGCACGTCGAGCACCGCCAGCACGTCCGCGTCCAGCAGCGGCGAGATGCCCGGCAGGTCCGCCGGCGCCAGCGACTCCAGCCCGACCCCGCGCTCCTCGCACCAGCGCACGCACGCCCCGGCCACCTCGTGCGCCTCCCGGAACGGGGTGCCCCGGCGCACCAGCCAGTCGGCGACCTCGGTCGCGAGCGCGAAGCCCTCCGGCGCGGCAGCCTCCATCACCTCGCGGTGGAACCGCGTCGTGGCCACCATGCCCGCCAGGGCGGGCAGCACCAGGAGCAGCGTGTCGACGGCGTCGAACACCGGCTCCTTGTCCTCCTGCAGGTCGCGGTTGTACGCGAACGGCAGGCCCTTGAGCGTCGCCAGCAGCCCGGTGAGGCCGCCGATGAGCCGGCCCGCCTTGCCGCGCACCAGCTCGGCGACGTCGGGGTTCTTCTTCTGCGGCATGATCGACGACCCCGTCGAGAACGCGTCGTCGAGCGTGGCCCAGCCGAACTCGCGCGAGGCCCACAGGCAGTACTCCTCGCCGAGGCGGGACAGGTGGACCCCGAGCAGCGCCGCGCAGAAGAGGAACTCCGCGGCGAAGTCGCGGTCGCTCACCGCGTCGATGCTGTTCGCCGCGGCCCGGTCGAAGCCGAGCTCGGCCGCGACCGCCTCCGGGTCCAGCGGCAGCGACGACCCGGACAGCGCGCCCGCCCCGAGCGGGGAGACCGCCGCGCGGCGGTCCCAGTCGCGCAGCCGGTCCACGTCGCGGGCCAGGGCGTGCGCGTGCTTGGCCAGCTCGTGCCCGAAGGCGACCGGCTGGGCGTGCTGCAGGTGGGTGAAGCCCGGTGCCGGCGCGTCGGCGAGCGCGTCGGCCTGCTCGAGCAGCGCCTCCTGCAGGTGCCCGAGCGCGAGCACCACCTGCCGGGCGTGGTCGCGCAGGAACAGGCGCAGGTCGGTGGCGATCTGGTCGTTGCGGCTGCGCCCGGCGCGCAGCTTGCCGCCGAGCGGGCCGAGGCGCTCGACGAGCCCGCGCTCGAGGGCGGTGTGCACGTCCTCGTCGGCCACGGTCGGCGCGAACCCGCCCGAGGCCACGACCTCCTCCAGCTCCGCGAGCGCGGCGAGCATGCGGCCGAGCTCGTCGGCGTCGAGGAGCCCGGCGCGGTGCAGCACCCGGGCGTGCGCCTTGCTGGCGAGCAGGTCGTACGGGGCGAGGCGGTGGTCGAAGTGCACGCTCGAGGACAGCGCGGCCATGGCCTGCGCCGGCCCGGAGGCGAAGCGGCCGCCCCAGAGGCGCCCGCCCGCCGGTGCCGCTCCGGCTGCGGGAGCGGCGGAGGGGGTGGCGGCGGGCTCGGTCACGGAGCGGCTCCTTCTCGGGTGGTGCCCTCGGGGGCGGTACGGGTCTCGACGAGCGCGAGCAGGTCGCGCGCGACGGCGGCGCCGCCGTCGACCGCGCGGGTCACGAGCAGGACCGTGTCGTCGCCCGCGACCGTGCCGATGACCTCGGGCAGGACGGTGTGGTCGATCGCGGAGGCCAGGAACTGCGCCCCGCCCGGCGGGGTGCGCAGCACCACCACGTTGCCGGAGTGGTCGACGGAGACCAGCAGCTCCTCGCTGCGCCGGCGCAGCCGCTCGACGGCGACGGCGGTGTCCTCGGGCGGCTGCGGGCGGGCGTCGCCGCCCTCGCCGGGGAGGGCGTACACGAGGCCCCCGCTGCCCCCGCGCACCTTGACCGCGCCCAGCTCGTCGAGGTCGCGCGAGAGAGTGGCCTGCGTGACGCTGAGCCCCTCGTCGGCGAGCAGCCGGGCGAGGTCGGGCTGCGAGCGCACCGGGTGCCGGGCGAGCAGGGCCGCGATGCGCTGGTGCCGCGCGGCCTTCGTCGCGGGGCGGACGCTCACGCCGGCGGCTCCGGTGCCGCGGGTGCCGCCGCCCTGTCGAGCGCGGCGGGCAGCGCCGCGACGAAGGCGTCCGCCTGCGCCTCGGAGAGCACCAGCGGGGGCACCAGGCGCAGGGTGTCGGCGGCGACGGCGTTCACGAGGAACCCGGCCTCGCGCAGCGCCCGCTCGGCGCCGGCGGCCACCGGCCCGGACAGCGCGATCCCCAGCATGAGCCCGCGCCCGCGCACCCCCGCCACCAGCGGGTGCCCCAGGCCCTCCACCGCCGCGGTGATCCGCTCGCCCAGCCGCTTGGCCTGCCCGCACAGGTCCTCGGCGGCGACGGTGTCGAGCACCGCGAGCGCCGCCGCGCAGCACACGGGGTTGCCGCCGAAGGTGGTGCCGTGCTGCCCCGGGCCGAGCAGGTCCGCGGCCGCGCCGAAGGCGACGCACGCACCGAGCGGCAGCCCGCCGCCCAGGCCCTTGGCCAGGGTGACGACGTCGGGGCGCACCCCCTCGGCCTGGTGCGCGAACCACGCCCCGGTGCGGCCCACCCCGGTCTGCACCTCGTCGAGCACGAGCAGCGCGCCCGCGCGGTCGCAGGCCTCGCGCGCCGCCTGCAGGTAGCCGGCGGGCGCCGGGCGCACGCCGGCCTCGCCCTGCACGGGCTCGAGGACCACGGCCGCCACCGTCGCGTCCACCGCGGCGGCCAGCGCCGCGGCGTCGCCGTACGGCACGTGGACCACGTCGCCGGGCAGCGGCAGGAAGGGCGCGCGCTTGGCCGGCTGGCCGGTGAGCGCGAGCGCGCCCATGGTCCGGCCGTGGAAGCCGCCCTCCGCCGCGACCACGCGGGTGCGCCCCGTCCGCCGGGTGAGCTTGAAGGCGGCCTCGCTCGCCTCGGCGCCGGAGTTGCAGAAGAAGACCTTGCCCTCGCGCCCGAACAGGCCGAGCAGGCGCTCGGCGAGCTCGACGGCGGTGGGGTGGGCGACGAGGTTCGACACGTGGCCGAGGGTCGCGACCTGCCGGCTGACGGCCTCCACGACCGCGGGGTGCGCGTGGCCGAGCGCGTTGACCGCGATGCCGCCGACGAGGTCGACGTACTCGCGGCCGTCCTCGTCGGTGACCACGGCGCCGCTGCCGCTGACCAGGGCGAGGGGCGGCGCCCCGTACGTGCCCATGACGCTGGTCCCCCAGCGCTGCAGGATCCCGCTCACGGCAGCACCATCGTCCCCACGCCCTCGTCGGTGAAGACCTCGAGCAGCAGCGCGTGCGGCACGCGGCCGTCGAGGACGTGCGCGCGGCGGACGCCGCCGCGCACCGCCCGCAGGCAGGCCTCCATCTTGGGGACCATGCCCGAGGACAGCGACGGGAGCAGCGCCTCGAGCCGCTCCGCGTCGATCTGGCTGACGACCTCGTCGCTCGCCGGCCAGTCGGCGTACAGGCCCTCGACGTCGGTGAGGACGACGAGCTTCTCCGCGCCCAGCGCGACGGCGAGCGCCGCCGCCGCGGTGTCGGCGTTGACGTTGTAGACCTGCCCGTCGGCGCCGCGGGCGACGCTGGACACGACGGGGATGCGCCCGTCCTGCAGCAGCCCGTGCACGACGCCGGGGCGCACCTCGACGACGTCGCCGACGAGCCCGACGTCGACCGGCTCGCCGTCGACGACCGCGTGCCGGCGCTCCGCGGTGAAGAGGTTGGCGTCCTCGCCGGACATGCCGACGGCGAAGGGGCCGTGCGCGTTGATGAGCCCGACGACGTGCCGCTGCACCTGCCCCACGAGGACCATGCGCACGACGTCCATCGTCTCGGGCGTCGTGACGCGCAGGCCGCCGGTGAAGACCGACTCGAGGCCGAGCCGGTCCAGCTGCGCGGAGATCTGCGGGCCGCCGCCGTGCACGACGACCGGCTTGAGCCCGGCGTAGCGCAGGAACACGACGTCCTCGGCGAACGCCTCCTGCAGCGCGGGCTCGGTCATCGCGTTGCCGCCGTACTTCACGACGACGACGACGCCGTGGAAGCGGGCCAGCCACGGCAGCGCCTCGGTGAGCGTGCGCGCCTTGGCGAGGGCCGCATCGGGGTCGAGGTGGGTGCTCACGTCGAGTACGCCGAGTTCTCGTGGACGTAGTCCGCGGTGAGGTCGTTCGTCCAGACCGTGGCGTGCTCGGTGCCCGCGCCCAGGTCCACCGTGACGGTCACGGCGCGGCCGCTCATGTCGACCTCCGCGCGGTCCTCCCCGACCCCGCCGTCGCGGCAGACCCAGACGCCGTTGATCGCGACGGCGAGGTCCTGCGGCGCGAAGGCCGCGCCCGTCGTGCCCACCGCGGCCAGCACGCGGCCCCAGTTGGGGTCCTCGCCGTGGACCGCGCACTTGAAGAGGTTGCTGCGCGTCACCGCGCGCGCGGCCTCCACGGCGTCGTCCTCCGTCGCGGCGTGGACCACCTCGACCTCGATGGTCTTCGACGCCCCCTCCGCGTCGTCGAGCAGCTGCCCCGCCAGGTCGGCGCACACGGCGCGCACCACGTCGTCGAACGCGACAGGGTCGGGCCGTGCGCCGCTGGCCCCGGAGGCGAGGAGCAGGACGGTGTCGTTGGTCGACATGCAGCCGTCGCTGTCCACGCGGTCGAACGTCACGCGCGTCGCGCCGCGGAGAGCGCTGTCCAGCTCCTCCGGCCCGACCTCCGCGTCCGTGGTGAGGACGACCAGCATCGTGGCGAGGCCCGGGGCGAGCATGCCGGCACCCTTGGCCATCCCACCCACGGACCAGCCGTCGCCCTCGACGAGGGACTGCTTGCTCACCGTGTCGGTGGTCATGATGGCCGTCGCGGCGTCGGGGCCGCCCTCGGCGTCGAGCGCCGTGGCGGCGGCGGACGCGCCGGCGAGGAGCTCGCCCATGGGCAGCCGCTCGCCGATGAGGCCGGTGGAGCAGACCGCCACGTCGGTGGCCGACACCCCGAGCAGGCCCGCCACGTGCTCGGCGGTCGCGTGCGTGTCCTGGAAGCCGCCGGGGCCGGTGCAGGCGTTGGCGCCGCCGCAGTTCAGCACGACGGCGTCGACCCGCCCGTCGGAGACGACCTGCCGGCTCCACAGCACCGGCGCGGCCTGGACCCGGTTCGCGGTGAACACCGCCGCGGCCGCGTGCGACGGCCCGTCGTTGACGACGAGGGCGACGTCCGGCGCGCCGCTCGCCTTGAGCCCGGCGGCGACGCCCGCGGCCCGGAAGCCGGCGGGACCGGTGACGCTCACGGGGCCACCCCCGCCGCCGACAGGCCCGCCGTCTCCTCGAGGCCGAGGAGCAGGTTCGCGTTCTGCACGGCCTGGCCGGCCGCGCCCTTGCCGAGGTTGTCGATCGCGACGACGACCGTCGCGCGGCCCGAGCGCGGGTCGGCGGCCGCCTGCAGCTGCACGGCGTTGGAGCCGTACGTCGACGCCGTGGCCGGCCACGCGCCCTCGGGCAGCAGGTGCACGAACGGCTCGGGGTCGTACGCCGCGGCGAGGACCTCGCGCAGGGCCGCGGTCGTGGTGCCCTGCGCGAGCCGGGCCGTGCAGGTGGCCAGGATGCCGCGCGGCATCGGCGCGAGCGTCGGGGTGAAGAGCAGCGACACCGGCGCGCCGGCGGCCGCGGAGAGCGTCTGCTCCATCTCCGGCGTGTGCTGGTGGGCGCCGCCCGCCTTGTACGCCGCCATGCTGCCCATGACCTCGCTGCCCAGCAGGCTGGCCTTGGCCGAGCGCCCCGCCCCGGACGTGCCGGAGGCCGCGACGACGACCACGTCCTGCGGCTCGACGAGGCCGGCGGCGAGGACCGGGGCCAGGCCGAGCGCGACGGAGGTCGGGTAGCAGCCGGGGTTGGCGACCCGTACGGCGCCGCGCAGCGCCGCCCGGGCGCCCGGCAGCTCGGGCAGGCCGTACGTCCACGTGCCCGCGTGCGCGCCGCCGTAGAACGCCTCCCAGTCGGCGGCGCTCGCGAGCCGGTGGTCGGCGCCGAGGTCGACGACGGGCAGCGTCGGCGGCAGCTGGGCGGCGAGCGCGGCGCTCTGCCCGTGCGGCAGCGCGAGGAGCACGAGGTCCGCGTCGGCGAGCACCGCGGCGCTGGTCCCCCCGAAGGTCGTCCCCGCCAGCTGCGGCAGCTGCGGGTGGACGCTCGTCACCGGCGCGCCCGCGCTCGTCCCGGCCGTGACCGGGCCGACCTCCAGGTCGGGGTGGGCGAGGAGCAGGCGCAGCAGCTCGCCCCCGGCGTAGCCGCTCGCCCCCGCCACCGCCACGCGCGTGCCCACGTACGACCTCGCTCCCCGCGGGCCCGGCGGCCCGACGTCCTGCATGACCATACAGGGCGCCGGATGGTGATGCGGGCCGGGGTGCGCGGGCTCAGGCCAGCGGGTCGTCCGGGCCCCAGGGCACGACGCGCAGCGCGCGCGCCCCGCCCAGGGGTCCCGCGGCCGCGCGCGCCTCGAGCGCCGCGGGGTCGTCGCGGTCCGCGCGCAGGTAGCGCCCGCTCCACGCGTCGAGCCGCCCCTGCGCGACCGCGGCCACCAGGTCGACCACGCGCTCCAGCGGCGTGAACCGCTCCGGCGGGGCGTCGGCCCACATCGGCATCGAGCCCGCCATGCCCTCGCGCACCAGCCCCGGCGCCACCTCGAAGCAGCGGACGCCGTGCTCCTCCCCCGCGAGCGCGAGCGAGCCGCCGAGGCGCAGCAGGGCCGCCTTGCTCGCGGCGTACGCGCTGTAGGGGACCGTGTCGCGCACCCCGAAGCCGGAGCTGACGTCCACCACGCGCCCGCCGCCGCGGGCGAGCATCCCCGGCACCACCGCCCGCACCAGGTGGTACGGCCCCCGCACGTTCGCCTCGACGACCCGCCACCACTCGGCGGGGTCGCCCTCCCACACGGGCACCTCGGCGCCCTCGATGAGCCCCGCGTTGTTGACGAGCAGGTCCACCGGCCCGAGCGCGGCCTCGAGGGCGGCGACGGCGTCCCGTACGGCCCCCGCGTCCGTCACGTCGGCGACGGCCGTGGCCGCCCGCCCGCCCGCGTCCTCGACCGCGGCCCGCACCCGCTCGAGCGCGTCGCCCGAGCGGGCCAGCAGGCCCACCCGCGCCCCGCGCCCGGCCAGGCCGAGCGCGAGCGCGCGCCCGATGCCGCGCGAGGCGCCCGTGACGAGGGCGACCTGCCCCTCGAGCGCGCCGCTGCCGCTCACGCGCCGCGCAGCACGGCGCCGGTGCGCCGGGCCGCCTCCTCGACGGCCGCGTCGCGGGCCGCGCCCACCTCCTCCGAGGTGAGGGTGCGGTCGGGGGCGCGGAAGCGCAGGCCGTACGCCAGCGAGCGCGAGCCCTCCGGGACCGGCGCCCCGGTGTAGACGTCGAAGAGGCGCAGCGACTCCAGGAGCGCGCCGGCGCCCTCGCGCAGCGCCGCCTCGACCTCGGCCGCCGGGACGCCCTCGGGCACGACGAGCGCGACGTCCTGGGTGGCGACCGGGTACGTCGACACGTGCGGGCCCTGCACGAGACCGCCGCGCCCGAGCAGCGCCAGGTCGAGCTCGAGGGCCGCCGTGCGCTCGGGGACCCCCCAGGCGCGCGCGACGCCGGGGTGCAGCTCGCCCGTGTGGCCGACGAGCCGGCCCTCGACCCGCAGCGCGGCGCAGCGGCCCGGGTGCCAGGGGGCGTGCTCGTCCGCCACGACCTCGACGACGACGCCGGCGGCCGCGCCCACCTCGCGGGCGAGCTGGACCGCGTCCGCCCAGGCGACCGGGCGGCCCGGGCCCCACCAGCCGCTGCGCCAGCGCTCGCCGGACAGGACCGCGGCGAGCCGGGTCGGCTGGTCCGGCAGCGCCGCCTGCTGCTCGGCGAGCTCCTGTGCCGTCGGGCGGCGCAGGGCGCCCAGCGCGGGCGCGGAGGCCGCCTGGCCCGGGCGCGGCCGGAAGACCGTGCCGACCTCGAAGAGGGCGACGTCGTGGGCGCCGCGGCCGCTGTTGCGCCGCAGCGCGTCGAGCAGCCCCGGCAGGAGGGTGGTGCGCAGCAGCGGCGCCTCGTCCGAGAGCGGGTTGGCCAGGCGCAGCGCGTGGCGGCGCGCGTCGTCCGCCGGCAGGCCCAGGCGGTCGGCCGCGGACTCCGCCACGAACGGGTACGACGGCGCCTCGACGAGGCCCGCGGTCGCGAGCAGCCGCCCGACGCGCCGGCGCAGGCGCTGGTCCTCGGTGAGGCCCCGCCCGGCGGGGGCCGCGGGCAGCCGCGAGGGCAGCGTGTCGTAGCCCTCGAGCCGCAGCACCTCCTCGACGAGGTCGGCCGGGTCCACGAGGTCGGGCCGCCACGACGGGGGCACCACCCGCAGCACCTCGTCGCCGGACACCGCGCAGCCCACCTGCTCGAGGCGGCGCCGCACGGCCTCGGCGGGGACCTCACGGCCCGCCACGTCGCCCGGGTGGCGCACGGGCAGCGCGACCGGCGCGGGGTCGGCGACGGTGTCGACCCGGGTCAGCTCCGGCGCGAGCGTCCCGCCCCCGAGCTCGGCGAGCAGCCGCGCCGCGCGCAGGCCTGCGGCGAGCGGCAGGAGCGGGTCGACGCCGCGCTCGTACCGCCGGGACGCCTCGCTCGGCACGTGGTGGCGCCGGCTCGAGCGCGACACGCTCGCCGCGTCGAAGTGCGCCGCCTCCAGGACGACCTCGGTGGTGGTCGCGGAGATCTCGGTGTCGGCCCCGCCCATCACGCCCGCGATGCCGATCGGGCCGGAGTCGTCGGTGATGAGCAGGTCGTGCGGCTCCAGGGCGCGCGCGGTGCCGTCGAGCGTCGTGAGCCGCTCGCCGGGACGGGCGCGGCGCACGACGATCGGGCCCTGCAGGCGCGCCGCGTCGTACGCGTGCAGCGGCTGGCCGAGCTCGAGCATGACGTAGTTGGTCACGTCGACCGCGAGCGACACCGACCGCATGCCGGCCAGGGTCACGCGCCGGGCGAGCCACTCCGGCGACGGGCGGGCCGGGTCGAGGCCGGTGATGCGCAGGGCCACGAAGGCGTCGCAGCCGCCCGGGTCCTCCACGCGCACCGGGTGGCTCCCCGGCGGTCCCGCGGCCACCAGCTCCCCCGCCGCCGCGTGGTCGACCGGGTCGCGGAAGGGCAGGTCGTACGCCGCCGCGACCTCGCGCGCGAGGCCGCGCACGGAGAGCGCGTACCCGCGGTCGGGGGTCGGCTGCACGTCGACGACGGCGTCGTCGAGCCCGAGCAGCGGGCGGGCGTCCTGCCCTGGCGCCGTGCCGGCGGGCAGCACGATGATGCCGTCGGACTCCTCGGACACCCGCAGCTCCGCGGCCGAGCAGATCATGCCGTCGGAGTGGTGGCCGTAGGTCTTGCGCCGGGCGATGGCGAAGCCGCCGGGCAGGACGCTGCCGGGCAGGGCGACGACGACCGCGTCGCCCGCACCGAAGTTGTGCGCGCCGCAGACGATGCCGCGGGGCTCGGCCTCCCCGACGTCGACCTGGCACCAGGTGATGGTCTTGCCGTTCTTCTGCGGCTCCGGCTCCGCGCTGAGCACCACGCCGGTGACGAGCGGCCCGGTGACCGACGCGGCGAGGTCGTCGACCCCCTCGACCTCGAGGCCGGCGCGCACCAGCGCGTCCGCGACCTCCGGCGCACCCACCCCCTCCGGCAGCTCGACGTGCTCGCGCAGCCAGGACATCGGCAGGCGCATCAGACCTCCGTCCCGAACGGCAGGGTGAAGCGGACGTCGCCCTCGACCATGTCGCGCATGTCCGCGACGTCGTGGCGGGTCATGAGCGTGCGCTCGATGCCCATGCCGAAGGCGAACCCGGAGTAGCGCTCCGGGTCGATGCCGCACGCGACGAGCACGCGCGGGTTGACCATGCCGCAGCCGCCCCACTCGATCCAGCCCTGCCCGCCGCACGTGCGGCACGGCGCGGCGGCGCCGTCCCGGCCGCTCTCGCCACGGCAGACGAAGCACTGCACGTCCATCTCGGCCGACGGCTCGGTGAAGGGGAAGAAGTGCGGGCGCAGCCGGGTGCGCAGCCCCTCGCCGAACATCGTCGCGGCGAAGTGGTCGAGCGTGCCCCGCAGGTCGGCCATCGTCAGGCCCTCGTCGACGGCGAGGCCCTCCACCTGGTGGAACACCGGCGTGTGGGTCGCGTCGAGCTCGTCGGTGCGGAAGGTGCGCCCCGGGCACACGACGTAGATCGGCGGCGTGCGCTCGAGCATCGTGCGGGCCTGCACCGGCGAGGTGTGCGTGCGCAGGACGACCCCGGAGTCCGGCGAGCCCACGAAGAAGGTGTCGGAGTCGCTGCGCGCGGGGTGGTCGCGCCGGAAGTTCAGGGCGTCGAAGTTGAACCACTCGGTCTCGACCTCGGGCCCCTCGGCGACCTCCCAGCCCATCGCCACGAAGACGTCGGCGATGCGCTCGGCGATCGTCGTCAGCGGGTGGCGCGCGCCGAGCGGGGCGCGGTCCCACGGCAGCGTGACGTCGACGGCCTCCTCGCGCAGGACGCGCTCGTCGCGCTCGGCCTCGAGCGCGCCCTGGCGCTCCTGCAGGGCGCGGGCGACCGCGCCGCGCGCCTGGCCCACGCGCTTGCCGGCGTCGGCGCGCGCGGCCGGGGGCAGGGCGCCGATCTCGCGGTTCGCCAGCGCGAGCGGGCTGCGGTCGCCGGCGTGCTCGAGGCGCACGCGCTTGAGCGCGTCGAGGTCCGCGGCGCCCGCGACGGCCGCGAGCGCCGCGTCGCGGGCCCGCTCGACCTCGTCGGCGTTGAGCGGCGTCACCTGCACGGGGTCGAAGGACTTGTTGGGCGCGGACACGGGTCGCGAGTCTAGGCGAGGTGCGCGGCCCGGCCCGCCGCCCGGCCCGCGGGTGTCCCGGGGCCCGTCAGCCGGCGAGCTCGGGCGTGCCGTCGGGCAGGACGAAGCGGAACATCGCACCGCCCCCGGGCGCCTCGCCCAGCGTCACCGTCCCGCCGTGCGCCTCGACGAGGCCGCGGACGATGTAGAGGCCCAGGCCGGTGCCTCCGCGGCGCCCGCTGCGCCACCACTTGGTGAACACCCGCGCCTGCTGCTCCGGCGGGATGCCCTCGCCCTGGTCCAGGACGGTCACGGCCGTGCTGCCCGGCTCCTCCCCCGGCTCGACGACCACGGTCACCGTGCCCGCGCCGTGGTGCACGGCGTTGCCCAGCAGGTTGCCGAGGACCTGGTCGACCTTGTCGGCGTCGGCCCACAGCTCCGGCAGCGGGTCGCGCACCTCGACGACGAAGCGGTCCTCCCCCAGCCCCGACGCGACGAGGCCGGCGACGTGCCGGCGCACCGCGGCGACCGGGTCGACGAGCTGGCGGCGCACGACGACCCGGCCCGAGTCGATGCGCGCGATGTCGAGCAGCTCGGAGATGAGGCGGGTGACGCGGTCCGCGTCCGCGTCGACCGTCTCGAGCATGAGCCGCTTCTGCGCGTCGGTGAAGCGGTCCCAGCGCGCGAGCAGGGTCGCCGTGAAGCCCTTGACGCTCGTGAGCGGGGAGCGCAGCTCGTGCGCCACGGTCGAGATGAGCTCGGCCCGGCTCTGCTCCTCGCGCTGGCGGGCCCGGGCGTCGCGCAGGCACACGACCACCCGGTGCACGGGCCCGCGCGGGTCGGTGCGCACGTAGCGGGAGGTGACGAGGACCTCTCGCCCGCCCGGGACGAGCAGCAGGCGCTCCGCGTGCCCGGTCACGGTGGGCAGGCTGGTCCACGGCGCGGCGCAGGACCACCAGCGCCGCCCCTCGGGGCCGTCCAGCGGCAGGGCGTCCTCGAGGTCCTTGCCCATCGCGGCGGCGGCGGGGATGCCCGTCACCCGCTCCGCGGCCGTGTTCCACACGATGACCCGGTGCTGCTCGTCGGCCACGACGAGCCCGTCGGGCAGGTAGTCGTACGGGGGCGGGCCCGGGACGGCCCCACCGTCGCCGGCACCAGGTCCCCCACCGGGTGCGGTCATGGCCGGATCGTAGCGGCGCGCCGGGCCGCCGAGGAGGGGCGCGACCGGGCGCTGCATCGCTCAGCCGCCCGCGCGGCAACCACCGTCAGCGCGCTGTGCACGCGCCGTCGCGTAGAGGCACACCGCCGCGGCGGCCGCCAGGTTGAGGCTCTCCGCGCGGCCGTGGATCGGCACCCGGACGACGGCGTCGGCCAGCCGGCGGGACTCCTCCGGCAAGCCCCACGCCTCGTTGCCGAAGATCCAGGCGACGGGGCCGCCGAGGCCCTGCGCGCCCGGCCGGTCCGCCAGCGCGTCGAGGTCCTGCTCGCCCGCGCCGTCGGCGGCGAGGACCCGCAGCCCCGCGCCGCGCAGCCCCTCGACGAGGGCGGGCAGCGGGGCGCCGAGGACCACCGGCAGGTGAAACAGCGAGCCCGCGCTGGCCCGGACGCACTTGCCGTTGTAGACGTCGACGCTCGCGTCGGTGAGCACCACGGCCTCGGCGCCCGCCGCGTCGGCCGCCCGCAGGACGGTGCCGGCGTTGCCCGGGTCGCGCACGTTCGCGAGCACCGCGACGAGCCGCGGCCGCTGCTCCAGCACCGCGCCCAGGGGGACGTCGAGCAGGGTGCACACCGCGACGACGCCCTGCGGCGTCACGGTCTGCGCCAGCGCCGCGAGGACCTCGCCGCTGGCCCGGTGCACGGGCACGCCCGCCGCGGCGGCCGGCCCGAGGACGTCGTCGTGCCGGGCGAGCGCCTCCGCCGTGGCGAAGACCTCCACCGGGCGCCCGGGGGCGCCCGGCGCCAGCGCGAGCGCCTCGCGGACCGCCTGGGGGCCCTCGGCGAGGAACCGCCGGTCCTGGCTGCGGAAGGCGCGCTTGTGCAGCCGGCGCGCCGCGGTGACCCGGGGGCTGCGCGGCGACGTCAGCTCGACGCCGCCGGCCTCCCCCCTCACGCCGCCCCCGCGCGCCGCGACCCGGGCCCCGACGAGGGGACCCGGGTCGCGGGTGCGTGGGGTGCGGGCGCGTGCCCGTCGCCCACCGGGCTCAGGCCGCGGGGGTCTTCGCGGCGTTGCGGTCCGCCGGCAGGGCCGCGCGGGCGACCTCGACCAGGCTGCGGAACGCGGCCGGGTCGTTCACCGCGAGCTCGGCGAGCATGCGGCGGTCGACCTCGACCTCGGCGGCCTTGAGGCCCTGGATGAAGCGGTTGTACGTGAGCCCCTCGGCCCGGGCCGCCGCGTTGATCCGCTGGATCCACAGCTGGCGGAAGTCGCCCTTGCGCTGCTTGCGGTCGCGGTAGGCGTAGACGAGGGAGTGGGTGACCTGCTCCTTCGCCTTGCGGTAGAGCCGCGAGCGCTGGCCGCGGTAGCCGCTGGCGCGCTCGAGGACGACCCGGCGCTTCTTCTGGGCGTTGACGGCGCTCTTGACGCGTGCCACTGGTCCTACTCCGTTCGGTGGTTCCGGCTCACTTGCCGAGGAGGCGCTTGATCTTCTTCACGTCGGCCGGCGCGACGGAGACGTCCATCGCCAGGCGCCGGGTGCGCGTCGAGGGCTTGCCCTCGAAGAGGTGGCGGCGGTTGGCCTGCTCGCGCATGACCTTGCCGCTGCCGGTGAGCCGGAAGCGCTTCTTGGCGCCGCTGTGGGTCTTGTTCTTCGGCATGGGTGCCGTCGTCTCCTCGTCGGGCCCCGCCACCGGGGGTGGCGCGGCGGGCTGGACCGGTCGCGGGGCTCGCGCCCCGCGACCGGCTGGCTCGTCGTGCGGGCCGCCCCGCGCGGGCGGGGGGGCCGGGTGCGACCGGCGGGTGCCGGTGCTCAGGCCTGCTCGGCGCCCGCGTCGGCCGTGGCGGGCGCCGCCGCGTCGACCCCGGGGTCGGCGCCGGCGTCGTCGCGCGCGGCCCGCGCGGCCTTCGCCTCGGCCATCGCCTCGGCCTTCTTCTTGTGCGGGCCCAGCACCATGACCATGTTGCGACCGTCCTGCTTCGGCGAGGACTCGACGAAGCCGAGCTCCTGCACGTCGGTCGCGAGGCGCTGCAGCAGGCGGAACCCCAGCTCGGGGCGGCTCTGCTCGCGACCGCGGAACATGATCGTGATCTTGACCTTGTCCCCGGCCTTGAGGAACCGCACGACGTGACCCTTCTTGGTCTCGTAGTCGTGCGGGTCGATCTTCGGCCGGAGCTTCATCTCCTTGATGATGGTGTGAGCCTGGTTGCGCCGGGACTCACGCTCCTTCATCGCGGACTCGTACTTGAACTTGCCGAAGTCCATGAGCTTGGCGACCGGCGGGCGCGCCATGGGGGCCACCTCGACGAGGTCGAGGTCGGCGTCCTGCGCGAGCTGGAGGGCCTTGGCGATGGGGACGATCCCGACCTGCTCGCCGTTGGGCCCGACCAGCCGCACCTCGGGGACGCGGATCCGGTCGTTGATGCGGGGCTCCGTGCTGATGCTTCCTCCTCGTGCGGTCTGCGGTGCGCGACCTGCGCGCGGGCACGAGAAAGGGGCTCTCGCGCCCATGCATGCGAAAGCCCCGACCGGGCGCAGGATGTTCCCGTCCTGCGCGGGCAGGGCGCGGACGCCCTGCCGGACCGGACCCGGCGGCCCGGGGGCCGCGGCGGGTGGGAGGAGACCTCCGCTTGCGCGCCGCGTCCGGCTCCGGGGGCGGGCCCTGGGGTCGGTGCGCGGCGGGTCGCGTGCCAGGGTAGCAGCATGAGCGCGCCCCCTCCGCACGACGGCCCCGACCGCCCCTCCGCCGACGCCGCCGACGCCGCCGGCCCCGGCGACCTCGGCGGCGCGCTGCGCGACATCGCCGACGTCCCCGCCGTCGAGCTCGTCTCGACCGCCGCGCTGCACCTCATGAGCGCCGCGGCGGTCAAGTGCGGGCTCGGCGAGGACCTGCCGGGCGCCACCGCGGAGCAGCAGAAGGACCTCGCCGAGGCCCGCGTCCTCATCCAGGCCCTGGCCGGGCTGGTGACCGCGGCCGCGCCCGACCTGGGCAGCCACCACGCCGCGCCGCTGCGCGACGGGCTGAAGTCGCTGCAGCTCGCCTTCCGCGAGGCGTCGGTGGTCCCCGACCCGCCGGGCAAGGGCCCGGGCGAGGCGCTCACCGGGCCGGTCTGGGGCGGGCGCGGGGCGGGCCGGGGGCGCTGAGCCGGCCGGGCGCGGCGGGCGTACCGGTCGCCGCGGCGGGCACCCCTGGCGGGACGCGCCCGACACGCCCTTGTCTTGACTCGTTCCAGGAAAGGGTGTGGGCTGGGCGCGGACGTCGAGCAGTCGTACGACCACCACCGCCGGCGCAGCCGCCGGCAGACGCAGCGAGGAGGACGCATGACCGACGTGGCGAGCAAGCCGTCCGCACCCGGCGACGAGCGGCCGGTCCTGACCAACCGCCAGGGCCACCCCGTCTACGACAACCAGAACCAGCGCACGGTCGGCGCACGCGGCCCGGCCACGCTGGAGAACTACCAGTTCCTCGAGAAGATCAGCCACTTCGACCGCGAGCGCATCCCCGAGCGGGTCGTGCACGCGCGCGGGGCCGTGGCGTACGGCTACTTCGAGGCGTACGGCAAGCTCGGCGACGAGCCCATCGCGCAGTACACCCGGGCCAAGCTCTTCCAGGAGGCCGGCAAGCGCACGGACCTGGCGATCCGGTTCTCCACCGTGATCGGCGGCCGGGACTCCTCCGAGGCCGCGCGCGACCCCCGCGGCTTCGCGATCAAGTTCTACACCGAGGACGGCAACTGGGACCTCGTCGGGAACAACCTCGCGGTCTTCTTCATCCGCGACGCCATCAAGTTCCCCGACGTCATCCACTCCCTCAAGCCGGACCCCGTGACGTTCCGCCAGGAGCCGGCCCGCATCTTCGACTTCATGTCGCAGACGCCCGAGGCGATGCACATGCTCGTCAACCTCTTCAGCCCGCGCGGCATCCCCGCGGACTACCGCCACCAGCAGGGCTTCGGCGTCAACACCTACAAGTGGGTCAACGCCGAGGGCGTGACGCACCTGGTGAAGTACCACTGGATGCCCAAGCAGGGCGTCAAGAGCCTCACCGAGGCCGACGCCGCCGTCATCCAGGGCCAGGACCTCGGGCACGCCTCGAAGGACCTCTACGAGGCCATCGAGCGCGGCGACTACCCCGAGTGGGAGCTGCTCGTGCAGGTCATGAGCGACGACGAGCACCCCGAGCTCGACTTCGACCCGCTCGACGACACCAAGGTGTGGCCGGAGAACGAGTTCCCGGCGCGCCCGGTCGGCAAGATGGTGCTCAACGCCAACGTGAAGAACTTCTTCACCGAGAACGAGCAGATCGCGTTCGGCACCGGCGTGCTCGTCGACGGGCTCGACTTCTCGGACGACAAGATGCTGGTCGGGCGCACGTTCTCGTACAGCGACACCCAGCGCTACCGCGTCGGCCCCAACTACCTGCAGCTGCCGGTGAACCAGCCGAAGGGCGCCCGGGTCGCCACGAACCAGCAGGGCGGGCAGATGCAGTACTTCGTCGACCAGGTCGGCGAGAACCCGCACGTCAACTACGAGCCCTCCATCACCGGCGGGCTGCGCGAGGCGACGTACCCCACGCACGACGAGCAGGGCCCGGAGATCGTCGGCCGCCTCACGCGCAAGCGGATCCCGCGGACCAACGACTACAAGCAGGCCGGCCAGCGCTACCAGCTCCTCGAGCAGTGGGAGAAGGACGACCTCGTCGCCAACTTCGTCGCGCTCATCGGCCAGGCCGCCCGCGCGGTGCAGGAGCGCATGGTCTGGCACTTCCTGCTCGTCGACGACGAGCTCGGCCTGCGCGTCGGCGAGGGCCTGGGCATCGGCCCGGACGACGTCCGGCACCTCGAGCCGCTGGCCAGCCAGACGCTCACCCCCGAGGACGAGGAGCGCCTCGCCAACCTCGGCAAGAACGGCCCGCGCGACGTCACGGGCCTGCAGATGACGCACTGCGTGCCCAACGAGCGGGTGGTCCTCGCCTCCTGAGGCGCCCCTGCCAGCGCACCGGACGCACGAGCGCCCGGCCCCCCTCGGGGGGCCGGGCGCTCGTGCGTGCGGGACCGGCGCGCGGGTCGGCGCGCCTCAGCGGCAGGAGGGGCAGGTGCCCCAGAAGGTGACCTCGGCCTCGTCGACCGTGAAGCCGTGGGTCTGCGACGGGGTGAGGCAGGGCGCCTGGCCCACGACGCAGTCGACGTCGGCGGTGCTGCCGCAGGAGCGGCAGACGACGTGGTGGTGGTTGTCCCCCACGCGCAGCTCGTAGCGCGAGGGGCTG
This sequence comes from Vallicoccus soli, assembly GCF_003594885.1. Classification (NCBI taxonomy): domain Bacteria; kingdom Bacillati; phylum Actinomycetota; class Actinomycetes; order Motilibacterales; family Vallicoccaceae; genus Vallicoccus; species Vallicoccus soli. The sequence goes on from NZ_QZEZ01000002.1 coordinate 19,440, forward strand.
CCCGCGGGCTCGACGCGGCGCACGAGGCCGGCGCCGGTGAGGGCGCGCAGGACGTCGTACACCGCCTGCACCGACACGTGCCCCAGCTCGGCGCGCACCGCCTCGACGACGGTCTCCACGTCGGCGTGCGGGCGCTCGCCGAGGGCGCCGTACACCGCCAGGCGAGGGCGCGTCACGCGCAGGCCCGCGCCGCGCAGCACGGCGGCGGCGTCGGTGGACGGCTCGGTGGGCGGCCCGTCGTCGGGCTCGACGGCGGGCGCCACGGCGGGGACCGGGGACGCGGGCATCCTCCGAGGGTAACCCTGATCTGGAACGGGTCAAGGATCCGTACGGCGAGCGACCGGCCGGGCACCCGGCGGCGCCGCGCCCACCAGGGCGACCTCCACCCCCCGGAGCACCCGCGCGCGCACCGCGGGGTCCTCGCGGAGCCGGCCCCCGAGCCGGGCCGCGAGCGCGCGCACGGCCGCGGCGTCCGAGGGGTCGGCGACGGCCAGCGAGAGCCGCGCGTCGGACCCGCCGACCGGCCCGACCCACGCGGCGACCACCGCGGGCTCCTCCGCCAGGAGCGCGCCGAGGGCCGCCAGGGCGGCCGGGTCGTCGTACAGCGGCAGCAGCGGGTCGCCCTCGGCGAGCCGGCGCAAGGCGGCGGACGGCACGACGTACCGCACCGGGCCCGCCACGTCGACGACGACGACCGGCGCTCCCTCGGCCGCCGCGGCGAGCGCGGCCCGCGCGGCCTCCACGGGCACGGGCCGCGCGGCCGGGTCGTACGCGGCGAGGGACGCCAGCCCGGTGAACACCGGCAGCGCCCGGCGGCCGTCCGTCCCCTCGAGCACGACGACGGCCATGTCGGTGCCCGCCTCGCGGTGCAGGCCGCCGCCGGCGTCCTCGACCCCGGTCGCGACGGCGACCACGGGCACGAGCACCCGCGCCGCGGCGAGCGCCCGCAGCACCTCGGGCTCGTGCGCCGGGTCCCGCGACCAGGCGGCCAGCGCGGCCGCGAGGCGCGGGTCGGCACCCCCCTCGTCGCCGGCGAACCCGGGGTCGGGGACCGGCGTCCCGGGCCGTACGGGCGTGCGGGGGGTGGGGTCGGGCCGCTGCACGGGCGGCGACCCTACCCGCCGCGCCGGTCGCGCGGGGCGGCCCGGCTCAGGCGCCGTGGTCGACGATCGCGATGACCGGCCCGCCACCGGACGGGCCCTGGTGCACGGCCGCGACCGAGACGAACACGGCCGGGTCGCCGGTCACGCTCGCGACGACGCCGCCCACGCAGGCCTTGATCTGGCGGTGCCAGTGCACGTCGGAGTCGTCGAGCATGATGTTGCGCCGCCCGCGGACCCGCCCGGTCGGGTCGGCCTCGCACTTGCAGAAGACGTTGACGACGCGGTCGCCGAGGTCCTCGGTGCGCGGGCGCTCGGGCAGGTCGAGCCCCGCCGAGCGGATCGCGTCCCACACCCCGTCGGCGTCGAGCGCGTCGCGCATCACGCTGTGCCCGACCCGGTAGCGCCCGCCGATCCCCCGCACGTTGCCGACGACGACGATCTGCGCGCGGTCCAGCTCCACGCCCGAGGAGCACGAGGCGACCGCGGAGTAGAGCGAGAGGTCCTTGTGGATCTGCTCCGCCGTCGGCGGCTCGATCTCGCCGAGGGCCACCGCGATGCCGAGGGCCGTCGTGGAGTTCGAGATGTCCATCGACTTCAGCGTGTCCTCGGTGACCACGTCACGGCCGCGGGACTTCGCGTCGGTGATCGTCTCGAGCGTGAGCAGCGGCGTCTTGGTCTGGACGTAGTGGACGTCGGCGGGGTCGTCGATGCCCGCGCGGGCCATCGCCTCGCGCACGCCGGCGGCGACCTTCTCGACCATCGCGGGGCGGCCGATGTCCTCGGGGAGGATCTGCGCGCTCATGGCGTACCCCACGGACACCCGCGGCTCGTCGCTCGGCTCCACGCTGCCGGGCGGGAGGGTCGCGAACACCGTGGCGTGCGGGGAGATGACGCCGTCGGTGCCCCCGGACCAGACGATGGGGACCTCGCCGACCTCCTCGGGCGTGCGCGTGCCCCGCGCCAGCAGCACCTCGCGGAAGGCGCGGTCGGCGATGATCCGGGTGTAGTCGTTGACGCCGCCGTTGCCCTCGGTCTTGCCGACCACGGCCACGACGCGGTCGGCCTCGACGACCCCCTCGTCGATGAGCCGCGCCAGGCCCGAGGCGTCGCTCACGCTCTCGATGGGGACCTTGCGCACCTCGACGGGCTCGACCGCTGCGCTCACTGGGGGCACCTCTCCGCTCTCGTACGGCTCCCGCCCGCGCCGGTCGGCGCGGGGGTCCTGCTGCTCGTGCGCGCGCTCCTGCGCGGGTCCCGCCGTCAGGGCACGACGACCGTCCCGGCCCGCCCGCGCACCGCGTCGCCGATCGCGCCCAGCGCCGTGATGGCGGCCAGCGCCCCACCGGCTTCGACGAAGCGCAGCGCGGCCTCGACCTTCGGGCCCATGCTCCCGCTGGCGAAGGCGCCGCCCGCGGCGTGCGCGCGCAGGTCGGCGGTGGTGACCCGGCCGAGCGGGCGGGCGTCGGGCGTGCCGTGCCCGAGGACGGCCGCCGGCACGTCGGTGGCGATGACCAGCGCGTCCGCGCCGAGCTGGCGCGCCAGCACGGCCGCCGTGAGGTCCTTGTCGATGACGGCCTCGACCCCGCGCAGGCGACCGTCGGGCTCGCGGACGGTGGGGATGCCGCCCCCGCCGGCGACGACGACGACGTAGCCGGCCTCGAGGAGGACCCGGGCCGCCGGGGCGTCGAGCACCTCGACGGGCTCCGGCGAGGCGACCACCCGCCGCCAGCCGCGCTCCCCGCGGTCCTGCCACACCTGCCCGTGCTCGACCAGCGCCCGCGCCTCGTCGGCCGGCAGGTAGCGGCCCACCGGCTTGCTCGGCGCGTGCAGGCCCGGGTCGTCGCGGTCGACGAGGGTGCGGCTCACGAGGACGGCGACCCGCGGCGCGAGCCCGTGCGCGGCCAGCGCCGGCTCCAGCGCGTCGAGGACGACCGCGCCGACGGTCCCCTGGGTCTGCGCGCCGCACCAGTCCAGCGGCACTGGGGGGACGACGTGGGCGGCGAGCTCGTTCTTCACGAGCAGGTTGCCCACCTGCGGGCCGTTGCCGTGGGTGAGCACCAGCTCGTGCCCGTCGGCGACCAGCGCGGCGAGGCCCCCCGCCGCGGCGGTGACAGCGGCGATCTGGGCCTGCGGCGTCGCGCTCCCGTCCGGGGCCGTCATCGCGTTGCCCCCGAGGGCGACGAGCAGGCGCATGCCGGGGAGCGTAGGGCGGCGCCTCCGGCCCCGGCACGGGCAGGATCTGCCCGGGCGGCCCGGCGCGCGTTGGCAGGGGTGGCCCGGGTGCGCGGCCCCGTGCTCCACCCATGAGGGGCACCCCCAGGCGCATCCCGCGCCTCGGGGTGCCCCTCAGCAGAGTCGAGTCTGCTGAGGGTGCCCCTCAGGCGTACGGGCGGCGTGAGGGTGCCCCTCAGGCGTGCGGGCGGCGTGAGGGTGCCCCTCAGGCGTACGGGCGGCGTGAGGGTGCCCCTCAGGCGTGCGGGCGGCGTGAGGGTGCCCCTCAGCAGAGTCGAGTCTGCTGGGGGTGCCCCTCAGGCGTACGGGCGGCGTGAGGGTGCCCCTCAGGCGTGCGGGCGGCGTGAGGGTGCCCCTCAGGCGTGGTGCCCCCCGTCAAGGACACCCCCGGGGGGGCGACCGCCGCGCGTCAGCCCGGGAGCCCGAGCCCTCGGTACCGCGCGAGCCGGGCGTCGAGGCGCTCGCCGGCGGGGCGGCGCAGCAGGCGGACGAGCTCCTGCTCCAGCACCCCGCCGAGGCGGGCGAGGAAGGCGCGGGGCTCGTCGGCGGCGTCGGGGCGCTCGGCGACGATGCGGTCGACGACGCCGTCGCGGAGCAGGTCGAGCGAGCGCACGCCCTGGTCGGCGGCGATCTCGGGGGCGCGCTCGGTGGTGCGGTGCAGGATGGCCGACGCGCCCTCGGGGGGCAGCGGCGACAGCCAGGCGTGCTGCGCGGCGACCACGCGGTCGGCGGGGAGCAGCGCGAGCGCGCCGCCGCCGGTGCCCTGGCCGAGGAGCACGCACAGCGTCGGCGCCGGCAGCACGACGAGCTCGGCGAGGCAGCGGGCGATCTCCCCGGCGAGCCCGCCCTCCTCGGCCTCGCGGGACAGCGCGGCGCCGGCGGTGTCGATGACGCTGACGAGCGGCAGGCCGAGCTCGGCGGCGAGGCGCATCGCGCGGCGGGCCTCGCGCAGGCTGCCCGGGCCGAGCGGCGCGCCCTCGCTCTGGCGGCGCCGGTCCTGGCCCATGACGAGGCACGGAGCCTGGCCGAAGCGGGCGAGGGCGACGAGCAGCGTCCCCTCGCTCTCGCCCTGCCCGGTGCCGTGCAGCGGGGTGATGCTGCCCGCCGCGGCCCGCAGCAGCGCCCGCACCGACGGGCGGTCGGCGCGGCGCGTGATCCGGATGGACTCCCAGGCCGGGACGTCGGGCAGCTCCTCCGGCGCGTCCTCGGGCAGGTCGGGCACCTCGGGCAGGTCCTCGCGCGGCGCCATGAGCACGTCGAGCGCGTCCGCGGCGGTGCCCCGCAGCTGCTCGGGGGCCAGGACCGCGTCGATGAGGCCCTTCTCGTAGAGGTTCTCCGAGACCTGCACGCCCTCGGGGAACGCGTCGCCGTAGAGCGCCTCGTACACGCGGGGGCCGAGGAAGCCGACGAGCGCGCCGGGCTCGGCGACCGTCACGTGCCCGAGCGAGCCCCAGGAGGCGAGGACGCCGCCGGTGGTGGGGTTGCGCAGGTAGACGAGGTACGGCAGCCCCGCCTCCTTGTGCTTGGCCACCGCCGCGCTGATCTTCACCATCTGCAGGAAGGCGACGGTCCCCTCCTGCATGCGGGTGCCGCCGGAGGTGGGCGAGGCGACGAGCGGCAGCCCCTCGCGGGTCGCGCGCTCGACCGCGCGGACGAGCCGCTCGGCGGCCGCGACGCCGATGGAGCCGGCGAGGAAGGAGAACTCGCACGCGACGACGGCGACCCGCCGCCCGCGGATGCGCCCCTCCCCCGTGATGAGCGCCTCGTCCAGGCCCGAGCGCTCGCGCGCGGCCGCCACGTCGGCGCGGTACGCCTCGGACATCGGGCCGATGTCGACGGGGTCCTCGTCCCACGAGGTCCAGCTGCCGCCGTCGAGGACCCGCCGGGCGAGCTCGAGGGCGCCGACCCGGCGCGGGCGGGCGCTCACTCCCCCGCCTCGAGCTCGTCCAGCCACGCCCGCACCGCCGCGCCGTGCTGGTCCAGCGTCGGCGGCGCGGCGATGCCGTCGTCGCCGAGGAAGCCGTCGTCGAACCGCAGCGGCGGGCCGGGCAGCGTGACCGTGCCCAGCGTCGGGTGCTCCACGTCGAGCAGCAGCCCCTGCGAGCGGGTCTGCTCCCACGCGTAGACGCGGTCCAGCGTGCGCACCTCGCCGGCCGGGATGCCGATCTCCGCGAGCCGCGGCAGCAGGTCGGCCAGCGGCACGGAGGAGAAGGCCTCGTCCACCGCGGCGATCACCGCGTCGCGGTCGTCGACGCGCTGCGCGTTGGTCGCCCAGTCCTCGCGGTCGAGGCCGAAGGCGGGCGCGAAGCGCCGCCACAGCCCCTCGCTGCCGACGGCGATCTGCAGCATCCCGTCGGCGGCGTGGAAGAGGCCGTACGGCGTGATGGACGGGTGGTGGTTGCCGATGGCGCGCGGCACCTGCCCGGCCACCGTCCACCGCGTCCCCTGGAACGCGTGCACCCCGACCACCGCGGCGAGCAGGCTCGTGCGGACGACGCGCCCGCGCCCCGTCCGCTCGCGCTCGTAGAGCGCGGAGACGACGCCGTACGCGCCGTACATCCCGGCGAGCAGGTCGCCGATCGGGACGCCGACCTTGGTCGGCTCGTCGGGCGACGGGCCGGTGAGCGCCATGAGCCCGGCCTCGCCCTGCGCGATCTGGTCGTAGCCGGCGCGCCCGCCCTCGGGCCCGTCGTGGCCGAAGCCCGTGATCGAGAGCACGACGAGCCGCGGGTTGAGCTCGTGCAGGCGCTCGACGGAGAACCCGAGCCGGTCCAGCACCCCGGTGCGGAAGTTCTCCACGAGGACGTCCGCGCGCCGGACCAGCCGGGTGAGGACGTCCTTGCCGTCCTCGCTCTTGAGGTCGAGCGCGACGGACTCCTTGCCGCGGTTGCACGACAGGAAGTACGTCGACTCGCGCGCGTCCTCGGGACCGACGAAGGGCGGCCCCCAGCCGCGGGTGTCGTCGCCGGTGCCGGGCGTCTCGACCTTGATGACGCGCGCGCCGAGGTCGGCGAGCATCATCCCCGCGTGCGGTCCGGCGAGGGCTCGGGACAGGTCGACGACGACGACGCCGTCGAGGGGTCGGGCCACGGGACGTACCTCCGGGTGCGGGTGCGCGGGCGGGTCAGAGCCAGCCGGGGACGACGAGCACGAGCCAGGTCGCGACCGGCGCGAGGACGACGACCGCCGCGCCGTAGAGCAGCAGCTGGCGGTAGAAGGCGTCGCGGTCGACGCCCTGGGCGTTGGCGAGGACGAGCGCGCCGTTGGTGGAGAACGGGCTGACGTCGACCATCGTCGAGGAGACGGCGAGGGCCGCGATGAGGCCGACGGCCCCGACCTCGCCGGCGAGCAGGAAGGGCACGGCGAGCGGGATCGTCGCGGCGAGGATCGCCGTCGAGGAGGCGAACGCCGAGACGATGCCGCCCACGAAGCACAGCAGCAGGGCGACGAGCAGCGGGGCGCCGAGGTCCGAGACGGTCGTGCCGACGTAGTCGATCGTCCCCATCTCCTGCAGCACCGCGACGTACGTGACGACGCCGCCGACGAGCAGCACCGTGGACCAGGCGACCTTGTCGACCGCGCCCTTCTGCGAGGCGGGGCTCAGCAGCGCCAGGACGACCGCGACGGTGACGGCGACGAGGCCGACGTCCAGGTCGAAGCCGAAGGCGGCGACGGCGAGGGCGAGCAGGCCGACGAGGGTGAGCCCCTGGTCGCGGGTGAGCCCCGGGCCGTCGGACAGCGCGAGCGCGTGCCCGCCCTGCGCCGTCGCCGCCTCGGTGCCCCCGTGCCCGCGCACCGGCACGCTGCGCCCGGGTACGGAGACGCGGTTGCCGTCGCCGTCGTGGGCGTCGCCGGTCGTGGGGTCGATCCGCAGGGCCATGAGCCGGCGCCCGCCGAGCACGAGGAACAGCCCGACCGCGACGACGAGGTTGAACAGCAGGCTGGACAGGAAGAGCACCAGCTCGTCCCCGGGCAGCCCGCTGGAGTCGACGATGTCGTTGACCGTGCTGCCGTAGATGCTGATCGGGGAGAAGCCGCCCGCCTGGGCGCCGTGCACGATGAGCAGGCCCATGAGCAGCGGGCTGATGCCGTACTGCGCCGCGATGCCCAGCGCGACCGGGGCGAGGATGGCGACGGCGGCCGGGCTCACGGCGCCGACGGCCGTGAGCAGCGCGGCCACCGAGAACATCACCCAGGGGATGAGCCAGACCCGCCCGCGCACGCCGCGCACCGCGGTCCGCACCAGCCAGTCGATCGTGCCGTTGTTCTGGGCGATCGCGAAGAGGTACGTGATGCCGACGAGGGTCACGAAGAGGCTGCCCGGGAAGCCGCCCAGGATGTCGTCGGTCTCGAAGCCGGCGACGGCCGTCCCGACGAGGAAGGCGCCGACGAGGGCGAGCAGGCCCATGTTGATGGGCAGGAACGTCGCGACGACGAACATCGCGACGAGGGCGAGGATGGAGATGAGCTCCGGGGACATCGACGTCTCCCTGCGTGCGGGGCTGCGGGGGCGCGCCGCGAGGGGTGGCGGCGTCTGGACCGGTGGCCTAGCCTCTAGGACAGCATCTGTGACTGTCAACACAGCTCGCCGGGGCGCGGGGAGGTCGCGTGAGGGGTCCGACGGGGGGCCGCGGCGCAGGGCCGGGCGCGGCCGGGCGGCCCGCGTGAGCGCGCCGCTGCGGCCGGTGCCGCGGGCCCGGCTCTACGAGCGCCTCGTCGAGCGCCTGCTCGAGCACGTGGAGGCCGAGGGCCTGCGCCCGGGGGACCGCCTGCCGGGCGAGCGCGAGCTGGCGGTCCGCCTCGGCGTGAGCCGGGCCTCGGTCAGCCAGGCCCTCGTGGCCCTCGAGGTGCGCGGCGTCGTGGACGTGCGCCACGGGGACGGCGCGGTGCTGCTCGAGCAGGGTCCCGACGCGCGGGTCCTCGCGGCGCTGCGAGCCCGCCGGCGCGCCCTGTCCGAGGTCATCGACGCGCGCGAGGCGCTCGAGGTGAAGCTCGCCGAGCTCGCCGCCGCGCGGCGCACCGACGAGGACGTGGCGCGGATCCGGGCCGCGCTCGAGCTCATGGCCCGGGACATCGACGCCGGCGGGCGGGGGCTCGAGGGCGACGAGCGCTTCCACGCGGCCGTGACGGCAGCGGCCCACTCCGGGCTGCTCGCCGACCTCATGACCGGGCTGGCCCAGGAGGTCCGGGCCTCGCGCCAGGAGTCCCTCGGGCAGCCCGGGCGCCCGCACGACTCCCTGGCCGGGCACACCCGCATCGCCGACGCCGTCGAGGCGGGCGACCCGGCCGCGGCGGCCGCGGCCATGCGCGAGCACATCCGGCTCGTCTCCGACGTCGCCCTGCTGCGCGGCGAGCCCGGGGCGTGAGCCCGGCCTCCCTGCGCGACCTCGCCGACCGGGTCCGGGCCCTGCCCCCGCGCGCGGGCGGCACCGTGGTCGTGGGCGTCGACGGGCGCTCCGGGTCGGGCAAGACGACCTTCGCCCGCCGGCTCGTCGCTGCGCTGCGCGACGCCGGCGCCGACGCGCGCACGCTGCACCTCGACGACGTCTACCCGGGCTGGGACGGCCTCGCCGCCGGCGCGCGGGCCCTGTGCGCCGACGTCCTCGAGGCTCTCGCCACCGGTCGCCCCGCCGGGTACCGCCGCTGGTCCTGGGTCCGGTCCGAGCCCGCGGGACGGGCCGAGGTGCGCCCGGGCGGGGTGCTCGTGGTCGAGGGCGTCGGCGCCGGCGCGCGCTGCGCCCGCCCGCGGCTGTCGCTGCTCGTGTGGCTCGACGCCCCGGCGCCGTTGCGCCGGCAGCGGGCCCTGGCGCGCGACGGGGAGGCGTACGCCCCCCACTGGGACCGCTGGGCGGCGCAGGAGGAGGCGCACCACGCCGCGGAGGGGACCCGGGCGGCGGCCGGGCTGCTGCTCGACGGCGCGGCCCCGCCGCCGGGCCCGGACGACCCGCTGCCCCTGCTCCCCCGCTGAACGCGCCGCGGCGCCGGCACCCCCCTCGCGGGGGGCGCCGGCGCCGCGGGCCGTACGGGTGGTGCCGCTCAGCCGACCGGGACGATCTCGATCGCGCTGACCTTCGCGTTCTCGACCCGGCGGATGAAGTCGATCGTCACCCGCCCGTCGGTGATGGTCACCGGGAACTCCCTGACGACCGCCCGGTCGATCGCCCCCGCGGCCGCGCGGACGTCGAACCGGCTGAGGACCTCGGTCCCCTCGAGCCGCACGTCGAAGACGCGCTGGCCGACGCCGGTCTTGTTGAGCTCCGCGAAGTGCAGCCGGACGGTGTAGGCGCCGTTGGTGACCGGCACGTCGAACCCGAAGGCCCGCGAGCCGACCGGCACGACGGCGCCGGGGGCCGTCGCGCCGCCCGTCCACTCGGACCGGTAGAGCGCCTGGTTGGTGCCCGCCGGCAGACCGGTGATGGTGTCGTCCTCGGTGTGGGCGAAGCCGCCGCTCACCCGGCCGCTGCAGGCCGTGGTGGACGAGCACGCCGCCCACGTCGTCCCGCCGACCGTCTGCGCCGGGCCGCCCGCGTTGATGCGGACGGTCGGGCGCGCCGGCGGGGTCGTGGTGACCGGCAGGACCTCGATCGCCGACACCTTGGCCTGGTTGACCGTGGAGCTGAAGGCGATGTCGACCCGGCCGTCGGTGACGGGCACCTGGAACTCGCGGACCACCGCGGTCATCGGCGCGGCCACCGCGTTGAGGTCGAGGTTGGCGACCTCCACGGGACCACCCTCGATGTTCGCGCTGAGCACCCGCTTGCCGGTGCCGCCGGCGCCGCCACCCGTCGCGCCGAAGTAGATCTCGGCGAAGTGCAGGCGGACGGTGTAGGTGCCGTTGGCGACCGGGATGCCGTAGCTGAACGGCACCAGGTTCCCGGTGGCGCTGCGCTCCGTCCGGTACAGCACGTCGTCGGTGGTGCCGGCGATCGCGCTGACCTGGGCGTTGCTGTAGCTCTTGCCCCCGGTGAACCACTGGTCGGCCAGCCAGCTGACCCCGCCGGTGGTGACGGCGCCGCCGCCGGCGTTGATGCGGACCGGCTGCTGCGTCGTCGTCCCCGGCCGGGTGGCCGAGACCGCCGCCGGGCGGGGCGACTCGTTGCCGGCCGTGTCGGTCGCGGTGACCTGGTACCAGGACGCCGCGCCCGCCGGAGCCGTCGTGTCGGTGAACGTCGTGCCGGTGAGCAGCGCGCCGCCCAGCTTCGTGTACGTCCCCGTGGCCGAGGAGGCCCGGTAGACCGAGTAGCCGGCCAGGTCGCCCGCCGTGCTCGCGCCCCAGGAGAGCGCGATCCCGGTCTGGGACCCGGTGGCCGTGAGCCCGGTCACCGCCGCGGGGGCGGTGGTGTCGGGCCGCGTCGCGGACGCCGTCGCCGAGCGGGCGGACTGGTTGCCCGACCGGTCGGTCGCGGTGACCTGGTAGTAGGACGCGGCGCCCTGCGGGGCGCTCGGGTCGGCGAACGTCGTGCCCGTGATCAGCGACGTCGTCAGCGCCGTCCACGGCCCCGTGGCCGCGGAGGACCGGTAGACCGTGTAGCCCGCGAGGTCGCCCGCCGTGCTCGCGCTCCAGGAGAGCGCCACGCCGGTGGCCGAGCCCGTGGCCGTGAGGCCCGTGACGACGGCCGGCGGCGTCGTGTCGGGCGCCGGCCGGGTGGCCGTCGCCGTCGCCGAGCGGGCGGACTCGTTCCCCGCGCGGTCCACCGCGGTGACCTGGTACGACGACGCGGCGTCGACCGGGGCGGCGGTGTCGCTGAACGTCGTGCCGGTGAGCAGCGCGCCGTTCAGCTTGGTGTACGTCCCCGTGGGCGAGGACGCCCGGTAGACGTTGTAGCCCGCGAGGTCGGCCTCGGTCCGCGCCGTCCAGGAGAGCGTGTTCCCGGCGAGGGCGCCGGTGGCCGTCAGGCCGGCCGGGGCGCCCGGTGCCGTCGTGTCGGGCAGGACGGGGAGGATCTCGATCGCCGAGACCTTCGCGTTCTCCACCCGGCGCAGGAAGTCGATCGTGACCTTCCCGTCGGTGACGGTGACGGGGAACTCCCGGACCACGGCCCGGTCGATCCCGCCGGCGGCGGCCCAGACGTCGAAGGCGGTGAGGACCGTGGAGCCCTCGAGCCGGACGTCGAAGGTGCGCTGCCCCGCGCCGGTCTTGTTCAGCTCGGCGAAGTGCAGGCGGACCGCGTAGGGGCCGTTGACGACCGGGACGTCGAACCCGAAGGCCCGCTGCCCGACCGGGACGACCCCGGTGCCGGTGGCGCCGCCGGTCCACTCCGTCTGGAACACCGCGTTGTTGAGCCCGGCGGGGATGCCGGTGACGGTGTCGGCCTCGGAGTAGGCGAAGCCGCCGCTCACCCAGCCGCTGCACGCCGTGGTGGCCGCGCAGGCGGACCAGGTGGTGCCGCCGACCGTCTGCGCCGCGCCGCCCGCGTTGATGCGGACGGAGGTCGGCGCCGGCGGGGCCGGCGTCGTGACCGTGGCGGTCGCGGACGCCGCGGAGGCGTTGTCCGAGCTGTCGAGCGCGACGACGCGGTAGCCGTAGGCCGTGCTGGGGGCCGCGGTGCTGTCGGTGTAGGCCGAGGCCCGCACCGGCGTCGCGGTCAGCTTGGCGAAGGCGCCGGTGCCGGTGGCGCGGTAGACGTCGTACCCGACGACGTCGGCCTCGCCGTTGTCGGCCCAGTCGAGGGCCACGCCCGTGGTGGACGCCGTGGCCGCGAGGCCGGTCGGCGCCGCCGGGGCGGTGGTGTCCACCGGGCAGGTGCCCTGGCAGAGGACCTCGATCGCGGCGATCGACGGGTAGTCGGCCGTGGCCCGGAAGGCCAGGTCGAGGACCCCGTCGGTCACGGTGACGCCGCGGACCGGGAGGACGACGGCGGTGTTGAGCCCGCCGGCGGCCGCGTAGACGTCGAACCCGCGGCGCACGACCTTGCCCTCGGCCTCGATGTCGAACACCCGCCGCCCGACCGCGTTGTTGCCCGCGGCGCGCTCGGCGAAGTGCAGGCGCAGGTCGACCGTGCCGGCCGCCCTCGTCGGCAGCGCGTAGGTCAGGACCCGCTGGTCCTGCGCCACGTTGCCCACGTTCCCGCGGTAGGTGCGGTACAGGACGTCGTCCGTCGTGCCCGCGATCTCCTGCGTCGTGCTCGCGCCCTCGGCGGGAGCCGTCGCCGGCGAGTAGCGCCCGGCGTCGGTCGTCCAGACCTGGCCCTTGCTGTCGGTGTACGGCGCGGAGCCGGCCACGTCCAGGCGGTGCAGGGCCTCGCGCTGGTCGGCGCCCGCGGTCGGGTCGCCGGCGGTGACCGCGAAGGAGTCGTACGTCGCCGTGAAGGCGGCGCCGCCCTTGTGGGCCACGATCAGGCCGGCCTTCGACTGGGCGTCGAAGATCGTGCCCCTGGTGCCGGCCGGCACCGTCCACGCCGTCGGCAGCACCTGGAGGGTGCCCCCGTCGACCCGGTACGCCGCCCGCACGGTCCCGGCGGTGGCGTCGCCGATGAGCACCAGCTCGAGCGAGCCCACCGTCGCCGGGCCCGGGACCGGCACCGCGGTGCCGACCGTCGCGCCCGTGCCGCCCTGCTCGGCGTACAGCTCGATGCTCGGGACGCCGCTGCGGTTGATGACGGCGACCTTGACGAAGTTGTCCTGGTTCGCCCCGAGCATCACGCCCGCCTGCTCGCTGCCGGCGTCGAAGCCGGCGACCGGGCCGAGCAGGCGACCGGTGACCGCGAAGGTCCCGGCGGTGCCGTCGAAGGCCGTCTGCAGGCCGTTGACGAGCGTGTTGTCCGTGCCGGCGTTGCTGCCGGTCGTCGCGCCGCCGTTGGAGGTCACCGCGAGGGTGCCCGGAGCGGAGGTGACGACGTCCAGCAGCGGCGCCTGGTACGAGCTGGTGGTGCCGGTGGTGTCCTGCTTGTTGCGCTGGACGGAGGTGAAGCCGGTCCCCGTCCCGTCCTTGTCCGCGACCGTCCCGGGCACCGCGGCGTCGAAGCCGAGCTGCAGGGAGGACGCGCCGGGCACCGGGGCCGGGGCGGCCGGGTCGACGGCCAGCTCCGGGCGCATGCCCGTCACCAGGTAGACGTTGTCCTGGTAGTCGTAGTTGATCCCGGAGTAGTCCATCGCGACGATCCAGCTGCCCGGCACCACGGCGCCGGCGCGGTCGCGGACCGGCCAGAACCGCATGTGGTGCCCGCAGGTGCCGACGCAGCCGTTCTCGACGTCCACGGCGCTGTTGTTGCGCGCCGGGTCGCTCCACTCGCTGTCGATCCGGAGCCCGAAGGCGCCGGCCGGCGAGAAGGTGCCCGAGGCGTACTGCGTCGTCGAGCCGTTGCGGTGCGGCAGCACCGACTGGCCGTCGACCCCCGCGTGGGTGACGACGTTCGTCACCGACGACGAGCCCTTGGCGTGCCACCCGATGGTCGCGGTGTTGCCCTGGGTGTGGAAGGCCGCCAGCTGGCGGACCGTGACCGGCGCCGTGGCGCTGGTGCGGACCCAGTAGGGGCTGAGCACCTCGTCGCCGACGGCGGTGACCAGGCCCTGCTGGTTGATGGACTGCCCGGCGCTGGTGATCGCCGTGCGGTAGCCGAAGAGCCGCGTGATCTCGGTGAGGTCGGGCTCCTGGCCGCCCTCGGACTGGCTCTGCCAGAAGCCGGCGAGCTCCACCGGCAGGCTCGGCTCGTCCACGTCGTCCGTCGTGACGGTCAGCGACCCGGTCCAGAGACCGGCGGCGCTGCCCGCCGCCGTGGCGGTGAAGCGCACGGGCACGTCGAGCGAGGCGCCGGCCGCGACGAGCGCCGGGGCGGCCTGCGGGTCCACGAGGGCGAAGGGCCCGGTGACGGCCAGGCCGGTCACGTTGAGCGCATCGGTCCCGGTGTTGCGGATCCGCAGGGTGGCGACGTCGTGGACGCCGTTGACGGGGAAGAACGGCCCGGTGACCGGGTCGCAGGCCGCGGTGTCCCGGCAGCGCTTGCCCGTCTCGGGGTTCTGGATCCGGTTCATGACGAGCCGGTCCGCGAACGGCACCCCGTCGACGTTCTCGAGCACGACGTTCGCCGTGCTCGGGGCGGCCGTGACGACGCTGAAGGTCGTCGTCGCCGAGGTGGCGATGTTGCCGGCCACGTCGACCGCCCGGGCCCGCACGGTGTGCGCGCCCGTCGTCGTGACCTCGACCGGGCCGGTGTAGGTCCGGAAGGCCCCGCCGTCGAGGCTGTACGAGGTCGAGGCGACCCCGCTGCCCGCGTCGGTCGCGGTGACCGTGACCGTGGCGGTGTTCTTGAAGGTGCCCGCGGACTGCTGCAGGCCGCTGACCGTCGCGGTGACCGTCGGCGCCGTGGTGTCGCCGGTGACCGTGGTGCGGTCCACGTCGACGTACGTGACCTTCGTGTTGGTGCCGCCGACCGCGTCGACGGTGAGCCGGCCGTCGCTGACCGGGACGGTGACCCGCCCGGTCTGGAACGGCGTCGCCGTGGTCGGGACGAAGCCCGCCACCGCGACCTGGCCCTCGACCCGGACCGTGTGGACCGAGTCGGTGAAGGACGCGTCACCGGCCTCGACGGTCACGGTGTACGTGCCGTTCGGGACCGCGAGCTCCCAGGCGCCGTCGCCGTTCGGCGACTGGGTCGCCGTCGGCTGCATGAGGACGAGCGTGCGCGAGCGCTGCTCGGCCGTCCCCGTCCGCTCACGGGTGAGGCTGCCCATGTCGAGCGGGGTGCCCGTGCCGGGGCGGACCCAGCCGCGGCCGGCCGCGTCCGAGTACGGCGCGCCGCTGTCGGCGGTGTAGCCCGCCGCCACCGGGCCGGCCGGGGTGGTGAAGTCCACCCGCGCCAGGGCCGTGCCGGTCGCGCTGTCCGCCGCGGGGCGGACGCCGGTGATCCGGAACAGGTAGTCCTGGTAGTCGCCGTTGGTCGCGTCCTCGAAGCCCACGAGGTACGTGCCCGGGACGACCTTGCCGGAGCGGTCCTTGGCCGGCCAGGTGCGCGCCGCGTGCACGGTGCGCCCCGCCCCGACGTTGAGCCCGTCCTGCGTGTAGCTGACCCGGCCGAACGACTTGGAGTCGACGTACAGGCCGAACGGCGCCGTGCCCGGGTCGAACGAGGCGCTCCCGCCCGGCTGGACCGCCGGGTTGAGGGTCTGCTCGTTGTCGAGCGCGATGACGCCGACCTCGCGCAGCTCCGGGTCGCCCGCGGTCGCCGGGTACCACCCGAAGGGCAGCACCTCGTCCGGGGAGTAGCGCGCCACCGGGGTGAGCGTGACCGGCGCGGTGCCGGCCTTGACGAACTGCTGGGCGGCGACCTCCTCGCCGATCGGCGCGGCGCCCGTGCCCAGGATCAGGCCGGTACCGCCCACGTCGACCGGGTGGCCGAGGGTGTCCACGACCGCCTTGAGCGGGGGCTCGTTGCCCCCCTGCTCGCCGGGGGTCGCCAGGCCGTGCAGCCCGACCTCGACGAGCGGGCTGCCCGTGCTGGTCGTGGCGATCCGCAGCGCCGCCTCGAGGTGGCCCAGCGGCTGGGCGCTCGTCGGGGCGAAGCGCACCTGGAACGTCGCCGTCGCGCCCGCGGCCACCTCCTGCGCGCCGCCGACGAGGGCGAACGCGCCGGCGTGGGTGCCGGTGACGGACGGGGTGACGGTGACCGGCTCGAGCGTCTCGTTGGTCACGACCACGGACCGCGTCGGGATCGTCGTCCCGCGGACCCCGCTGAAGACCAGCTCGGGGACGCTCGTCGTGACCTTCCCCTCGACCGGTCCGGTCGTCGTGGCCGGCTTGACGTTGCGCAGGACCAGCACCGCGTCCTGGTAGTCCACCGGGGACGGGACGTCCTCGGGGGCCACCACGTACGCGTTCGGCACCAGGGCGCCGGCGGCGTCCTTCAGCGGGTACACGCGCACCTTGTGCGGCGTGGCGCCGCCCCAGGTGTTGAGCGCGTCCTCGCTGTAGGCGACCCGGTTGCTGAGGCCGTGCCAGGTGAAGTCGAGCCCGAAGGGGGTCTCGAGGTCGTACTCGCCGACGTCGGTGACGGCGGGGAGCAGCTGCTGGTTGGAGCTGTTCGGGCCGCGGAAGAGCACGGTGCGCTCGGCCGGCCTGCCCGTGGTGTGCGCGGCGACCGTCACGACGTACGGGTTCGCCGCCGGCCCGTCGGGGCCGTAGAGGGACAGCGGCTGCACCTCGACCGGGTGGTCGAAGGCGGCCTTGGTGAAGGACTGCACCGCGACCTCGTCGCCGAGCATGCCGCTGGTGGCGGGCATGTCGTTGTTCGTCGGGTCGGGGTCGCCGGTCTGCACCGGGACCTCCAGCGTCTGGAGGATCCACTGCAGGGACGGCTCGTTGCTGCCCCCGGTGCCCAGCGTGCCGAGCCCGCGCAGGCGCGTGGTCGCGGTGGCCGAGCGGGGGTCGTCGGAGGAGACCGACAGGGTCGCGGTGCGCGGTCCCGCCGTGGTCGGCGCGAACGCGACCGGGATGGTCATCGTCTCGCCCGGCTGGAGCACGGCCGGGAAGGGCTTGCTCGGCGTGCCGACGGTGAAGCGCGCCGCGTCGGTGCCGGTGGCGGAGGCCCCGCCGACGGTGAGCGCGCCGCCGCCGGTGTTCCGGACGGTGACCTGCTGCGCCGCCGAGGCGGCGCCGCCCTGCACGTCGGAGAAGACGAGGCGCTCGGTGACCTCGGCGCGGCCGGTGGAGCCGGCCCCGCCCTGCGGCTTGAGCAGGACGATGCCGGTGGTCGCCGGGTTGTCCGTCAGCTCGGTGACGTAGAGGTTGCCGGTCGCGACGTCCTCCGCGACGTCGAGCGGCTGGCGGAAGCCGGTGAAGCCGGTGAGCCCGGTGACCGGCGCGGACAGCGCCCCCTGGGCGTCGACGTCGAACGCGGCCAGCTCCTGGTTGGCGCTGTAGCGGACGACGACGAGCTTGCCGGCGAAGGCGCCGCCGAAGGCCCGGGTGTTCTTGTACTCGATGGTGCCGTTGGCGCTGGCGTGCAGGCCCGCGTCGTAGACGCCCGCGAGGTCGTAGTTCGGGTCCGCCGCCTGGCCCAGCGGGTAGGCGTTGACCTTGAACAGCGGGTTGCCGGTGTACCCGTTCGGGTTGCCCGCGTTGAGCACGTACTCGCAGCGCACCGGGTTCGGGTGGCCGTAGTACTTGCCCTTCCTGACGTCGAAGACGTAGTCCGTCTCCGCCTGGCGGTTGCCCGTGATGGCGGGCGCGGACGGGCCGCTGTAGCCGCCGTCGGGGCGGTTCGCGCAGGACGCCGGCAGCGGGTTCGGCGTGGCCGGCGTGTTGCCGCCCGCGGCCGAGCCGTTGGTGCCGGAGTAGAGGTGCCCGTTGCTGTGCCACACGAGGTCGTACGCGTTGCGCACGCCCGTCGCGTAGAGGGTCAGCGGGGCGCCCGGCGCGTACGGGTCGTACGTGCCGGTGTGGGCCGGGACGCCGCTGCGGGCCGGGGCCTGCAGGTCCGGCGTGGCGACGTCGACCGGCAGCTGGGCCGGCAGCTTGGCCGGGTCCAGCTCGAGGACGGCCGCCGAGAGCAGGTGCTCCGGGCGCTTCCACGTGCCGTCGGTGGCGCCCATGGCGTTCATGGAGCCCTGGGTGACGTAGAGCTTGCCGTCGCGGATCGCGATGGAGTTCGTCTCGTGGTCCTTGATCGACCGCGGCAGGTTGACCGCGACCTCCTGGTAGTTCTCCAGGTTCGGGCCCGAGAGGCGCGAGATCGCGCCGGTCGCGTTCGGCACGTCCTGGCCGAGGTACGCGTAGTTGTCGGTGATCCACAGGACCGGGTTCGACGGCGTCGACGCGGGGTCGAACGCCATGCCGATCACGGTGCGGTTGGGAGCGCCCTCCCAGCCGCGCTGCACGGCGTGCGTGCGGACCGTGTCGATGACCTGCTCGCCCGAGAGCGTGCCGTCCTGCCCGATCGTCCAGCGGTAGATCTGGCCGGTGATGCTGCCGGCGTAGAGCTTGCCGTCGGGGCCGACGACCACCGAGGTGTACATCTTGCCGGCCGAGGCGCCGGAGGCGGCCTTGTCGAACGCCGCCCGCACGGTGCCGGGGGGCTGCTCGGTCCCGGTGCCGCCGGCGGTGGTGAAGACGCTGGAGAAGGGCAGGAAGGAGCGCCCGCCCTTGTCCTTGACCGCCTCGGTGATCTCGAAGCGGTACAGCGTGCTCGGGCTCAGCGGCGCGTCGGCCTGGAAGGAGACCGTGTCGCCGCCGCCGCTGGTGACGCCGCGGCCGGCGACGGGCGTGCCGTCGAGGACGCGGACCAGGCGGACGTTGCCCCCGCCGAGGCTGGTCTCGTCGACCGCGCCGTCGGTGGGGTTGAGCGCGTTGTCGGTGGTGACCGACGCGTTGGTCACGACGCCGGTGGCGCCGTTGGCCGGGGTGACGGCCGTCGAGAACGGCCGCCCGCCGCGGTCGACGCCGACGACGTCGACGTAGTCGATCTTGGTGTTGGTGCCGCCCGCCGGCGACAGCGTGAGCCGGCCGTCGGACACCACGACGGTGCGGGTCGCCGTGGCGGACTTCGCCGTGGCGGTGGGCACGTGCGCGGCGATCGCGTTCTGGTTCTCGATGCCGATCCAGTTGGTGCTGTCGACCGGGGTGCCGGCGTCGCCGACCGCCACGGTGACGACGTACGCGCCGTTGGGGACGGCGAGCTCCCAGCTGCCCGGGGTCTTGACCCCGCCGGTGACGGTGGCCGGCAGCTGCATGTGCAGGAAGGTGGCCATCCGCAGGTCCGCGAGGCCCGCCGCCGGCATGCCGCTGGAGGCGACGTTCCGGTTGCGGCCGTTGCCGACCAGCGAGAGCGGGGTGCCGGTGCCGACCCCGACCCAGCCGTACGACTGCCCGGTGCCCTGGCCCGTGCTGGTGCGGGGGCCGAACGCCTGGCCCCAGTCGGCGAGGTAGCCCGCCGGCGGGGTCGTCGCCTCGTCCTGGAAGTTGACCTTGACGGTGGTGGTGCCGGTGCCGGGGGCCGGGACGACCGAGCGGACCGCCGAGGCGGCCGACTCGTTGCCGGCCTGGTCGACGGCGGTGACCACGTAGTGGTACGTCGTGCCGTTGGTCAGGCCGGTGTCGGTGAGGCTCAGGCCCACGACCGGGCTGGTGTTGACCTTCGAGGCCGCGCTGGGCACGACGACGTCGGTCGCGCCGCGGTACACGTTGTACGCCACCGCGTCGCTGCTCGTGCTCGCGCCCCACGTGAGGGTGGCGCTGCCGTCGCCGGGCAGGGCGGACAGGCCGCTCGGCGCCGCCGGCGGCGTCGTGTCGGGGAGCACCGGCCCGGCGCTCGCGATGTCGACGAAGCCGAGCTTGGTGTTGTTGCCGCCGACCGCGTCGACGGTGAGCAGGCCGTCGGTGACGTCGACCGTCACGGTGCCGGTCTCGTACTCCTGCGCCGCCGTGGCCTGGAAGGCGTCCACCGCGGTGACGCCCTCGACCCGCACCGTGTGGGTGCTGTCGTAGCAGGGCGCGGGGCAGCCGGTCTTGCCGTTCCCCGGCTGGTCGCCGACCCCGACGGTGACGGTGTAGCGGCCGTTCGGGACGACCTTCTCCCACGCGCCCGACGTCAGGTTCCCGTTGCCCGTGGGCAGCGGGACGATGTCGCCGTACTGCATGTGGATCACCGAGTCGAGGCGCTCGTCGACCCCGGCGCGCGCCCGGTCGCGGGTGTTGGCCGACAGGTCCAGCGGGGTGTGGGCGGCGCCCGCCAGGCTGTCCTGGCGGACCCAGCCCTGCCCGGCCGCGACCGAGAAGGCCGCCCCCGTGTCCTTGGTGTAGCCGGGGGCGGCGGCCCCCGCCGCGGTCTGGAAGTCCACCTTGGCGGACAGGGCCGGCTGGGCCGGCGTCGCCGTGGCGGTACCCGACGCGACGGACTCGTTGCCGCTGCGGTCGACGGCGGTGACCACGTACGTCGACGTGCTCCCCGCCGGAGCACCGCTGTCGGTGGCCGAGGTCGCCGTGACCGGCGCCGCGTTGACCTTGACCCGCGGGGCGGTCCCCGTCGAGCGGTAGACGTTGTAGCCCGCCAGGTCGGTGGCGGTCACCGCGGTCCAGGCCAGGCGCACGTCCGTCCCGTCGACCGTGGCGGAGAGCCCGGTCGGCGCGGCGGGCGCGGTGGTGTCGGCCGGGGCGGTGGGCGTGGCGCTGGCCACCGCGCTGGGCGCGGAGGCGTTGCGCAGCTGGTCCTCCGCGGTGAGCACGTAGTGGTACGTCGTGCCCGGCTCGAGGTCGCTGTCGAGGAACGTGCGCCCGGTGCGCCCGGTGAGCAGGCCGACGAGGTGCTCTTCGTCGGTCGGCACGGACGCGGTGGTGCTCCGGTAGATCCGGTAGCCGCGCAGGTCGGGCTCGGTGTTCGCCGTCCAGCGCAGCGTGACGCTGGCGGGCCCCGCCGTGGCGGTGACGCCCCGGGGCGCGGCGGGCGCGGTGGTGTCGCGCGGCGTCGCGCTCGCGACCCCGCTGCGCCCGGACGCGTTGCCGGCCAGGTCGGACGCGGTGACGTAGTAGTGGTACGTCGTGCCGTTGAGCGCCGTGGCGTCGGTGAACGCGGTGGCGGTCAGCGGCAGCGCGTTGAGCTTCGTCCCGGCGCCGTCGGCGGTGGCCGCGCGGAAGACGTCGTAGCCGACGACGTCGCCGCTGGTGCTCGCGGTCCAGGCGAGCTCGACGCGCGCATCGCCGGCGGTCGCGGCGAGGCCGGTCGGGGCGGCGGGCGCCTCGGTGTCCGGCGCGGCGGTCGGCGTGGCCTCGACGCCGGCGGGCAGGGCCGAGACGTTGCCGGCGGTGTCGACCGCGACGACGACGTAGTGGTACGTCGTGCCGTTGGTGAGCCCCTCGTCCAGGTACGCCGGCGTCGGCGAGGAGCCGACGTGCTCGGCGTCCGTGAGCTCGCGGATCGGGCCGGTGGCGCGGTAGACCCGGTAGCCGCTCACGTCGGTGGCGGTGCTCGGCGTCCAGCGCAGGGCCACGCTCTCGACGCCGGCGACGGCGACGAGGTCGGCCACGGCGGGCGGCGCGGTGCGGTCGGCCGGGGTGGCGGTGCCGCGGACCGGCGCCGACTCGTTGCCGGCGGCGTCGACCGCGGTGACGGCGTAGCGGTACGACGTGCCGTTCTGCACCGCGCTGTCGTCGTACGTCCTGCCCGTCCGCGGGGCGGGGGTCACGCGGTTCGCGGGGACGAGCTCCGGGTCGGAGCCGGTGGCGCGGTAGACGTGGTAGCCCGCGAGGTCGGCGTCCTCGACGGCGTCCCAGGCGAGGTGCACGAGGCCGTCGCGGCCGTCGGCCACGAAGCCCGCCGGCGCGGCCGGGGCCGCGGTGTCGGCCACCTCGACCTCGAGGTGGGTGATCTTCGTGTTGGTGCCACCGGTCG
This sequence comes from Vallicoccus soli, assembly GCF_003594885.1. Lineage (NCBI taxonomy): Bacteria > Bacillati > Actinomycetota > Actinomycetes > Motilibacterales > Vallicoccaceae > Vallicoccus > Vallicoccus soli. Next base: position 41,092 of record NZ_QZEZ01000002.1, read on the forward strand.
CGTCGAGCGTGAGGCGGCCGTCGGCCACCTCGACGACGGCGGTGCGGGTCGCGAACTCCTGGGCGGCGGTCGCCTGGAAGCCGTCCACGACGGGCTCGCCCTCGGCCAGCACCCGGTGCACCGAGTCGTAGCAGGGCGCCGGGCAGCCGGTCCTGGCCGCGCCGGCCTGGTCGCCGACGCCGACGGTCACCGCGTAGGCGCCGTTCGGGACCGCGACCTCGTACGAGCCGTCGGGCGTCGCGTTGGTCGTGAGGCCGCTGCCCTGCATGTGCAGGATCGAGGCCTGCAGCGGGGTCACGCCCGCGCGCGCCGGGCGGGTGCGGCCCGCGGCGGCGAGGCTCAGCGGCTCGTGCGTGCCGGGCTCGACCCAGCCGCTGCCGCGGGCGTTGCCGAACGCCTGGCCGTAGTCCTTGCGGTAGCCCTCGACCGCCGCGCCGGCCTGGTCGACGAAGTCGACCCTCAGCGGCAGCTCGGCGACGGCGGGCGCCGCGGCGTCCGGGGTGGCGGTCACGGTCGCCGAGGCCGCGGAGCGCTGCCCGGCACGGTCGACGGCGACGACCGCGTAGCGGTAGGTCGTGTCGTTCGCGGCGGTCGTGTCCTCGAACGCCGAGGCGCCGAGCGGCTGGTCGCCGTTCAGCGGGGTGCCCGTCGTCGGGACGGTGGTGCCGGTGCTGCGGAAGACGTCGTACCCGGCGAGGTCGTCCTCGCCGCCGTCGGCCCAGTCGAGCGCGACGCGGGCGTCGCCGGCGGTGGCCGTGAGGCCGGTGGGCGCGGCGGGCTTGGCGTCGGCCGGCGTGGGCGTGACGGTGATGTAGTCGATCTTGGTGTTGGTGCCGCCCTCGGCGTCGACGGTGAGGAACCCGTCGGCCACCTGGACGCCGGTCAGCGTCGCGGTCCTGAAGCGGGCGGCACCGGTGGTCGTGCTGGTCACGGGGAACCTGTCGACCGCGACGGTGCCCTCGACGCGGAGGCGGTGCGTCGTCGGGTCGCTGCCCGGCGACGCGTCGCCGACGGCCACCTCGACGTCGTAGGAGCCCGCCGGCACGGCGAGCTGCCAGGCGCCCTCCTGCTTGATCGTGCCGGCGGCGGGCGCCGGGACGTCGTCGGCCTGCATGTGCATGAGCGAGGCCAGGCGCGGGTCGAGCCCCGCCTCGGTCCGCACGCGGCCGTTGCCGACGAGGTTGAGGGGGACCCGGGTGCCGGGGACGACCCAGCCGTACCCGCGGTCGTTCGCGTAGTTCTGGCCGTGGTCCTTGAGGTAGCCGGTGACGGCGGGGCCGGCCTGGCTGCTGAAGTTCACCTGCACGGGCAGGGGCAGCGCGGTCGGCTCGGCGGCGTCGGGCATCCCCCACGCGAGCGCGGCCGGCGCCTGCACGCCGTCGGCGTCGACCGACGCCACGGCGTAGTAGCGCACGGTGCCGCGCGGCGCCGTGGTGTCCTCGTACGCGCTGCCGGTCACGGTGGCGGCCGGGGTGCCGGTCGTCGGCACCGGGAGCGTGGCGGAGGTGAAGACCTCGTACGCCGTCGCGCCCTCGGCGTCGTCCCAGTCGAGGCTCACGCCCGAGGTGCCCGAGGTCGCGGAGACGCTCGCGACCGGGTTCGGCGTGGACTCGATGGTGACGTACTGGAGCTTGGTGTTGGTGCCCCCCACGGCGTCGACCGTCAGGACCCCGTCGGTGACGGTGACCGAGGTCGTGCCCGTGGTGAGCCGCGACGGGGTGCAGTTGGCCGCCGTGGAGCGGGCGAAGCCGGAGACGACCGGGACGCCCTCGACGTTGACGGTGTGCGACTCCGCGTCGTTGCCGAGGTTGGCGTCGCCGACGCCGACGGTGACCTCGTACGTGCCGTTCGGCAGCGCGTGGTCCCAGGCCACCGGGGTCGCGTTGTTCGTCGCGTTCGTGGCCGGCGCCTGCATGTGGACGAACGTGCGCTGCTGCGGCGTCAGGGCGGTGCAGGTGCTGCGGTCGCGGGTGTTCAGCGGGACGCCGAAGGGCACGTGGGCGCCCTGCAGGCTGTCCTGGCGCACCCAGCCGTAGCCCCGCGCGCCGTCGAACGCGGCGCCGGTGTCCTTGGTGAACCCCGCCGGCACGGCGGAGGCGTCGGGCTGGAAGTTGACCTTCACGCTCAGGTCCGGCGTGACGGCAGCTCGGGCGACGCCGGCGAGCGCGGGCGTCATGGTCGCCAGCATCCCGAGCAGGACGGTGACGACCGTGCTCGCGGCGAGCCGCGAGCGCAGGTGTTCGGATGACATGCGGGAGCCCCCCATGGGCAGGCAGAGACGAGCCTTCACGCTGAGGGTGCGGTGCGGGAGGGGTCGGGCGACATGCCCCGTCGCGGCTGTTCTGCGTTGGGACCGCCCAACGCGCCAGGGCCCGTCCGGGGTGGTCCCCTGCCTCGGGATCCCCTGCCCCGCAACGGCTGCGGGCCGCCCTGCCGGATCAGCGGCAGGACGGCCCGTAGTCGGGAAGACGCTGTCCCGTTGCAGCGCGCAGCAACGGTCAGCGGCGGAGCTGGAGCCCCACGAGCTCCGCGCGCGACCCCACGCCGAGCTTGCGCACGAGCGCGGCGACGTGCCAGCGCACCGTCGCCTCGCTCATCCCGAGCACGAGCGCCACGTCGCGGGTGGACCCTCCGCCGGACACGGCGGAGAAGACCTCCTGCTCGCGCGGCGTGAGCGCCACCGACCGTCCGTCGCGGAGCACGACGTCGCCCTGGGTCGAGCGCCGCAGGACCCTCAGCAACCGGGTGACGTGCTTGCGGCTGATGCCGGGCTCGCCGGCGTGCACCGCGCGCAGCGTCCGCCCGAGCACCGCCGGGGGCAGGTCGAGCGAGAGCCAGCCGTCCGCGCCGGCGGCCATGACCCGCAGCAGGCTGTCGCCGTCGACCGCGTCGTCGGCCGAGAGGACCACGACGACGGTGTCGGGTGACGCCGTGAGCACGGCCTGCACGGCCGCGACGACCCCCCCGGGGAACGGCGCCAGCACCAGGCACAGGTCGGGCCGCTCGACGGCCGCGGTGCGCGCGAGCGCCGCGGCGGCCTCGGCCTGGCCGACGACGCGCAGGCCGTCGGCCTCCACGGTGTGCCGCACGCCGAGGACCAGCAGCTGCTGGTCCCCGCCGACGAGCACCCGCAGCGGCGCCGCCGCCGGACCGGGCACCGCACTCGCGCGCGCGCTCGACATCGAGCCCCCCTACCCCCTCGCCCGTCCGCGCGGCCCTCCCCCGGGCCGGGCGAGCACGCGCTCGCCGGGACGGGGACATCATGACCCGGCGGTGCCCCGCCGACACAGGATCGGCGCCGATCGGGGCAGATCCTCACCTGCGCGGCGGGGGCCGGAGGTCCCGGTCGTGACCCGGACGGCCCTACGTCGGCACGGAGCGTCCTCGCCCTCACCGACGATGAGGACGAGGACGCTCAGGGTGAGTGAACAGGCAAGCGCTGTCCGTGAGGAGCTCGCCCGTCAGAGGACGTCGACGTCGGCGTGCGGCGCGCCCCCGGAGAGGCGCGCGTAGCCCGGGCCCCGGTCGAAGAAGGGCTCGTCCCCCGTGCGCGCAGCCCGCAGCGCGGCCCGCAGCGCGTCCGAGGCGGGCACGTCCACCACGGGCCCGTCCGGGCCGGCCGAGACCACCGCGCCGTAGTCCTCCCGCGCCCCCGCGAGGGAGACCTTCCCCCACGCGACGTCGCGGGCCACGGCCTCGTACGGGCGCTCGAGCGGGTCGCCCCAGCCGCCGCCGCCAGTGGTGCGGATGCGCACGACCTCTCCGGCGCGCACCGGCGCGGCGTCCTCCAGCGCGTCGACCTCGCGCTCGTCGGGCCCGCCGGGGTCGATCGTGACCTGGAAGGGCCGGCCCGCACGGCCGCCCTTGACGCCCCAGCACGACAGGATCGAGCGGTCGGCGATGGACATGAAGCTCGCGTCGCGCAGCATCCGCACGTGCTTCTCGTAGCCGAGGCCGCCCCGGTGCAGCCCGGGGCCGCCGGAGTCCACGGCGAGGGCGAGGCGCTCGACCCGGAAGGGGAAGCGCGACTCGCTGAACTCCGTGGGGAGGTTCCGCGAGTCGGGGACCACGTGGATCGTGTCCTCGCCGTCGGCGTAGTAGCGACCGCCGGAGCCCCCGCCGAGCACCTCGCGCATGAGGTAGCGCTCGCCGCGCTCGTCGACGCCGTGCACCCCCGTGTAGCGGATCGTCTCCTGGTCCGCGGGCATGCGCCCGTCGACGGCCTTGGCCAGCACGCCGGCGAGCACGCCGAGCAGGCGCAGGATGACGAACGTCCGCGCGTTCGTGGGCGCCGGGAACACCGGGGTCAGGAGCGTCCCGGGGGGCGGGAACCGCATCTCGATGAGCGGGACGACGCCCTCGTCCACGTCGAGCTCGGCCATCCGCTCCGGCGAGTCGGCGAGGTTGCGCAGGATCGGCGCGAGCCACTTCTTGAGGAAGTTGCCGTCGGCGTAGTCGCCGCAGTGGTTGATCGGCCCCTTCGCCTGCGGGCCCGTGCCGGTGAAGTCGACGAGCAGCCGGCCGCCGTCCTCGTCGGTCTTGGTGAGCGTGATGCGCTGCGCGTGCAGCCGCGGCGCGTCGACGCCGTCGTGCTCGGCGTAGTCCTCCCAGGTCCAGCTGCCGGCGGGGATCCGCGCCAGCACCTCGCGGCGGTACGTCTGCGTCGTCCGGTCGAGGATGGCGTCGAAGCACGCCTCGACCTCGCTGCGGCCGTACCGCGCGAAGAGCTCCGCGAGCCGCCGGCTGCCCATGAGGCACGCCGAGCACTCCGCGTCGAGGTCGGCCGCCAGCGCGTCGGGCATGCGCGAGTTGCGGGTCATGATCGTGAGCGCGGCGCGGTTGGGCACGCCCTGGTCCCAGAGCTTGATGGGCGGGACCATGAGCCCCTCCTCGAAGACGCTCGTCGCCCCCGAGGGCATGGACCCCGGGCAGCCGCCGCCGATGTCGTCGTGGTGCCCGAAGGCCTGCACGAAGGCGACGACCTCGCCCTCGTGGAAGACGGGCACCGTGACGCACAGGTCCGGCAGGTGCCCGATCCCGCCCTCGGAGAGGTAGACGTCGTTGTGGAAGAAGACGTCGCCGGGGCGCATCGTCGCCACCGGGTGGTCGCGCACGACGGGGTGCACCAGCGCGGAGTACGAGCGCCCGGTGAGCTTGCGCAGGCGCCGGTCGTGGATGCCGGCCCGGAAGTCGTGCGCGTCGCGGATCATCGGCGAGCGCGAGGTGCGCGCGATCGCGGTCTCCACCTCGCGCTCCACCGCGGCGAGGCTGCCCTGGACGATCTCGACGAGCACCGGGTCGACGGCGCCGGGGGCCGCGGCGCTCACGCGCCCGCCCCCGCGCGGCGCAGGACGAGGTTGCCGTGGCGGTCGACCGCGGCGCCCACGCCGGGGTGCAGCGGCACGGTGCTCCCGAACTCCTCGAGGACCGCCGGGCCCGCCACCTCGTCGCCGGGGGCGAGGTCGGGGCGCCAGTAGACGGGGGTGTCGACCCAGGCGTCGAAGAAGACCGGGCGGGTGCCCGTACGGGCCCTCGACGGGTCGCCGTCGCCCGGCGGCCGCGGCCGCGGTGCCGGCCGGGCGAGGGGGCCGACGCCGGTCACGCGCAGGTTCACCCACTCCACCGGCTGGCGCGGGTCGCCCCGGAAGCAGTAGCCGTACAGCTGCTCGTGGGCGGCGTGGAACGCCTCGGCGACCCCGTCGGCCCACGCCGCGTCGAGCACGGGCCGCTCCTCCCCCGCGGCCTCGCCCGCCGGCACCCGCACCTCGAAGGCCTGCCCGGCGTAGCGCAGGTCGGCGCTGAGCTGGTAGCGCCGGTCGGCGGGGGCGAAGCCCTCCTGCTCCAGCGCGGCGGAGGCGGCGGCCCGCAGGGCGTCGAGGCGGGCGGCGGTCGCCGGCAGGTCGAGCTCCGCGTGGCGGGCGACCGCGGTCTGCACGACGTCGTGGCGCACGTCGACCGTGAGCAGCCCGTAGGCGCTCACGGTGCCCGGGTCCTCCGGGACGCAGACCGCGGCCAGGCCCAGCACGTCGAGCAGCCGGCAGGCCAGCAGGGAGCCGGACCCGCCGAAGGTCGTGAGGACGAAGTCGCGCACGTCGAGGCCGCGCCGCACGGTGACCTCGCGCAGCGCGTTGGCCTGGTTCCACGCGCTGATCTCGAGGATGCCGACGGCGCACTGCTCCAGCCCCAGGCCCAGCCGGTCCGCGAGCGCCGCGAGGCCCTCGCGGGCGGCCGCCACGTCGAGCGGCACCTCGCCGCCGAGCAGGTGCGCAGGGATGCGCCCCAGCACGACGTGCGCGTCCGTCACGGTCGGCTCGGTGCCGCCGCGGGCGTAGCAGAGCGGGCCCGGGTCGGCGCCCGCGGAGCGCGGGCCCACCTTGAGCGCCCCCTCGGGGGTCGTCCAGGCCACGGACCCGCCGCCGGCGCCGACCGTCACCACGTCGATCATGGGGATCTTCGACGGGTACGCCCCGACGGTCCCCTCCGTGGTGAGCGACGGCTCGCCGCCGAGCACCACGCACACGTCGGTCGAGGTGCCGCCGCCGTCGCAGGTGAGCACCCGGTCGAAGCCGGCGCGCCCGGCGAGCAGGGCGGCGCCGAGCGCCCCCGCGGCGGGTCCGGAGAGCACCGTCGTCACCGGCTGGTGCACCACCTCGTCGGCGCTCAGCACGCCGCCGTTCGACTTCATCACCGCGAAGGGGACGCGTGGGCGGTCGAGGCCCTCGACGAGCGCGTCGAGGCGCTCCCGGATCCCCTGGACGTAGCGCGCCACCCGCGGCTTGACCGCCGCGTCCACGAGGGTCGTCATGCTGCGCTCGTACTCCCGGTACTCGCGCAGCACCTCGCTGCTGATCGAGACGACCGCCCGCGGGTGCTCGCGCCGCAGCACCTCGAGCATGCGGCGCTCGTGGCCCGGGTCGGCGTAGGAGTGCAGGAAGCAGACGCCGAGCACGTCGACCCCGCGGTCGCGGAACCACCGCGCGACCTCGACCGCCTGCTCCTCGTCGAACGGGCGGACCTCCGCACCGGTGTGGTCGAGCCGGCCGCGCACGGTGCGCACGAGGTCCGCCGGGACGATCCGCGGCGGCTTCACCCAGAAGTACGAGTTGCCGTAGCCGTCGGGCACCGACTGGCGGGCGATCTCCAGCACGTGCTCGTAGCCCTCGGTCGTCACGAAGCCGAGCCGGCCCACCTTCCCCTCGAGCAGGTGGTTCGTGGCGACCGTGGTGCCGTGCGCGACGGACGCGACGTCCTGCGGCCCCGCGCCGAGCAGGTCGAGCACCTTGCGCACCCCGGTCATGAACCCGTCGGCGGGGTCCGCGGGCGTCGACGGCGTCTTCGTCGTGACGAGCCGGCCCGTCGCCTCGTCGAGCGCCACCACGTCGGTGAACGTGCCGCCGGTGTCGATGCCGATGCGGACCCGGCCCGCGGTGCGGGGGGCGTCCTCGGTGCCAGCCGTCGCAGCCATGCCCGCCATCCCACGCGAGCGCACCCCGCCGGGGCATCGTCAGGTCCTGCCGGACCTCGGGTCCCCCGCTGGTGGGGTCCTGCCCGCCCCGCGGCGCCGGCGGGCGGAGCGCGGGGCCGCCGTCAGGCGTCGACCTCCTCGTGGGTGTTCACCCCGGGGATGCGCCGCACGGACCCCCAGCCCCAGCGCGCCCACACCACGAGCAGGCCCGCGCCGAGCAGCGAGCCGAGGCAGTCCCGGACGAGGTCGCCGACGGTGTCGTCGTTGTCGATGGACAGCGACGTGCCGAACCACGCGTCGGAGCGCCACTCCACGACCTCCCACAGCGCGCCGAGGGTCGCGCCGAGCGCGAACGTGACGACGGCGATGCCCGCGTAGTGCCGCCCGTGCGTCTCGTCCTTGGGGTCGGGCACGACGTCGAGGCGGGCGAGGGCGATGTAGAGGACCGGTGCGGTGAGCATCGGCAGGGTCACGTGCACGAGGTCGTCGAAGCGCACGAAGCGGTCGTACAGGCCGAGGACCTCGCCCCAGCCCTGCAGGACCATCGCGGCGGTGAAGGAGAGGTCGTAGAGGCGCGGCAGCTGCACGAGGCGGGCGAGGAGCGTCAGCGCGCCCAGGGCCGCGAGCGTGGTGGCCGCCCCCGGGTCGCCGGCGAGCGCGTAGCCCAGGGCGCCGCCGAGCAGGGTGAGGCGCAGCAGGTCGATGCCGTCGCGCACGACGGGCGACCAGTCGCCGAGGACGAGGGTCCGGGTGTCCACGGGCGCCCCCTACCCCGGCCCGTCGGCGCTCGCACGGGCCCGGTGCGCGCGGGCGGGGCGCCGTCCCCCGACCGGCCGCTCAAGGTGGCCACCCGTCCTGCCGAGGTGTGCCCGGTGACCCCCCTGCCCCCGCCGTCCGCCCCGCGCCCCGTCCGCGCGGCCGTGCTGGCCCTCCTCGCCGGGTACGCCGTGCTCGCGCTCCTGCTCGTCGCGGGCGTGCCCGCGCGCGGCGGCGCCACGGCCCTCGCCGTCGGGCTGCTCGGCAGCCTGCTCGCGGTGGCCGGGACGCTGCTCGTCCTCGCCCGCGCGCTGCTGCGGCCCCTGCACCGCGGCCCGTGGGCGTGGTTCGGCACGGGGCTGCTCCTCTACACCGCCGGCACGGTGCTCGGGGCCAGCGGCCTGCCGGACCCCGAGGCCCGGGGGCTGCGGCTGTCCGAGGCCGGCTGGCTCGCGCTCTTCCCCTGCGCGTACGTCGCCCTCATGCTCCTGCTGCGCCGCCAGGCCCGGCGGGTCCCGCCGAGCATGTGGCTCGACGGCCTGGTCGGCGGGCTGGGCGCGGGCGCCGTCGGGGCGGCGCTGGCCTCCGGGGCGCTCGCCGAGGCGCAGGGGCGGCTCGTGACGGTCGCGTACCCGCTCGGCGACCTCGTGCTCGTCGCCCTCGTCGGGCTGCTCTTCGCCCTGGCCGGCTGGCGCCCGTCCCCGGAGCTGCGGTGGACCGGCCTGGGGCTGCTCGCGCACACCAGCGCCGACGGCGTCTGGCTGGCGACGACCGCGAGCGGCACGTACTCCCCGGCGTCGCCGTGGCCGGCGCTGCTCTACTGCGCCGCCATGGTGCTCGTGGTGCGCGGCGCGTGGTCGGCCCCGGTCCGCGCCGAGCCCAGGCCGCTGCGGCCCTGGGCGCTGCTGCTCGTGCCGGCGCTCATGTCGGTCGCCTCGGTCGCGGTCCTCGTCGTCGCGGGGCTGGGCGACCTCGCTCCCGCGGCGGTCGTCCTGGCGGGCGCGGCCGTGCTCGCCGCCGTGGCCCGCGTCGGGCTCGGGGTGCGCGACGCGGAGGCGGTCGCGGCCAGCCGGCTCGAGGCCCGTACGGACCCCCTCACCGGCCTGCTGAACCGCCGGGGCTTCGAGGAGGTGGTCGAGCGGCGCCTCGACGACCCCGCCGGTCCCCCGGCGAGCGTCCTGCTGCTGGACCTCGACGGCTTCAAGGAGGTCAACGACTCGCTGGGGCACGGCGCCGGCGACGAGCTCCTGGTGGAGCTGGGCCGGCGCTGGGCGCGGCGGCTGCCCGAGGGCGCCGCGCTGGCGCGGCTCGGGGGCGACGAGTTCGCGGTCCTCGCCGACGGCGAGCGCGACGGGGAGCTGCTCGCCCGGGCCCTGCTCGACCCCCTCGCCGAGCCGGTGCGCATCGCGGGGATCGCGCTGCAGCCGCGGGTCAGCATCGGCCTGGCCGCCGTGCGCGGCGCCGCCGCGGGCGAGCGGGTGGGGCGCGAGGAGCTGCTGCGCCGCGCGGACGCCGCGATGTACCGCGCCAAGCGGCGCGGCGGCGGGGTCGCCGCGCACGGCCCGCAGGACGACGACGGGCGGGACCGGCTGCAGGCGTACGAGGACCTGCACCGCGCGCTCGACGGCGACCCCGCGGGCGGTCGGCTCGTCCTGCGCTACCAGCCGCAGGTGCGCCTCGACGACGGGCGGGTCGTCGGCGTCGAGGCGCTGCTGCGGTGGGAGCACCCGCGACGGGGCCTCCTCGGCCCGGGCGACGTGCTCCCGGTCGCGGAGCAGACGGGGCGCTCGGCCGCGGTGACCCGCCTCGTGCTCGGGCTCGCCGTCGCGCAGACCGCGGCCTGGCGGGCCGACGGGCTGGACCTGCGGGTCTCGGTCAACCTCACCGACGCCGACCTCATCGACGCCCGGCTGCCCGACGACGTCGACGCGCTGCTGCGGGCGCACGCCCTGCCCGCGGACCGGCTCGTGCTCGAGGTCACCGAGGGCGCTCTGCTCAAGGACCGGGACTGCGCGGTGCGCGTCCTGGGCGCGCTGCGCTCGCTCGGCCTCGGGGTGTCGCTCGACGACTACGGCACGGGGTACAGCTCGTTGGCGTACCTGCACCACCTGCCGGCCAGCGAGCTCAAGCTCGACCGCAGCTTCGTGCAGCCGCTCGTGCACGACGAGCGGGCCGGCGCCATCGTGCGCTCCTCGGTGGGCCTGGCGCACGCGCTCGGGCTGCCCGTGGTCGCCGAGGGCATCGAGACCGAGGCGCAGGCGGCCGCCGCGCTCGCCGCGGGCTGCGACACGGCGCAGGGCTTCCTGTGGTCCCGCCCGCTCGAGCCGGAGGCGCTGCGCGCGCTCGTGCAGGGGGTGCCGCGCCCGGCCGCCGCCTAGCCCGGCGCTCCGGCGACCCCTCAGTCCACGACGTCCGTCGGGCGCGGCGCCGCGTGCGGGAACGACGTCGCCGCCGGGCGGACCAGGTCGTCGGCGTAGCGGCGCAGGAGGTCGAGGTTGCGGTCGGCCAGGTGGTCGAAGACGTGCGGGACGCTCGAGCCCGGGGTCAGCGAGGCCATGGCCCGCTCCGGGTCGAGCCGCGCGCTCACCCAGCACTCGTGGCTCGCGGCCCGGGCCACGACCTCCGCGGTCGGCGTGACGACGAGGGAGTTGCCGAAGTAGAGGACGCCCGCGGGGTCGGTGCCCGTGCAGTTCGCGCCGACGACGAAGACGTGGTTGTCGTAGGCGCGCGCCCGGCTCGTGAGCTCCCAGAGGTCCGCCGAGCGCAGCAGCGCCGACGGCCGGGCGATGACCTCGGCGCCGCGCACCGCCTGGATCCGGGCCAGCTCCGGGTAGTCGCCGTCGAAGCAGATGACCACGCCCAGCCGCCCCAGGTCGGTCTCCACGACGACCACCTCGTCGCCGGGCTCCACCCACCCCCCGCGCGAGCGCATCTCGGTGCAGAACGGGTGCGTCTTGCGGTAGGTGCCCAGCACGTCGCCGGACGGGCCGATGACCACGGCGGAGTTGTGCACGGTGCCCCGCCGGGCACCGCGCTCGTACGTCCCCCAGACCAGGTGGACGCCGAGGCGGCGCGCCACGTCCTGCAGCGGCTCGGTCACCGGGCCCGGCACCCCGGACACGAGGTCCCAGAGCTCGTCGGGGCCGACGCCCGGGGTGAACCCGGTCGACGCCGACTCGGGGAGCACGACGAGCTCGGCCCCGGTCGCGGCCACGCACCGCTCGACCCACTCCACGGCCTTGGCGCAGTTGGCGGCGACCGAGGCGGCGGTGAGGGGCCCGGGCAGCGGCGCGATCTGCACGGCCGCGGCGGTGAACGCCCTCACCGCGTCACCGCCGCCGCGCCACGAGGCCGCCGACGAGGGCACCCAGCAGCGCCGCGCCGGCCCCGACGAGGGCGCCGAGGACGAACGGCTGCTGGCCGCCGGCCGCGGCGGGCGGCGGGGGCGGCGGCACGTGCACCGCGGGCCCGGGCGCGGCGGGCGGCGCGGGCAGCGGGCCGTCCTCGGGCGCGGGCCGCGCGGCCGGCACCGCCGCCGCCGGCTCGGCGGCCCCCTCCTGCGCGCCGCCGGCGAGGACGTCGTCGACGGCGCGGAAGAACTCCCCGGCGGTCTTGCGGGCCACGCCGGTGAGGACGCGCTGGCCGACGCCCCCGACCGGGCCGCCGACGACCGCGTCGGCGTCGTAGGCGAGGTGCGTGCCCTCCGGCGCCTCCTCGAGGCGCACCAGCACGTCGGCGCTCACCGTGCCGGGCGCGCCGGAGCCCGACGCCCTGAGCACGAACGAGCCGGGCCGCTGCTGCTCGGTGAGGGCGACCTCGCCGACGTACGAGCCCTTGATGCTCGCCACGCCCGCGGTCACCGTCATGCGGTAGCGGTCCGGGCCCACCTCCTCCAGCCGCTCGCAGCCGGGGATGGTCCGCACGAGCACGGCCGGGTCGTTGAGCGCGGACCAGACCCGCTCGACGGGCGCGTGCAGGACGGCGGTCCCGGTGACCTTCATCAGGCTCCTTCGTCGGAGGGGGCGGGGGTGGCGGGCGTGGCGGGGGTGGCGGGCGCGGCGCCGGCCGGGCCGCCGCGCCGCAGGGCGGGCACCTCCCCGGCCGCGAAGCGCTCGCGCAGGTGGAACAGCTCGCTGGGCGAGATGGGCATCCGGGAGATGCGGAACCCCTCGGCGTCCTCGATGGCGGAGGCGAAGAGCGCCGCCGCGGGGATGACGCCCGCCTCGCCGGCGCCCTTGATGCCCAGCGGGTTGAGCGGGGACGGCGTCTCGAGGTGGTCGGTCTCGACCGGGGGCACCTCGGTCGCGTAGGGCATGAGGAAGTCCATGAACGAGGCGTTGAGCAGCTGGCCGCTCTCGTCGTAGTGCATGCGCTCGTAGAGCGCGCCGCCGACGCCCTGCGCGACCCCGCCGAGGATCTGCCCCTCGACGATCATCGGGTTGACCATCGTCCCGCAGTCGTGGACGACGCAGTAGCGCAGCACCCGGATCTCCGCCGTCTCCGGGTCGGTCTCGACGACGGCGGCGTGCATGCCGTTGGCGAAGGTGGAGCGCAGCGGGGAGTGGTAGTCGCGGCCCTCGAGGCCCGGCTCCTCCCCCGGCGCGACCGGCGGCTCGTCGGGCCCGCGCCCGCCGGCGGCGAACTGCGTCGCGGCGCGGGCGGTGTCGTCGAAGGCGTAGCGCAGCGGGTTGGACAGCACCGCCACCGTGCCGAGCGGCATGCTCGCGCCCGGGTTGCCCTTCACCCGCACGACGCCGTCGACCACCTCCAGGTCGCCGGGGTCGGCCTCGAGGGCGTCGCCGGCGATCCGCAGCGCCTTGGCCCGCACCCTGCGGGCCGCGAGGGCCACCGCGCTGCCGCTCATCACGGCGCCGCGCGAGGCGAAGGTGCCGACGGAGTAGCCGAAGCGGCGCGTGTCCCCGGTCGTCACGTGCACGTCCTCGAACGGCACGCCGAGCTCGTCGGCGACGATCTGCGCGAGGATCGTCTGGTGCCCCTGGCCCTGCGAGGTCAGGCCCGTGGACACGTTGACCCGACCGCTGGTCTCGACGTGCACGTGCCCGCCCTCGTACGGCCCGGGCCCGGTCCCCTCGACGTAGCAGGCGAGCGCGATCCCGACCCTGCGGCCCTCGGCGCGGGCCCGCGCGCGCTGCTCCTCGAAGCCGTCCCAGCCCACGAGGTCCTTGAGCTTGCGCAGCGACGCCGGGAAGTCGCCGGAGTCGTAGACCAGCGGGCGCCCGTCCTGGAAGGTGAGGCCGAAGTCGTACGGCATCTCCTCGGGCTGGATGAAGTTCGCCGCCCGCACGTCGGCCCGGTCCAGGCCGAGGTGGTCGGCGATGGCGTCCATCGTCCGCTCCATGGCGAAGACGCCCTGCGGGCGCCCCGCCCCGCGGTACGGCGTGACGATGACGGTGTTCGTGTAGAGCGACCAGAACTCCACGCGGTACGCGCCGGGCTTGTACGGCCCGAGCAGCTGCGTCGAGGAGTTGATGGGGACGATGACGCCGTACGGGATGTAGGCCCCGTGGTCGTGCCACAGCCGCACGTCGAGCCCGAGCACCCGGCCCTCGTCGTCGAAGCCGACGCGCACGTGCTGCAGCTGCTGGCGCTCGTGCGCGCTGGAGACGAAGTGCTCGCGCCGGTCCTCGGTCCACTTGACCGGGCGCTCGAGCAGGCGCGCCGCCCAGGGGACGAGCACCTCCTCGGGCCACGGGTGCATGATCTTGACCCCGAAGCCGCCGCCGACGTCGGGCGCGGTGCACTCGACCTTCGCCAGCGGCAGGCCGAGCTTCGCGGCGACCGCGGCGCGCACGCCGGTCGTGGTCTGGGTCGAGGACCACAGCCGCAGGCTCTGCTCGTCGGTGTCCCACACCGCGTAGACGCCCTTGCCCTCCAGCGGGACGCAGGCGCTGCGCTCCACGTCGAGGTCGAGCTCGAGCACGTGGGGCGCGGCGTCGATCGCGGCCCCGGCGTCGCCGTAGCCCTGCACGAGGTGGGCGCCGACGTTGCCGGCGGCCTCCTCGTGCACCAGGTGCACGGCCTCGCGCGCCGCGGCGACCCCCACCACGGGGGGCAGCACCTCGTACGTCACCGCGATCCGCTCGGCGACGTCCTCGGCGACGTAGCGGTCGGTGGCCACCACCATGACCACCGGCTCCCCGACGTGGTTGACCTCCCCGCGGGCCAGCGCGTAGCCGGTGCGCGGCGCGACGAGCGACGGGTGCGGGATGAGCAGCGGCAGCGGGTCGCGCACCCGCTCGGGCAGGTCCTCCCACGTGTAGACCGCGACGAGCCCCTCGACGTCGAGCGCGTCCGTCACGTCCACGTCGAGCACCCGGGCGTGAGCGTGCGGGCTGCGCACGAAGGCGGCCGCGAGCGCGTCGTGGCCCAGGTCGTCGAGGTAGCGCCCGCCGCCGGTGAGCAGGCGCGCGTCCTCGCGGCGCTGCACCGGCGCGCCGAACATCCTCGTCGTCACGGGGCGACCTCCCGCTCGCGGCGGATCTCGGCGGCGCGCAGCACGGCCCGCACGATGCCCTGGTAGCCGGTGCACCGGCACAGGTTGCCGGCGACCGCCTCGCGCGCCTCCTCCTCGGTGGGGTCGGGGTGGTCGTCGAGGTACGCCCTGACCGTCGTGAGGAAGCCGGGGGTGCAGAAGCCGCACTGCAGGGCGTGGCACTCCCGGAACGCCTGCTGCTCGGGGCTCAGCGCCTCCTCGGTGCCGAGCCCCTCGACCGTGGTGACCTCCGCGCCGTCCGCGCTCGCGGCGAGCACGAGGCAGGAGCGCACGGGGACCCCGTCGAGCAGGACCGTGCAGGCGCCGCACACGCCGTGCTCGCAGCCGACGTGGGTGCCGGTGAGGCGCAGGTCGTGGCGCAGGCAGTCCGAGAGCAGCCGGCGCGACGGCACCTGCACCCGGTGCGCCGCGCCGTTGACGGTCAGGGCGACGGGCAGGACCTGCTCAGGCACGGAGGGCCTCCTCGGGCTCGGGCGCCCGCGCCGCGGCGCGGGCCCGGCCGGCAGCCTCGGCGAGCGCCCGGGCGGTGAGCACCCGCCCGAGGTGCCGGCGGTAGTCAGCGGTGGCGTGGATGTCGGCGTCGGGCTCGAGCAGCGCGGCGGTGCGCGCGCCCGCGGCCCGCCAGGCGGCGGAATCCGCGAGGTCGGCGCCGGAGGGGGGCGCGTCCGCGGTGAGGTCGAGGACCTCGGGGACCGGTCCCATGGAGACGTACGACGTGCGGGCCGAGGCGACCGCGCCCCGCTCGTCGAGGACGACGACGGCGCCCACCCCGCACACGGCGTAGTCGCCGTGCCGGCGGGCCAGCTCGACGAACGCCGAGCCGCTGCGCGCCGGAGCGGCCGGGAAGCGCGCCTCCAGCGCCAGCTCCCCCGGGCGCAGGGCGCTCTCCAGCGGGCCCACGAAGAAGTCGGCCGCGGCGACCTCGCGGCGCCCGGACGCGCTCGCCAGCACGACGCTCCCGCGCAGCAGCGCGAGCACGGCCGTCATCTCCCCCGAGGGGTCGGCGTGGGCGATGCTGCCGACCGTCGTGCCCCGGTTGCGGATCGTCGGGTGCGCGACGAGCCGCAGCGCCCGGCGCAGCAGCGGCTGGGCCGCCGCCGCGCCGGCGTCGCGCTCGACCTCGGCGTGCCGGGCCAGCGCCCCCACCCGCACCCCGCCGTCGTCGCGGGTGACGTGGGCGAGCCCGCGCAGCCGGCCGATGTCCACGAGGTGCGCGGGCGCCGCCAGGCGCATGCTCAGCAGCGGCAGCAGGCTCTGCCCGCCGGCGAGGACCTTGCCGTCGCCGCCGACGTCGGCGAGCGTCGCGAGCGCCTCCTCGAGGGTCTCGGGCCGGTGGTACGTGAAGGGGCTGGGCTTCACCGCTCTCCCGTCGCGGTCGTCGTTCGCGTGCGCGCCGGGCTCAGCGGCGGCGGGCGCCGCCGCGGCGCGCGGACGGGCGCCGGCCCTGCGGGGGCACGCCGTCCGCCCCACCCGCGGTGGCCGGCGCCTGCGCCTCCGCGGCGAGCTGGTCGCGCAGCGGAGCGGGGGCCAGGACGCGCAGCAGGTGCCAGCCGGCGATGGCCACGATGCTGCCCAGGGCGATGCCGCCGAGCGAGAAGTCGTCGGTGACCTGGAGGTTGACGTTGCCGACGCCGATGATGATCCCCGCGGCGAGCGGCACCAGGTTGATCGGGTTGCCGAAGTCGACCCGGTTCTCCACCCAGATCTTCGCGCCGAGCAGGCCGATCATCCCGTAGAGCACCACGGTGATCCCGCCGAGCACGCCGCCCGGGATCGCGTTGACGAGCGCGCCGAACTTCGGGCAGAGGCCGAAGAGGATCGCGGTGACCGCGGCGACGTAGTAGGCGGCCGTCGAGTAGACCCGGGTCGCGGCCATGACGCCGATGTTCTCCGCGTAGGTCGTCGTCGGGGAGCCGCCCACGCTCGAGGAGAGCATGGTGGCGGCGCCGTCGGCGAAGAGCGCGCGCCCGAGGTAGGGGTCGAGGTCGTCGCGGGTCATCTCCGCGACCGCCTTGACGTGCCCGGCGTTCTCGGCGATGAGCGCGACGACGGCCGGGATGACGAGCAGGCTGAAGTCGAACGAGAAGGACGGCCCGGTGAGGTCGGGGAAGCCGATCCAGGGCGCGTCGCCGATGGCGGCGAAGGAGACGCGGTCGTGCGTCGTGACCTCGCCCGCCCCCGTCGGCGCGGTGATCGGCCCGGCGGTCGCGTCGAGCAGCCACGAGAGCAGGAAGCCGGCGACGAGGCCGAGGAGCACCGCGATCCGCCCGAGGAAGCCCGGCAGCAGCACCGTGGCGAGCAGGACGAAGAGCATGGTCAGCAGCGCGACCCACTGGTCCTGCGGCCAGTACGTCGCGCCGACCACCGGTGCGAGGTTGAAGCCGATGAGCATGACGACCGCGCCGGTCACCGCCGGCGGCAGGACGCGCGTAACGACCGCGGCCCCGAGGTAGTGCACGACCGCGCCGACGAGCGCGAGCACCGCGCCGGCTACGAGGATCGCGCCGACCACGTCGGAGCTGTCGCCGCCCTGGCCGCGGATCGCCGCCACCGCGCCGACGAAGGACGCCGACGTGCCGAGGTAGCTCGGCACCTTCCCCTGCACGACGAGCAGGAAGAGGATCGTGGCGACGCCCGACATCATGATCGCGAGGTTCGGGTCGAGCCCCATGATCACGGGGAAGACGAAGGTCGCCCCGAACATCGCGACGACGTGCTGCATCCCGAGGCCCACGGTGCGGCCCCACGACAGGCGCTCCCCGGGGCGCACGACCTCCCCGGGCGGCGGCGCGGACCCGTCGCCGTACAGCTTCCAGCCCAGCGCCACGGTGTGCCTCCTCGACCTCGGGTGTGCAGGGAACCTAGGCGCGGGCGGGGGTGCCCGCACCGTCGAGACCTGCCAGCGGGGCGCGCGCCCGGCTGGCAGGGATCGCCGGGGTTACCCGGAGCCGCGCATGACGAGGATGCGCAGCGCGAGCATGAGCCCCAGGCGCAGCTCGTGGTCGGACGTGAAGGGCCCGAGCAGGCGCTCGAGCTTCGCGATCCGGTAGCGCAGCGTGTTGTAGTGGAAGTGCAGCAGCCGCGCGGTCTCGGCCACGTTGAGCCCGGTCTCGAGGAGCACCTCGAGCGTGCGCAGCAGGTCGCGCGCGTCGGCGTCGTCCGGGCGCGCGAGCGGGCCGAGCACCTCCGCGACGAACGCGTCGAGCTCGCGCTGGTCGTCCACGAGGCTCAGCAGCCGGAAGACCCCCAGCCCGTCGAAGTGCGCCGTCGCGCCGGGGCCGTGCGTGCGCCGCCCGACCCGCACCGCCGTGCGGGCCTGCTCGTACGCCTCCCCCAGGGCGGCCGGCGTCGCGGCGACCCGGCCCACCCCGGTGCTGAAGGGGCGCCGCCCGCCCCCGCCGTCGCCGGACACGGCCCGCACGAGCTCGCGCACCCGCCGCTCCACGTCGCCGTCCTCGGGGACCCCGAGCAGCGCCACGACCTCCTGGGTGAACCCCACGACCGGCGCGTGCGGGTCGACCGGGCGCACCACCGACTGCCAGGCCGCCGTGAACCGCTCGATGACCGGGCGCAGGCCGAGCGCCGGGTCCGCGTCGTCCGGCGGCGGGTCGAGCTCGGCGACGACGACCACGAGCGGGCGGTCGAGGTCCCACCCCAGCGCCGCCGCGTGCGACACCGCCGCCTCGGGGTCCACGCGCCCCGCGAGCGCGTCGCGCAGGAAGTCGCCCTGGTACTTGGACTCCACCGCGCGCACCGCGAGCTGGCGGGTGAGCGCGAGCGCCGCCACCGTGGCCGCCCGCTCCAGGACGTGCACGTCGTCCTCCCCGAGCGCGCCCGCCGGCGAGTGGGCCACGATCCGCCCGTGCTCCACGCCGGCCGCGACCACGGGCACGACGACGTGGTTGCCCCGCATCCCGGGGTGCCCGTGGGCGCCGGGGCGCTCCCGCTCGGTGCGGAAGCGCCCGGTGCCCTCGAAGCAGTCCGAGCCGTACGCCGCCTCCAGCGCCGCCTCCGAGCCCGCGTCGGCGAGCACCCGCCCGTCGGCGGTGGTGACGAGGACGGCGCCGCCGAGGATCCGTACGAGGGCCCCGACCACCTCGGGGACGCCGCCGCCGTCGAGGACGGCCTCGACGAGGGCGCGCTGGACCTGCTCGCCACGGGCCAGCACCGCGGCTTGGCGGTTGAGCAGCTCGGTGAGGACCTGCTCGAGCACGTCGTCGAAGGCGACGTCGTCGGGCAGGCGCACGACGGGGAAGCCGCGCCGGTCGGCCTCGGCCAGCACCTCGGCGGGCACCGCGTCGAGGTAGCGGCCCAGCTTGACCCCGAGCGCCGCGAGGCCCCGGTCGTCCAGGGCCGCGACGAGGTCGACGAGCGCCCGGGGGTCCGCCGGGGCGCCGGCGCCCTCGCCGCGCAGGGGGTAGCCGGTGGTGAGGAGCAGCTCCTGCGGCTTGACCCACGGCAGGATGTCGGGGACCTCCATGACGTTGAGCCGGGTCACCGTGCGGCCCAGGCCGCGCACCCCGGCGAGGACCTGCGCGCCGCCGAGCACGGCGGTCCCGAGCACCTCGGCGACGGACAGCCCGCCCGTCACCGGGGCTGGCAGATCCGTACCGCTGGGCGGCAGGACGTTGGCAGGTTCTCCCACCCGCGCACCGTAGCGCCGCGGCTAGCGTCGGCGGGGCCGTTCGCCGGTCGGCGCGCGGGCCGGGCGACGGGAGGAGCGGGCGGTGGGTGCGCCGGCAGCGGCTCCGCAGCGCGACGCGCTGCCCGACCTCCCCGCGTGCTCCGGGCGCGCCGTGCGCGACCTCGTCCACGGCCCCGCGCGCCCGGCGCGGCTCCTGTCCGTGCACCGGGCCGCGGGCGCGGCCTACCTCCGCGTCGAGGGCGCGCCGCCCGGGCGCGACGTCCTGGCGCTGCTGGCCCGCGGGGCCCTCGCGCTGCCGCTGGGGGTGGCGCTCGCCGGCCCCGCCCTGCCGGACCTGCCCCCGCGGGCGCTGCTCGGGCGCGGGGTCCTCGACCTGGGCGGCGTGCGCGTGCGGGTGGTGCGCGAGCGGGACCACGGGGTGCGCGGGCCGCTCGCGGCGCCCCCGCCCGGCACGGCGCACCTGCTGCCCGCACCGGTGGTCGACGCGGCGCGCGGGCTCGCCGCGGCCCTGGCCGCGGGCCCGGGCGCGGTGCAGGGCCCCGTGCGGGGCCTCGTCGGCCTCGGTCCCGGGCTCACCCCGGCGGGCGACGACGTGCTCGCGGGGGCGCTGGTGGCGCTGCGGGCGCGCGCGGACGCGGCGTGCGGTGGCGGCGCCGCCGGCGTGGCCGGCGCGGCCGGCGCGGCCGGCGCGGCCCGCGCGGCCGGCGCGGCCCGCGCGGGGTCGACGCGCGACCTCGCCGACGCGCTCGCGGGCGCGGTCGGGGCCGCGCTGGGCCGTACGAGCGCGCTGTCCGCCGCGCTGCTCGTCGCGGCGGCGGACGGGCAGGCGCTGCCCGAGGTGGCGGCCGTGCTCACCGGGGCGCCCGGCGCGGTGCCGGCGCTGCTGCGGGTGGGCTCGACGAGCGGTGCGGCCCTGTGCCTCGGCCTGCGGGTGGCCGCGGCGGCGGGCCGGGGCGCGTCGGGCGGGTGCGGGGGGACCGGACGGGCGAGCGCAGGGGAGGCGGCGTGAGCGGCAGCACGAGGGTGCGGGTGCGCCCGGGGGCGTACCACGACTCGGTGAGCCTCATGCAGGTGAGCGGCGCGGTCGGGCGGGCGCCGGGGGTGAGCGCGGCGCTCGTCGCCATGGCGACCCCGCTCAACGTCGAGCTCGCCGCGGGGATGGGGCTGCCCGCCCCCGAGGGCGCGGGGCCGAACGACCTGCTCGTGGCGCTGCGGGGCGAGGACGAGGCCGCGCTGGACGGGGCGGAGCAGGTGCTGGAGCAGGCGCTGGCCGGCCTGTCCGCGCCGGCGTCGGCGGGGTGGGGCGCTCCCCCGCCGCCGCGGACCACGGCCGCCGCGGCGGCCCGCGCGGCGGACGCCGGGCTCGCGCTCGTGTCGGTGCCCGGCCCGAGCGCCTGCGCCGAGGCGCTCGACGCGCTGCGGGCCGGGCTCAGCGTCATGGTCTTCAGCGACAACGTGCCGGTGGAGCAGGAGGTCCTCCTCAAGGACGAGGCGGCCCGGCGCGACCTGCTCGTCATGGGCCCGGACTGCGGCACCGCCGTCGTGGCCGGCGTGGGGCTCGGCTTCGCGAACGCCGTGCGGCCCGGGCCGGTCGGGCTCGTCGCCGCCTCGGGCACCGGCGCCCAGCAGGTCATGGCCCTGCTCGACGCCTCGGGCGTCGGGGTCAGCCACTGCCTCGGCCTCGGCGGGCGCGACCTGTCGGCGGCGGTCGGGGGGCGCTCGGCGCGCCAGGCCCTGCGCGCGCTCGACGCCGACCCGGCGACGGAGCTCGTGGTGCTCGTGTCCAAGCCGCCCGCGCCGGAGGTCGCCGAGGAGGTGGCGGCGCTCGCCGCCTCGCTCGGCACGCCGGTCCAGCTCGCCCTGCTCGGTCCGGACCGCGACGACCTCACCGCGGCCGCCCGCGCCGCGGTCGAGGCGGTAGGCGGCACGTGGAGCGCGCCGGAGCGGTGGGACCCCGCGGGCCACGACGACGCCGGGCTGCGCCGTGCCCCGGTCCTGCGGGGCCTCTTCGCGGGCGGCACCCTCTGCGACGAGGCCATGGCGGTCGCCGCGCGCGCACTGGGCCCGGTCCGGTCCAACATCCCGCTGGACCCGGCGTGGGCGCTGCCCGACGACCTCGCCACGGCGGGGGCCGGGCACGCGATGCTCGACCTCGGCGACGACCGGATGACCCAGGGCCGCGCCCACCCGATGATCGACCAGCGCACCCGCCTGGACCGCCTCGCGCAGGAGGCCGACGACCCCGACGTCGGGGTGCTCCTGCTCGACGTCGTCCTCGGGCACGGCGCGCACCCCGACCCCGCCTCCGAGCTCGCCCCCGCCCTCGGCGCGGCCGTCGCGCGGGCCGCCGGGCAGGGGCGCCGGCTCGACGTCGTGGTGTCGCTCTGCGGCACCGACGCGGACCCGCAGGGCCTGCGCCAGCAGGCCGCGGCCCTCGCCGGGGCGGGCGCGCAGGTCCACCGGTCCAACGCCGCGGCCGCTCGTGCCGCCGTCGCGCTGGCCACCGCGCCCGCCACCGCGCCCGCCACCGCGTCCCCGGAGGTCCCCGCATGAACCGGGCCACGCCCGCCCCGCTCTCGGGCCTGCTCGCCGGGCCGCCGGCGGCCGTCGTGACGGCGGGGGCCTCCCTGCTCGCCGACGCGCTGACCGCGCAGGCCGTGGCCGTGGAGCCCGTCGACTGGCGCCCGCCCCTGGCCGCGGACGGGCTCGACGTCCCCGCGGCGCTCGCCCGCGTGCTCGCCGACCCGCGCCGGGAGGAGGCCGACGCGACGGCCGTCGGGCGGATGCTCGCCGCCGGCGCGCAGCTCGTCGACGTCCGTCCCGCGTCGGAGGCGCTGGGGCTCGAGCGCGGCACGTTCCTGCACGCCGGGCCGCCCGTGGCGTGGGAGGCCGCCTCGGGGCCCCTGAGGGGCGCCCTCATGGGGGCGGCCGTGCTCGAGGGCCTCGCCGCCACGCCCGAGGAGGCCGAGCGGGGGCTCGCGGCCGGCGCCTTCGCGTGGGAGCCGTGCCACCACCACCGCGCCGTCGGGCCGATGGCCGGGGTCGTCAGCCCGTCGATGTGGGTGTTCGAGCTCGAGGACCCGGTCGGGGGCGGGCGGGCGTACTGCTCGCTCAACGAGGGGCTCGGCAAGGTCCTGCGCTACGGCGCGTACGGCCCGGAGGTCCTCGATCGGCTCCGGTGGATGTCGGCGGTGCTCGGGCCCCTGCTGCAGGGGGCCGTCCGCGCCGCGGGCCCCGTCGACGTGCGGGCGATCGTCGCGCAGATGCTGCAGATGGGCGACGAGGGGCACAACCGCAACCGCGCCGGCACCCTCATGCTCCTGCGGGAGCTCCTGCCCGCCCTCATCGACGGCGGGGCGCCGTCCTCGGACGTCGCGCGCGCCGCCGCCTTCGTGTCCGGCAACGACCACTTCTTCCTCAACCTCGTCATGCCGGCGTGCAAGCTCGCCACCGACGCCGCCCGCGACGTCCCCGGCTCGTCGCTGGTGGTCGCGATGGCGCGCAACGGCACCGAGTTCGGCATCCAGGTGTCCGGCACCGGCGACCGGTGGTTCACCGGCCCGGCCCAGGTGCCGGAGGGGCTGTTCCTCGGCGACTACGGCCCGCAGGACGCCAACCCCGACATCGGCGACTCCGCGATCACCGAGACCGCCGGCATCGGCGGGTTCGCCATGGCCGCCGCGCCGGCGATCGTTCGCTTCGTCGGCGGCGACGTCGAGCTCGCCCTCGCCACGACGCAGCGGATGTACGAGATCACCCTGGCCGAGTCGCCGTCGTACCAGGTGCCGGTGCTCGGCTTCCGCGGCACGCCCACCGGCATCGACGTCACGCGCGTGGTGCGCACCGGGATCCTGCCGCAGATCAACACCGGCATGGCGGGGCGGGTCGCCGGCACGGGGCAGGTGGGCGCCGGGCTCGTCACCCCGCCGCCCGGGGTCTTCACCGCGGCGCTCGCCGCCCTCGCCGAGGCCGCCCCGCCGGCGTGACGGCGCGCCCGGGCGGGTGGGGCACGATGGACGGGCCATGAGCACACCCGCCGCGCCGGTCCCGGCGCCCCCGTCCGAGCGCGAGGGCGTACGGCCCGTCGGCGTCGCCCTGTTCGTCACCGGCATCGCGCTCGTCGCGCTCAACCTGCGCACCCCGCTCGCCGTGGTGCCGCCGCTGACCTCAGCGCTCGAGGACGACCTGGGCCTCAGCGGCCCGGCCGTGGGGCTCCTCACCACCCTGCCCGTGCTCTGCATGGGCCTGTTCGCCCCGCCGGCGCAGCGGCTGGCGCACGCGCACGGCCGCGAGGCCACCGTCGCCCTCGCCCTGCTGTCGCTGCTCGCCGGCACCCTGCTGCGGGTGGCCGGCGACCTGCTCGCGCTGCTCTACGCCGGGACGCTGCTCGTCGGCGTCGGCATCGCGCTCATCGGCACGCTGCTGCCGGGGATCGTCAAGGACTACGCGCCGCGGCGGGCGGGGCTCCTCACGGCCGTCTACCTCTCGGCGATGATGGTGGGCGCCACCGCCGCGTCGGCGCTCGCCGTGCCGCTCGCCGACGCCGCCGGGTCGTGGCGCGAGGCCCTCCTGCTGCCCGTCGTGCTCGTCGTCGCCGGGCTCGTCGGCTGGGCGCCGGTGCTGCGCGGCGCCCGCCGACGGCTCGGCGGGGACCGCGCGGACGCCCCGCGCCGGCGCCTGCCCTGGTCCAGCCCGACCGCCCGCCTGCTCGCGGCGTACCTCGCCGCCCAGTCGCTGCTCTTCTACACCGAGCTCGCGTGGATCGCGCCGACGTTCGTCGAGGAGGGCAGCACGGACGAGGCGGCCGGCGTGCACCTCGCGGCGTTCATGGCCAGCCAGCTCGTCGCCAGCGTCGGCGTGCCGCTGCTCGCGGACCGGCTGCGGGACCGGCGCCCGCTGCTGCTGGGGGTCGTCGGCCTGTCGGTCGTCGGCCTCGCCGGGCTCGTCCTCGCCCCGGTCGGCGGCGGCTGGGCCTGGATGGTGCTGCTGGGGCTCGGAGGCGGCGGCGGGTTCGCGCTGGGGCTCGTGCACCTCGCGGACTGGGCGGACACCCCGGCGACGTCCGCGCGGCTCAGCGGCCTCGGCTTCCTCGTGTCCTACTGCGTCGGCGCCACCGGGCCCACGCTCTTCGGCGCCCTGCGCGACGCGACCGGCGGCGTCACCGCCCCCTGGGTCGCCCTGCTCGCCCTCACCGCCGCCTCGGTCCCGCTCCTGCTGCGCATGACCCCCGACCGGCTGGTCCGCGCCACCGACTGACCCGCGCGGCCGTGAGGCGTGCCCCGCCCCGGCCGCGACCATGCAGCCCCCCGGCCGCGACCATGCAGCCCCCCGGCCGCGATCATGCAGCCCCCGGCCGCGACCATGCAGCCCCCCGGCCGCGATCATGCAGCCCCCCGGCCGCGATCATGCCTCCCCGATCACGCGCCTCCCGGCGGGCGGAGCAGGTCCGCCGGGACGTCCACGTCCTGCCACGGCCCGAGGTCGCCGCACTCGACGGCGACGACCCGGTCCGGGTGGGCGCGCAGCCACCCGCGGGCCCCGGTCTCGCCGCGCGCCAGGGCCGCGACCGCCCCCCACGTCCGGCGCGCGAGCAGGACGGGGGTGCGGGGCGCGCCGGCGTACGTCGCCACGGCCGCGTCCGGCGCCGCCGCGGCGAGCAGGCGCCGCACGTGCTCCGGCCCGACCCCGGGCGTGTCGACGAGCGTCACCACGACGCGGCCGACGGCGGGGTCGGCGGCGACGGCGGCCAGGCCCGCGCGCAGCGACGAGCCCTGCCCGTCGTCGGCGCCCGGGTGGCGCAGGGGCACCGCGGCGCAGCCGGGCGGCAGCGCCGCGCCGGGGCGCAGCACGACGAGCACCGGGCCGTCGCACCCGCCGCCGCGCAGGGCGTCCACGGCCAGGGCCGCGTACGGGCGCCCGTCGCGCTCGAGCAGGTGCTTGGGCCGGCCGAGCCGGCGCGCCGCGCCGGCGGCGAGCACCAGCCCCGCCGTCCTCACGGCCGGTCGTGGTGGACCGGGCCGGACAGGTCGCTGAGCCGGCGGCCCGTACCGCCCCAGCGCAGCGCGGTGATCTCGGCGGCGACGGACACGGCGGTCTCCTCCGGGGTCCGCGCGCCGAGGTCCAGCCCGATGGGCGAGGACAGCCGCGCCAGCTCCGCCTCGCCCAGCCCCCGCTCGCGCAGCCGGGCCAGCCGGTCCTCGTGGGTGCGGCGCGAGCCCATCGCCCCCACGTACGCGGCCGGGGTCCGCAGCGCGACCTCGAGGAGCGGCACGTCGAACTTCGGGTCGTGGGTGAGGACGCAGACGACGGTCCGCTCGTCGACCTCGGTGCGGGCGAGGTAGCGGTGCGGCCACTCGACGACCACCTCGTCGGCGCCGGGCAGCCGCCGCGCGGTCGCGAACACCGGCCGCGCGTCGCAGACCGTCACCCGGTAGCCGAGGAACGCGCCGATCCGGGCCACGGCGGCGGCGAAGTCGATGGCGCCGAACACCAGCATGCGCGGCGGCGGGGCGAAGGACTGCACGAGCACGGTCGTGCCCTCCCCGCGCCGCTCGCCGTCCGGGCCCAGGTGCAGGGTGCCGGTCGCACCGCGGGCGAGCAGCCCGCGGGCGTCGTCGACGACCGCGGCGTCCAGCCGCTCCCCGCCGAGGGAGCCCCGGCTCGAGCCCGGGCGGACGACGAGCTGCGGCCCCGGCCCGTGCACGCCCTCGACGAGCGTGGCCACGGCCAGCGGCTCCCCCGCGGCGACGGCCGCCGCGACCTCCTCGGCGAGCGCGCCGTCGGACGGGGCCACGAGCACCTCGAGCTCGCCCCCGCACGTCAGCCCGACCGCGAGCGCGTCGTCGTCGCTCACCCCGTACCGCTGCACCACCGGGCGGCCCGAGGCGACGACCTCGCGGGCCACCTCGTAGAGGGCGCCCTCGACGCACCCGCCGCTCACGCTGCCGACGACCTCGCCGTCGGCGGACACGGCCATCGCGGCGCCGGCGGCGCGGGGCGCCGACCGCCAGGTCCGCACCACCGTCGCGACGGCCCCGGCGCGGCCCTCGCGGTGCCAGCGCACGAGGTCGTCGAGCACCTCACGCACGGCGCGCCGTCCCGTGCTGCGGGGCGGCGAGCACCGCGCAGAGCCGCTCGAGGGCCTCGAGCGTCCAGCCGCTCACCACGGCGTCGACGCGGGGCAGGACGGTGCGCATGCCGGCCGTCAGCGGCGCGTAGCCGGGCTTCCCCTCGTGCGGGTCGACCCAGACCACGCGGTGCGCGAGCCGGCCCAGCCGCTCGAGCTGCTCGCCGAGCAGCGCGCAGTCGCCGCGCTCCCACGCGTCGGACAGCACGACGGCGACGGCGCCGCGGGCGGCCCCGGCCCGGCCCCAGCGCTCGAGCAGCGCGGCGAGCTGCTCCCCCAGCCGGGTGCCGCCGGACCAGTCGGGCACCGCCGCCGCGACGGCGCGCAGGGCCTCGTCGGGGTCGGGGTGAGCGACCTCCCGGGTCACCCGGGTGAGCCGGGTGCCGATGGTGAACACCTCGGTGCCGGGCCGGGCGCGGGCCGCGGCGTGCGCCAGGCGCAGGTACGCGTCGGCGTACGGCTGCATCGAGCCGCTCACGTCGACGACGACGAGCAGCGGGCGCGGGCGGCGCACCCGGCGGCGGTGCCGCAGCGCGACGACCTCCCCGCCGTGGCGCAGGGCGTCGCGGACCGTGCGGCGCCGGTCCACCTCGCCGTGCGGCGCCGGCCGCCGGCGCCGCGACGGCCGCAGGGCGCCGACGGGGCGCAGCAGCGCGACGAGGCGCCGTACGGCCTCGCGCTCGTCCTCGCCGAGGGCGTCGAGCGCGCCGAGGTCGCGCCCGCGCAGCACCTCCCGCACGTCGGCCAGGGTGCGCCGGGCGCCGTCGCCCTCGGTCCCCGCGCCGTCCGCGGCCGCCACCGGCCGGTCCACGACGACCGGCGGTCCCGCGGCGGCACCGGCCGGGTCGGCGCCGAGGAAGCGGGCGAAGGCGCGGTCGTACCGGGGCAGGTCGTCCGGCCCGCCGCACAGCGCGACCCGACCGGCCCAGTACACGTCCTCGCGCCCGGCGGGGCCGAGCGCGTCTGCGCAGCGCAGCAGCGCCTCGACGCGGTCCGTGCTCGCGGCGACCCCCTCGCGCCGGGCGCAGGCGGCGAGGCGCGCCAGCCCCTCCACGGCGCTCACCCGGCCCTCCGCGCGGCCGCGACCAGGTCCTCGACCGACGGGGCGCCCGCGCGCAGCACCCGCTCGCGGTCCTCCCGGTGCTTGAGGACCGCGCCCAGCGAGCCCTCGACCACCTCGGCGTCCAGCTCACCGGCTCCCAGCGCGTGCACGGCGCCCGCCCAGTCGAGCGACTCGGCGAGGCCGGGGGGCTTGACGAGGGCGGCCGCGCGCAGCGCCCCGGCCGCCGCGGCGACCTGCCGGGCGAGCCGCTCGGTCACCTCGGGCAGGCGCAGGCGCAGCACGGCGACCTCGCGCTCGGGGTCGGGGTGCTCGACCCAGTGGTAGAGGCAGCGCCGGCGCAGCGCGTCGTGCAGGTCGCGGGTGCGGTTGCTCGTCAGGACGACGACCGGGGGCTCCTCGGCCCGCAGGGTGCCGAGCTCGGGGACCGTGACGGCCGCGTCGGCGAGGACCTCCAGCAGGTACGCCTCGAACGCGTCGTCGGCCCGGTCCACCTCGTCGACGAGCAGGACGCTCGGGCGCCCGGGCCGGCTCGCCTCCAGGGCCTGCAGCAGCGGGCGCGCCACGAGGAAGCGGCGCTCGTGGACCGAGCGCTCGAGGTCCTCGGCCGCGCGGGCGGCCCCGCCCGCGGCCTCGACCGCCCGCAGGTGCAGCAGCTGGCGCGGGAAGTCCCAGTCGTAGAGGACCTGCGCCGCGTCGAGCCCCTCGTAGCACTGCAGCCGGAACGACGGCGCCCCGAGGACGCCGGCCAGCGCCGTGGCCAGGCTCGTCTTGCCCGTGCCCGGCTCGCCCTCGAGGAGCAGCGGGCGCCCGGTCCGCAGCGCGAGGTACGCCGCCGTGGCCGTCCCGCGGTCGGCGAGGTAGCCGTGGCGCGCGAGGGCGCCCGCGAGCGCCGCGGGGTCGCGCGGCGGGCCGGGCGGGCCGGGCGGGCCGGCGGGCGGGCTGTCCACAGGGGCACGCTACGGCCCCGAGGGGCCGGCGGGGACCTGCACCGCGCGCGGCGCCCGCCCGCGCGCCGCGCGGCCTGTGGACGGCGGTGGTCGAGGGCGCGGCGGCGCGTACGGTCCGCCCCCGGCGCCGGGACGTCCGGCGCGGGACGGAGGAGCCCGTGGACCTGCCGGCGGTCGACCCCGGCCACCTCGACGACCTCGCGGCCGACCTGCTCCGCCTGCGCGAGCAGGTGCTGGAGCTCGCCGGGTCGGTGCGGGCGGCACCGCCGGGCGCGGACTGGACCGGGCCGGGGGCGGACGCCGCCCGGGCCGCGGCCCGCCGCGACGCGGAGGACCTGGTGCGCGCGGCGGACGACGCGGGCGCCGCCGCGCTGCTGCTGCGCGCGCACGCCGAGGAGGTCCGCGGTGCCGCCGCCCGGGGCGCGGCGGCCGCCGCGGCGGCGCGGGTCGCCCTCGACCCGGTGCGGGGGCTCGGGGGCGCGCCGTGACGCTGCCCGTCGAGGTGGGCGGCGGCGCGCGCGGGTCCGCCGCGACGTACGCCGCCCTGCTGCGTTGCGCGGACGTGCTCGCCGGCGCCGGCTCGGGCGCCCTCGGGCTGGCGGCCCGGCTCGGCCGGTGCGCGGCCGACCCGGCGCTGCTCGCCTCGGCGGCGCTGGTGCCCGGCGGGGCCGTGCGGGCCCAGGCGGCGGTGGCGGCGTGCGCCCGGTCGGTGCTCACGGCGGGGCTGCGGATGCAGGCGCACGCCGCCGCCGTCGTCGCCGCCGTGGCCGCCTACCGCGCCGCCGACCGTCGGGCCGTCGGCCCGGGCGAGCTCGGGCCGGCCGACCGGCACCCGCTGCGCCTCGCGCTGCCCGCCCCGGCGCCACCGGCACGGCGCCCGCGGGCGGTCGACGGGGTCGGGCGCACGGCGCTGCACGCGGCGCTCGACGGGGCCCTGGACGCCGTGGACCTGCTGTGGCCCGGCGGCGTCGCCGGTGCGGCGGCGCTGGTGGCGGGCCTGTACGACCCCGGGGCCGGCACCGCCGGCGCGCCCGTGCGCTCGCCCGGTGCGGCACCGCGGGGGCTGGGCGACCTCGTCGCGGCCCTCGCCGCCCGCGAGGCCGCGGCGCGCGGCGACCGCCAGGGCGAGGTGGAGCTGCTGCGGGTGCGCACGCGCGGCGGCGGGGCGGTCCCGCGCGGGCCGGTGCGCACCGCGTGGGTGGTGCTGCTGCCCGGGACGCGCGACTGGCAGGTCGACCCGCGCGAGCGCGCGTACCTGTCGGACCTGCGCACGAACCTCGACCTCGTGCAGGGGACGACCACCGCGACCGCCCGCCTCGACGGGCTCGACGCCGCGCTCGCGCGGGCCGGGGTCCGCCCGGGCGAGCCGCTGCTGCTCGTCGGGCACAGCCAGGGCGGGCTGCTGGCGGCCGCCGCGGCCCGGCGCTGGGCGGGCGACCCGGCGCGGCGGGTGACCCACCTGCTCACCACGGGTGCGCCGACCGGCCGGGCGGACCTGCCCGCCGGGGCGCGCTCGCTCGCCCTCGAGGCCCGCCACGACCTCGTGCCGCGCCTCGACGGCGCCCGCCCGCCCGACGCGCGCGGGCGCACGACGGTGCTCGTCGGCGGGTCTGACCCGGGCGGCGTCGCCGCGGCGCACGCGCTGGGCGGGTCCTACCTCGCGGCGGCGCGGGGCCTCGACGGCCTCGACGGCCCGGGCGGGCGCGGCGCGGGCTCGGTGCGCGCCTGGGTCGCCGGAGCGCACGCCTTCCTCGCCGGGCCCGGCGAGCACGTCCGCGTGGAGCGGGTGGTCGTCGACGTGCGCAACGGCGCGCCGCGCGGGGGCCGGCGGTGAGGGCGGCGCTAGCGGTCGTGCTCCGTGCGGCTGCGGTCCTGCACGAGGCGCGCCAGGGTGCGCGCCTGCGTCCGGGCGTGCTCGCCGTCGCTGCCCTGCACCCCCATCGCCGCCAGCGTGGTGCCGTCGGACAGGTCCAGCTGCAGCCAGGGGGCGGCCTGCCCGAGGCGCACGCCGAGCACCTCGGCCCACTCCACGTCGCGGCTGCGCAGCACGTTGACCACGCGCAGCCCGCTCTCGCGGCACAGCACGCGCACCGCCGCGATGCGGTGCATCACCCACGCGATCGCCAGGCCGGTGGCGACGACGCCCGCGCGGTCGGCGGGGCCGAAGGCGCCGCGGCCCTCACCGGGCAGCAGGAGCGCACCGCCGACGAAGGCGACGAGGACGAGGGCGACGAGGGGGTAGAGCACCCGCCGGGCGGTGCGCGGGCGGAGCACCAGCGGCAGCGCCGGGAGGGCGTCGGCGGAGCGGGGCGCGGAGGGGTCGGGCACCGCTCAGAGCCGGCAGGCGGAGATGTCGGTGACGAGGATCCCGCGGGCCCCGCGCTCCCACAGCTCGTCCATGACGCGGTTGGTGTCGCGCCGCGGCACCATCGCGCGCACCGCGACCCAGCCGCGGTCGTGCAGCGGCGACACGGTGGGCGACTCCAGGCCCGGGGTCAGCTGCACGGCCTGGTCGACGAGCTCGGCGCGGATGTCGTAGTCCATGAGGACGTACTGCCGGGCGATCATCACGCCCTGCAGCCGGCGGCGCAGCTGCTCGACGGCCGGCGAGGGCTCCGCGCCGGTGCGGCGCACGAGCACCGCCTCGGAGTGCAGGATCGGCTCCCCGACGACCTCGAGCCCGGCCTGGCGCAGCGTCGTGCCGGTGGACACGACGTCCGCGATGACGTCGGCGACGCCGAGCTGCACCGCGGTCTCCACCGCACCGTCGAGGCGCACCACCTCGGCGCTGACCCCGCGGTCGGCCAGGTGCTTGGCGACGAGGCCGGGGTACGACGTGGCGACGCGCCGCCCGGCGAAGTCCTCGACCTGCGCGGCCGTGCCGGGGCGGGCGGCGTAGCGGAACGTCGAGCCGCCGAAGCCCAGGGCGAGCAGCTCCTCGGCGGGCGCGCCGCTGTCGAGCAGGAGGTCGCGCCCGGTGATGCCGACGTCGAGCTGCCCCGCACCGACGTAGACGGCGATGTCGCGCGGGCGCAGGAAGAAGAACTCGGTGCCGTTGTCGGGGTCCTGCAGCACGAGCTCGCGGTGGTCCGAGCGCTGGCGGTAGCCGCACTCGCGGAGCATGCCGCTGGCCGCCTCGGACAGCGAGCCCTTGTTCGGCACGGCGACGCGGAGCATGGGCGGGGGTCCCCTCGGCTGGTGGTGGCGGTGCGGGCGGGAGCGCTGCGGCGCGCTCAGAGGTGGGCGTACACGTCGTCGAGGCCGAGCCCCGACGCGATCATGAGCACCTGGAGGTGGTAGAGCAGCTGCGAGATCTCCTCGGCGGCGCGCTCGGGGCCCTCGTGCTCCGCGGCCATCCACACCTCGGCCGCCTCCTCGACGACCTTCTTGCCGATGGCGTGGACCCCGGCGTCGAGCGCCGCGACGGTGCCGCTGCCCGCGGGGCGGGACACCGCCTTGTCGCTGAGCTCGGCGAACAGCTGCTCGAACGTCTTCACAGGGGGCCAGCCTACGCGGGGCCCGGTCGCCGGCGCGGCGGGCCGCTCAGCGGGCGGGGGCGAGGCCGCGCAGCGCGAGCGCGGTCGCGAGCGCCGCGGTCACCGCCTCGTGGCCCTTGTCCTCGCGCGAGCCCGGCAGCCCGGCCCGGTCGAGCGCCTGCTCGTCCGTGTCGCAGGTCAGCACGCCGAAGCCCACGGGCACGCCCGTGCGCAGGGACACCTCGGTGCACCCGCTCGTCGCCGCCTGGCACACGTAGTCGAAGTGCGGCGTGCCGCCGCGCACGACGACGCCGAGGGCGACGACGGCGTCGTACCCGAGCTGGGCGAGGCGCAGCGCCGCCACGGGCAGCTCGAAGCTGCCCGGCACCCGGACGACCGTCGCGCCGCGCACCCCGGCCTCGTCGAGGGCGCGGTGCGCCCCCGCGAGCAGGCCGTCCATGACGCGCTCGTGCCACTGCGCGGCCACGACCGCGACCCGCAGGTCCTGCGCGCCCTCCAGCCGCAGCACCGGTGCTCCTGCTCCGCTCACGTCGGGGACCCTCCCAGGTCGTCGAGGGCCGCGTCGTCCGGCAGGAGGGTGTCCGGCAGGTCGATGTCGTGGCCCATGCGGTCGCGCTTGGTGCGCAGGTACGCCAGGTTGTCGCGGGTGGCGAGCGTCGGCAGCGGCACCCGCTCGGTGACGGTCAGGCCGTGCCCGGTCAGCCCGGCCCGCTTGTCGGGGTTGTTGGTGAGCAGGCGCATCCGCCGCACGCCGAGGTCGGCGAGCACGGCCGCGCCGATGCCGTAGTCCCGCGCGTCGGCCGGCAGCCCCAGCTCGAGGTTGGCGTCGACGGTGTCCGCGCCGCGGTCCTGCAGCTGGTACGCCTGCAGCTTGTGCAGCAGGCCGATCCCCCGGCCCTCGTGGCCGCGCAGGTAGAGCACCACCCCGCGGCCCTCGCGGGCCACGGCCGCCATCGAGGCCGCGAGCTGGGTGCCGCAGTCGCAGCGGGTGGAGCCGAAGACGTCGCCGGTGAGGCACTCCGAGTGCACGCGCACCAGCGCGTCCGGCCCGCCCGGCGGCGTGCCGTCCGGCGTCGGGTCGCCCATGACGAGCGCGACCTGCTCGGACCCGTCGAGGGTCGCGCGGTAGCCGACCGCCCGGAACTCCCCGTGCACCGTCGGCAGCCGTGTCTCGGCCCGCCGCTCCACGAGCGACTCGGTGCGCCGGCGGTGCGCCACGAGGTCGGCCACCGACACCAGCGCGAGGCCGTGCTCGTCCGCGAAGCGGCGCAGCTCGGGCAGCCGGGCCATCTCGCCGTCCTCGCCGACGACCTCGGCGATGACGCCCACCGGGGCGAGCCCGGCGAGCCGGGCGAGGTCCACCGCGGCCTCGGTGTGGCCGGCGCGGCGCAGCACCCCGCCCTCGACCGCGCGCAGCGGGAAGAGGTGCCCCGGCCGGGACAGGTCGCCCGCCGTGGTCGCGGGGTCGGCGAGCAGCCGCGCGGTGCGCGCGCGGTCGCGCGCCGAGATGCCGGTGGTGACGCCCTCGCGGGCGTCGACCGACACGGCGTACGCCGTCTGCTTGCGGTCCTCGTTGACCTCGGTCATGGGCGGCAGCGCGAGCCGGTCGAGGTCCTGGCCCGTCATGGGGACGCACACCACGCCGCTGGTGTGCCGGACGAGGAACGCCATCGCCTCGGGGGTGACGGCGGAGGCCGCCATGACGAGGTCGCCCTCGTCCTCGCGGTCCGCGTCGTCGACGACGACGACCATCCGCCCGGCGGCGACGTCGGCCACGGCGCGCTCGACGGGGTCCAGGCGCACCAGGGCGGCGCCCACGGTGCCCACGGCGGTCACGGCGCACCCGCCGGCAGCGGCGCGGCGGCGGTGGCCGCGGCGTCCAGGTCGCGCCGCACGCGCACCCACGCCCGCAGCCCGACGAGGCAGAAGGCGCCGTACACGCCGTAGAGCAGCGCGGACGGGTAGAAGCCGGCCGCGACGAGCAGCGGGACCCCGACCAGGTCGACCGCGACCCAGACGAGCCAGAACTCGATGAGCCCGCGGGCCATCCCGTACGTCGCGAGCAGGGACCCCACGAGGATCCAGGCGTCGGCGAGCGGCCCCCAGCTGCCGAGGGCGCGCAGGACGACGTACGCCAGGGCGACCCCGGCCGCGGCGACGGCGCCGAGCGCGAGCCGCTCGCGGGCGCTCGCCCAGCGGGGCAGGACCGCCGCACCGCCGTCGACCTCGCCGCGGTGCCAGCGCCAGAAGCCGTACGC
The DNA here is from genome assembly GCF_003594885.1 of Vallicoccus soli. NCBI lineage: Bacteria > Bacillati > Actinomycetota > Actinomycetes > Motilibacterales > Vallicoccaceae > Vallicoccus > Vallicoccus soli. Next base: position 75,363 of record NZ_QZEZ01000002.1, read on the forward strand.
GCTCACCGCGAAGAAGAACACCTGCCGGCCGGCCTGGCCGTAGAGGTCGACCTGCTGCGGGGTGGCGAACACCGCGCCGAGGAAGACGGTGAGCAGCAGGAGGTTGCCGGCCATGCCGACCGGCCACGCCCACACCCTGCGGCGCATGCCGAGCACGGCGCTGGCCAGGCCGAAGCCGTTCCCGACGACCTCGCGCCAGAGGATGGTGGAGCCGAGCACGTGCAGCTCGGCCTCGAAGAGCCAGCGCAGCACGTCAGGCCCCCGCCCCGAGCAGCTTCTCGACGTACTTCGCGAGCACGTCCACCTCCAGGTTGACCGGCTCGCCCGGCGCGAGCGCGCCGAGCGTCGTGCGCTCGAGGGTCGTGGGGATGAGGCTCACCTCGAACCAGTCCGCGCCGACCGCCGAGACGGTGAGCGAGACGCCGTCGACGGTGATGGAGCCCTTCTCCACGACGTAGCGGCCCAGCGCCGCCGGCAGGGAGAACCGCAGGACGTCCCAGTGCTGCGCCGGCGAGCGGTGCAGCAGCGCCGCGGTGCCGTCGACGTGCCCCTGCACGACGTGCCCGCCGAAGCGCCCCGAGGCGGCGAGGGCCCGCTCCAGGTTCACGGCGCTGCCCGCGGCCAGCGCGCCGAGGCGCGTGCGGTCCAGGCTCTCCTTCATGACGTCGACGGCGAACGCGCCGCCGTCGAGCGCGGTGACGGTGAGGCAGACGCCCGAGACGGCGATCGAGTCGCCGTGCCCCGCGTCGCTCGTCACGAGCGGGCCGCGCACCACGAGGCGCGCGCTGCCGTCGTCGAGCGCCTCGACACGCTCGACCTCGCCGATCTCCTCGACGATCCCGGTGAACATCCCCTGCGTCCCTCCGCCGTGCCGGGTGCGGTCACCGGGGCGCGCGAGGGAGGCGTGCGGGTCGGCGGCAGGGCCGCTCGCGCACCCCGGACGGGGCGCACGGCCGGACCGGCCGCCGCCGCGTGCTGCCTCCCGTCCGGACTCTCACCGTCGGTCCCGGAGTCCCACCGGGTCAACCGGCCGATGGCTTCGGCCGGGTCGCGGACTGTCACCGCCGGTTCGGAATTGCACCGACCCCGGAGCACGCGTTGCTGTCGCGGGCAACAGCATGGCACGTCGGCGTGTTCCCGGCGCCCCGCCGCGGCGCTGGACCTCGGCGCGGCGCGCGGGGGAGGATCGCCGGGTGGACCAGCGCCCCGACCCCGCCCCGCCCGCCGCCGAGGACCCCGTGCACCCGGAGCCGCAGCAGGGCGTCGTCCTGCCGCCGCGCAGCCTCCCGGTGCGCCCGGCCGGGCGCTGGGCGGAGCTCGTGCGCCGCCCGGGCGTCGCCGCCGCCGCGGGCGCCACGGCGACCGTCGGCCTCGGCCTCGCCGTCTCGGTCGCGCGCCAGGCCCTCGGAGCCGGGCGCCGCGGGCCCGCGGCCGTCGAGATCACCGGGCGGGTGGTGCACCACGTCGTCCACCACCACGTGGTGCACGTCGTCGACGTGACCCGCGCCGCCCGGGTGCTCCCGCCCGGTCGCTGACCCCCGGTCCTGCGACGTCGGGGGCGGGGTCAGGACCCCGCGCCGCCCCACCACGACGCGTCCGCGGCCGCCTGCCCCTGGGCCTTGAGCGCCCGCACCGCCTCCGCGGGGTCGTCGGCGCCGTAGACCGCGGAGCCGGCCACGAGCACGTCCGCGCCGGCGTCCACGCAGCGCTCGATCGTCGCGGACGAGACCCCGCCGTCGACCTGGATCCGCACGTCGAGGTCGGTGACCAGCTCGCGCGCCCGGCGGACCTTCGGCAGCACGAGGTCGAGGAAGCCCTGCCCGCCGAAGCCCGGCTCGACGCTCATGAGCAGCAGCATGTCGACCTCCCCGAGCACGTCGCGCACGCTGTCGACCGCGGTGGCGGGGCGCAGGGCGAGCCCGGCGCGCGCGCCGGCGGCGCGCAGGTCGCGGGCCAGGCGCACCGGGGCCCTGGCGGCCTCGACGTGGAAGGTGACGCTCGCGGCGCCGGCCTCGGCGTAGCCGGGGGCCCAGCGGTCCGGGTCCTCGATCATGAGGTGGCAGTCCAGCGGCAGCGCGCTCGCCTGCGCGAGGCGCTCGACGACGGGCAGCCCGAGGGTCAGGTTCGGCACGAAGTGCCCGTCCATGACGTCCACGTGCACCCAGTCCGCGGCGGGGGCGATGCGCCCCACCTCGTCGGCCAGGTGGGCGAAGTCGGCGTTGAGGATGCTGGGTGCGATCTGGACGGCCACGGGCGCAGCCTACGAGGGCGGCGCGGCGCCCCCGCGGCGCAGCAGCGCCAGGTGCATGGCGTCGGTGCCGTGCCGGTGGGGCCACAGCTGCACCGCCGGCCCCGGCCCGAGGTCCGGGACGCCCGGGAGCAGGGGGCGGGCGTCGAGCTGCTCGACGTCCGGGTGGTGCCGCAGCGCCGCCGCGACGACGGCCCGGGTCTCGGCCAGGTGCGGGGAGCAGGTGACGTACGCGACCACGCCGCCGGGGCGGACCGCGGCCAGCGCCCCGGCGAGCAGCTCGTCCTGCAGGGCGACGAGCGGGCCGAGGTCCTCGGCGCGCCGGCGCCAGCGGGCCTCCGGGCGCCGGCGCAGCGCGCCGAGCCCGGTGCACGGCGCGTCGACGAGCACGCGGTCGAAGGCGCCGGGGCGCCACGGCGGGCGGCGCCCGTCGGCCACGACGACCTGCGCGCCGGCGACCCCGCCGGTGACGGCGTGCACCAGCCGGGCGCGGTGCGGCTGCACCTCGCCGGCGAGCAGCCGGGCTCCGCGCTGCGCGGCGAGCGCCGCGAGCAGGGCGGCCTTGCCGCCGGGGCCGGCGCACACGTCGAGCCACTGCTCGTCGCGGCCCTCGAGCGGTGCCGCGGCGAGCGCGAGGGCCACGAGCTGCGAGCCCTCGTCCTGCACCCCGGCGCGCCCCTCGCGCACCGCGTCGAGCTCCCCGGGGTCGCCCGAGGGCAGCACGGCGGCGACCGGCGACCAGCGGGCCGGCTCGGCGCCCGCCGCGAGCAGCTCGTCGACCTCGGCGCGCCCCGGCCGGGCGACGAGGGTCACCGCGGCGGGCGCGTTGTCGGCGGCGAGCAGCGCGTCGAGCTCGGCGTCGTCGCCGGCCAGGGCCTCGCGCAGGGCGGCGACGACCCAGCGGGGGTGCGAGCGGGCCACGCTCAGGTGGCCGACGGCGTCCCGCTCGGCCGGGGGCGCGACCTCGCGCACCCACGCGTCGAGGTCCTGGCGGCCGACCCGGCGCAGCACCGCGTTGACGAACGAGCCCCGCCCCTCGCCGAGCACGACCCGCGCGAGGTCGACCGTCGCGGACACCGCCGCGTGCGGCGGAACCCGCATCGCCAGCAGCTGGTGCGCGCCGAGGCGCAGCACGTCGAGCACCGGCGGGTCGACCGCGTCGAGCGGCCGGTCGACGCAGGCCCCCAGCACGGCGTCGTACGTGCCCAGCCCGCGCAGCGTCCCGTAGCCGAGCTCGGTCGCGAACGCGGCGTCGCGCCCGCCGAGCCCGCGCTCGCGCAGCAGGGCGGGCAGGGTGAGGTTCGCGTACGCGTCGCGCTCGCGCACCGCGCGCAGCAGCTCCAGCGCGACCTGCCGCGGCGCGTCCGGCTCCGGCGCCCGCCGGGGCCGGGCCCCGCCGGGGCGTCCCCCGGGGCGCCGCGCCGCGCCGCCCCGCTCGGGCCGTCGCGGCCCCGGCCGCCCTCCCCTGCCCCTGCGCTCGTCCACGGCTCAGCCCAGCCGCTCGCCGGGGTGGGGGCGCGCGCCGTTGGCCCAGGCGGTGGCGGCCATGGCGCCGCGGCCTTGCGGGCGGACCTCGCCGAGGCGCACCGGGTGCGAGCCGGTGCCGACCAGCACCCCGTCCCGCCCGGCGCGGAGCTCGCCGGGGGCGAGGGCGTCCCCGCCGGGCGCGGGCTCGAGGGGGCCGAGCTTGAGCCGCTCCCCGCGCCACGTCGTCCAGGCGCCGGGAGCCGGCGTGCAGGCGCGCACGAGCCGGTCGACCCGCTGCGCGGGCGCCGCCCAGTCGACCCGCGCGTCCTGCACGGTGAGCTTCGGGGCGTGCGAGACCCCCTCGCCGGGCTGGGGCACCGGGACGAGGGCGCCGTCCTCGAGGCCGTCGAGCGTCGCCACGAGCAGGCGGGCGCCGCTGACGGCCAGCCGGCCGAGCAGGTCGCCGCTCGTGTCGCGCGGGCGCACCTGCTCGGTGACGACCCCGTACACCGGCCCGGTGTCGAGCCCCTCCTCCAGCCGGAACGTCGAGGCGCCGGTGACGTCGTCGCCGGCGAGCAGCGCCCGCTGCACCGGCGCGGCGCCGCGCCAGGCCGGCAGCAGCGAGAAGTGCAGGTTGACCCAGCCGTGCCGCGGCACGTCGAGCGCGGCGCGGGGGACGAGGGCGCCGTACGCGACGACGGGGCAGCAGTCCGGCGCCAGGGCGGCGAGCCGCTCGAGGAACGCCGGCTCGGACGGGCGGGCGGGGGTGAGCACCTCGAGGCCGGCCGCGCGGGCCCGCTCGGCGACCGGCGACGCGGCCTGGCGGCGCCCCCGCCCGCGCGGGGCGTCCGGGCGGGTGACGACGGCCGCGACCTCGTGCCGGCTTGCCAGCAGGGCGTCCAGCGAGGCGACCGCCACCTCGGGGGTGCCGGCGAGGACCAGGCGCACCTAGCGGGCCCGGCCGAACGTCGCGTGCGGCGACACCTTGACCGTCGGCGCGGGCGCCCCGCCCCACTCGGCCTCGCGGATGGCGCGCATCGCCGCCTTGCGCTGCTCGCGGTCGAGCCGGTCGATGAACAGGACGCCGTCGAGGTGGTCCGTCTCGTGCTGCACGCAGCGGGCGAGCAGGTCGGTCCCCTCGAGCTCGACGGGCTCGCCGTGCACGTCGAACCCCTTGGCCACGACCCGCCAGGCGCGCTTCGTCGGGTACGCGAGGCCGGGGAAGCTGAGGCAGCCCTCCTCGCCCTCCTGCTCCTCCTCGCCGAGGTCGAGCGTCGGGTTCACGACGTGCCCGAGGACACCGTCCACGTGGTAGGTGAACACGCGCAGCGACACCCCGAGCTGCGGCGCGGCGAGCCCCACGCCCGGCGCGTCGAGCATCGTGTCGGTGAGGTCCTGCACGAGCCGGCGCAGCTCGCGGTCGAAGTCGACGACCTGCTCGGCCGGGGTGCGCAGCACCGGGTCCCCGAAGAGGCGGATGGGCTGGATGGCCACGCAGGTCCCCCAGTGGGTCGGCCGGTGGGTCGGCGTACGGGTCGGTCGGCGGTCCGGCCGCGGGCGTCGCCGGCGGCGCGGACGGTCGTCGAGCCTACCCGGGGCGCGCCGCCGGGGCGGTCCGGAGCCCCGCGCCCCTCAGCCCTCGTCGCGGTCCGGGCGGCGGTACGGCGCGTGGGGGTCGTCCGCGGCCGGGGCGCCGTACGGGCCCTCGGGCGCCGGCGGCGCGTACGGCGACGGCCCGCCCTGCGCCGGGCCGGGCGCCGGGCCGGGCGCCGGGGCGGGCGCGGGGCCGGGCGCGGGGCCGGGCGCCGGGGCGCCGTACGGGGACCCCCCGGCGTGCGGCGGCGGCCCCCAGGGCGCCGCGGGCGCGGCGGGGACGTACGGCGCGCCCGGCGCGTACGGGCCCCCCGGCGCGCCACCGGTCTGGGCGAGCAGGGCCCGCGCCATGACCGAGGTGTTCTCGCCGATGCGGAACAGCAGCGCGACGAGCTCGAGGTAGACCCGGGCGACGACCAGGTAGAGCAGCGTGACGGGCGGCACGACGACGACCGCCAGCAGCACCGCCCCGGGCTCGCCGGTGAGGAGCAGGCTCGCCAGGAAGAACAGGCCGCCGAGCAGGATCAGCCCGACGAGCACCGCGTAGATCACCCGCAGGAACCTCAGGGTGATGAACGAGGTGAAGGAGAAGTCGAACAGGGCGGCGAAGAAGCCCTTGGACTCCAGCCGGTTCTGGCTCACGTGCGTCCCTCCGTCTCGGGTGCGGCCACCGTAGGGCGGCGCCGGGCCGGGCGGTCCGCGCCGCGCCGCGGCTCAGCCCAGCTCGCGCGGGTCGACCTGCACCCGCACGTGCACGTCGGCCTTGCGCGCGCTGCGCCCGGCCTGCGCGGCCCGCAGCGCGGCCGTCAGCGCGCGCCCGGCCGGGGGCGGGACGCGCACGACGAGCCGCACCTCGGGGTCCGCGCCGGGCGGCGCCCCCGGCGCCGCCTCGACCGGCGCCGGCCCGAGCACCTGCGCGCCCGGGGGCAGCTCGACGGCGCCGGCGAGGTCGGCGACCTCCTCCGGCGGGCCGGTGAGCACCGCGACGCGGGCCGCGGGCGGCAGGTGCGCCCCCCGCCGCTCGTCGAGCTCGCGGGCGGCGGCGCCCTGCGGGTCCCAGCGCACGAGGGCCTGCACGGCGGGCTGGTCGGGCGGGGCGAGCAGGACCACCTCGCCGCCGGCGTCGCGGGTGCGCACGAGCGCCGCCGCGCCGAGCCAGCGGCGCAGGGCCTCCTCCCCCGCCCGCAGGTCGGGCCGGGCCAGCAGCAGGTGCCCGTCGAGCAGCAGCGCCGCGGCGTACCCGCCCTCGGCGACCGGCTCGGCGCCGGGGGTCGCGACCACGAGCGCCGGCTCGGGCCCGACGGTGGCGAGCACGCCGCCGCGCCCGCTGGTGCGCACGGTCGTGCCGGGGAAGGCGCGGCCCAGCTCCTCGGCGGTGCGCTCGCTGCCGACGCGCACCGCGCGCAGCCGGGTGCTCCCGCAGACGGGGCAGGCGGTGCGGGCGTCGCGCCGCCCGCACCAGCCGCAGGCGGGCGGGCGGTCCCGCCCGGTGACGACGACGGGCCCGTCGCAGGCGGCGCAGCGCTGCGGCGTCCGGCAGTCCTGGCAGGCCAGGGCGGGCAGGTAGCCGGCGCGCGGCACCTGCACGAGCACCGGGCCGCGGGCGAGGGCCTCGCGGGCGGTGCGCCACGCCAGCGACGGCAGGCGGGCGGAGTCGGCGGCCGGGTCGCGGTCGTGCTCGCGCGCGTCGCCCGGCAGCCGGACGAGCGGGGCGGCGGCGCGGCGCACCGGCGCCGGCGCGACGAGGGACCCGGCCCAGCCGCTCTCGACGAGCAGCTGCGCCTCGGCGGTGCGCGCGTGCCCGCCCACGAGCAGGGCGGAGCCCTCGAGGTGGGCGCGCAGGGCGAGGACCTCGCGCACGTGCGGGTACGGCGCCCGCGGCTCCGCGTGCAGGTCGTCGCCGTCGTCCCACAACGCGAGCAGGCCGGGGTCGGCGACCGGGGCCCAGGTGGCGGCGCGCGGACCGACGACGACCCGCGCCTCCCCGCGCAGCACGCGCAGCCAGCGGCGGTAGCGGCGCCCCGGCGTGAGGCCCGCGCTCAGGGCCACGTGCGCGCCCGGCGGGAGGACCGCGGCGAGCGCGGCGTCCACCCGGTCCACGTCGCGCTGGTCGGGGACGACGAGCAGCGCGCCGCGCCCGGCCTCCCACGACGCGCGGGCGGCCTGGGCCAGCGCCCGCGGCCAGTCCTGCCCGGGCGCGGCCTGCCACGCGGCGCGGGCCGGGGCGCCCCGCCGCAGCGCCGCCAGGTAGGACGCCGCGTCGGGCAGGGCGGCCCAGGCGTCCTCCCCGGGCCCGGGATCGGGCCCCGGCGCGGGCGGGGCGACCTGCGCCTGCTCCACGCGGGCGTGCCGCGGGGGGACGGCCAGGCGCAGGACGTCCGCGACGGTGCCGGCCCAGCGGTCGGCCACCTCGCGGGCGAGCCGCGCCACCGCGGGCGTGAGCACCGGCTCGGGGCTCACCACGCGGGAGAGCCGGGCCAGGCGCCCGTCGTACGCGCTCGCGCCGCAGCGCTCGAGGACGAAGCCGTCGACCTCGCGCCCGGCGAAGCGCGCGCGCACGCGCGCGCCGGGCACGGCGTCGGCCGCCTGGCCGGCGCCGACCTCGTAGTCGAACGGGCGGTCCAGGTGCGCGAGCGGCACGTCGAGCAGGACCCGAGCGACGGGCAGCTCGGCCGCCGCGGGCTCGCGCGGGCGCGTCGGCCGCACGGCCGCGCGCGCCGCCCGCGCCGCCCGCGCCGACCGGGCCTCCCCCGCGCTCGTCACCCCACCGTCCTACCGGGCGGCCCCGACAGGACCGCCCGGCCGCGCCGCGGCGGCCTCGGGGCAGCGCTCAGGCGCCGGCCGCGGCGCGCAGCGCGTCGGCGCGGTCGGTGCGCTCCCACGTGAAGTCCGGCAGGTCCCGCCCGAAGTGCCCGTACGCCGCCGTCTGCTGGTAGATCGGCCGCAGCAGGTCGAGGTCGCGGATGATCGCGGCCGGGCGCAGGTCGAAGACCTCGGTCACCGCGCCCTGGATGCGCTCGACCGGCACCTGCTCCGTGCCGAACGTCTCGACGAACAGCCCGACCGGGTGGGCCTTGCCGATCGCGTACGCGACCTGCACCTCGCAGCGCGCGGCGAGCCCGGCGGCGACGACGTTCTTGGCGACCCAGCGCATCGCGTACGCCGCGGAGCGGTCGACCTTGGACGGGTCCTTGCCGGAGAAGGCGCCGCCGCCGTGGCGGGCCATGCCGCCGTACGTGTCGACGATGATCTTGCGGCCGGTGAGCCCGGCGTCGCCCATGGGCCCGCCGATCTCGAACCGGCCGGTGGGGTTGACGAGCACCCGGTAGTCGGACGTGTCGAGGTCGACGTCCGCGAGCACCGGCTCGATGACGTGCTCGACGACGTCGGGCTGGAGCATCCCCGCGAGGTCGATGTCGGCGGCGTGCTGGCTGGAGACCACGACGGTGTCGAGGCGCACGGCGCGGTCGCCGTCGTACTCGATGGTGACCTGGGTCTTGCCGTCCGGGCGGAGGTACGGCAGCGTCGCGTCCTTGCGCACGGCGGTGAGCCGCTCGGCGAGGCGGTGCGCGACCCACACCGGCAGCGGCATGAGCGAGGCGGTCTCGGCGCTGGCGTAGCCGAACATGAGGCCCTGGTCGCCCGCGCCCTGGCGGTCGAGGTCGTCCTCCTCCGCCGTGCCCGTGCGGGCCTCGTACGCCTCGTCGACGCCCTGCGCGATGTCGGGCGACTGCGCGCCGATCGACACCGAGACGCCGCAGCTGTGCCCGTCGAAGCCCTTGGACGACGAGTCGTAGCCGATGCCGAGGATCGTGTCGCGGACGATCCGGGGGATGTCGGCGTACGCGGACGTGGTCACCTCGCCGGCGATGTGCACCTGGCCGGTCGTGATGAGGGTCTCCACGGCGACGCGGCTGGCCGGGTCGTCCTTGAGCAGAGCGTCGAGGACCCCGTCGCTGATCTGGTCCGCGATCTTGTCCGGGTGCCCCTCGGTCACCGACTCGGAGGTGAACAGGCGGCGGGTCATGGCGCTCCAGGGTCGTCGGGGGCAGGTGGCGGGGCGGCGCCGCCGCAGCGGCGGTGCCCTCCCGCGGTCCGGTGCGCGAGCATAGCCGCGCCGGGGCGGCTCAGGCCCGGGCGGGCAGGCGGGCGGCGACGAGGTCCCAGACCACGTCGGCGAGGTCCTCCTTGGGCCCGAGCGGCACGGGCACCTCGCTGCCGTCGGCGCCGAGGACGACGGCGGCGTTGTCGGGGCGCTCGAAGCCGGCGGCGTCGCCGACCTCGTTGACGACGAGCAGGTCGCAGCCCTTGCGCGCGAGCTTGGCCCGCCCGTGCGCGAGCACGTCGCCCTCGGCGTCCCCGGTCTCCGCGGCGAACCCGACGACGACCTGCCCGGGGCGGGCGCGGTGCGCGGACAGCTCGGCGAGCACGTCGGGGTTCTGCACGAGGGCCAGCGGGGCGGGGTCGGCCCCCGTCTTCTTGATCTTGGTGGCGACGACGTCGGCGGGCCGGAAGTCGGCGACGGCCGCGGCCATGACGACCGCGTCGGCCGCCGCGGCCTCCTCGAGCACCGCGGCGCGCAGGTCGCGGGCCGACACGACGCGGCGCACCCGCACGCCGGCGGGGTCGGGCAGTGCGCTGTTGGCGCTGACGAGCACCACCCGCGCGCCGCGGGCGGCGGCGGTGGCCGCGAGCGCGTACCCCTGCCGGCCCGAGGAGCGGTTGCCGAGGAAGCGCACGGGGTCGAGGTGCTCGCGGGTGCCGCCGGCGGAGACGACGACCCGGCGCCCGGCGAGGTCGGCGGCGAGCCCGCCGGGGCCGCGGCGCAGCAGGCGCCAGGCGGCCGCGGCGACCGCCTCCGGCTCGGGCAGCCGCCCGGGACCGGAGTCGGCGCCGGTGAGGCGCCCCACGGCGGGGTCGAGCACGACCGTGCCCCGCCGGCGCAGCACGGCGACGTTATCGACGGTCGCGGGGTGCTGCCACATCTCGGTGTGCATCGCGGGGGCCATGAGCACCGGGCAGGTCGCGGTCAGCAGGGTGGAGGTGAGCAGGTCGTCGGCCCGCCCGTGCGCGGCCTTCGCGAGCAGGTCGGCGGTGGCGGGCGCGACGACGACGAGGTCGGCCTCGCGGCCGATCCGCACGTGCGGCACCTCGTGGACGTCGTCCCAGACCTCGGTGGCGACGGGCTGCCCCGACAGGGCGGCCCAGGTGGCCTCGCCCACGAACGACAGCGCCGCCCGGGTCGGGACGACCCGGACGGCGCACCCGCCCTCGGACAGCCGCCGCAGCAGCTCGCACGCCTTGTACGCGGCGATGCCGCCGCCGACGCCGAGGACGACCCTCGGCGCGCGCCCGCCCGCTGCGGCCACCGGCGTCGGGGTCAGGGCTGGTCGGTCTTCTCGGCGGTGAGGAGCCCGCCGTCGATCTCGCGCAGGGCGATGGACAGCGGCTTCTCGTGCACGTGCGTGTCGACCAGTGGGCCGACGTACTCCAGCAGGCCCTCGCCGAGCTGCGAGTAGTACGCGTTGATCTGTCGCGCGCGCTTCGCGGCGTAGATCACCAGGCTGTACTTCGAGTCGGTCTTCTCGAGCAGGTCGTCGATGGGCGGGTTGGTGATGCCCTCGGGGGTGGCGGCGGTGCCGGACACGGGTGCCTTCCGATCGGGGACGGCCCGCCCGCGCTCAGGCCTCGGGGGCCGGCGACCGGGCAGGGATCTCGAGCAAGGCTACCAGCCGGTCGCAGACCTCCTGGACGCTCGTGTTGACGAGCGTGAGGTCGAACTCGGGCTCGGCCGCCAGCTCGGTGCGCGCCGCGGCGAGGCGCCGCTCCACCACGTCCGGCGCCTCCGTGCCGCGCCCGACGAGCCGGCGCACCAGCTCGTCCCACGAAGGCGGCGCGAGGAAGACGAGCCGCGCCTCGGGCATCCGCTCGCGCACCTGCCGCGCACCCTGCAGGTCGATCTCGAGCAGGACCGGCACGCCGGCGGCGAGCCGCTCCACGACCGGCCGGCGCGGCGTGCCGTAGCGCTTCCCCGCGAACTCGGCGTGCTCGAGCAGCTCGCCGTCGGCCACGAGCCGGTCGAACCCGGCGTCGTCGACGAAGGAGTAGTGCACGCCGTCGACCTCCCCGGGGCGCGGGAACCGGGTCGTGGCCGAGACCGAGACCCACACGGCCGGGTGGTGCCGGCGCAGCTCGCGCACCACCGTGCTCTTGCCCACCCCGGAGGGGCCGGACAGGACGAGCAGGCGCCGGGCGGCGGGCTGCTCAGGGGTGCCGGAGGGGATCAGGCACCCCCGCCGAACTCCCGCTGCAGGGCCGCGAGCTGGTTCGCCCCGAGGCCGCGCACGCGGCGGCTCTCGGAGATGCCGAGGTCCTCCATGAGCTTGGCCGCGCGCACCTTGCCGACGCCGGGCAGCGACTCCAGGACCGCCGAGACCTTCATCTTCCCGATGACCTCGTTGGTCTGGCCCTCCTGCAGGACCTCGCTCAGCGACGCGCCGGAGTGCTTGAGCCGGTTCTTGACCTCGGCCCGCTCGCGCCGCGCGGCCGCGGCCTTCTCCAGCGCCGCCGCGCGCTGCTCGGGGGTCAGGGGCGGCAGTGCCACGCGGTCACCTCGGTCGTGTCGGGGGCGGTACGGGTCTCGTGCGGGGTCCGCCGGCGGTCTCCAGCGGTGTCCGAGGAACCTAGCGAGTCACCCCCGCGCGGAGCAACGCAGGTCACCGCGGGGCGACCTGCGGTGACGCGGCCCGCCGCCCCGCCGCCCCCGCGGGGCGTCACGGGGCCAGCGACGCCGCGAGCGCCGCGGCGGCGGCGCCCGGGTCGTCCGCACCGGTCAGGGGGCGGCCGACCACGAGCAGGTCGGCGCCGTCGGCGAGCGCCTGCTCGGGGGTGGCGACGCGCTGCTGGTCGCCGGCGGCCGCGCCCGCCGGGCGCACGCCGGGCGTGATGAGGGTGGTCCCGGCCGGGACGGCGGCGCGCACCGCCGCGACCTCCCGCGGGGAGCAGACGATCGCCCGGGCCCCGGCGCGCACGCTGAGCACGGCCAGGCGCACGGCCGCGTCGAGCGCCGGGCCGGCGAGCCCCACCCGCGCGAGGTCGTCCTCCCCCAGCGAGGTGAGCACCGTGACCGCGACGACGCGGGTGCGCGGCAGGGCCCCGGCCGCCGCCGCGACCATCGCCGGTCCCCCGCTCGCGTGGACGGTGAGGTACGCCGGCTCGAGCTCCGCCACCGCCCGCGCGGCACCGGCGACGGTGTTGGGGATGTCGTGGAGCTTGAGGTCGAGGAACACCGCGCGCCCGCCGCTGGCCTCGCGGCAGGCCGTCACGGCCTCGTGCCCGTGGCGCAGGAAGAGCTCGAGGCCCACCTTGACCGTGCTCACGTGGGGACCGACGGCGCGGGCCCACCGCACCGCCGTCGCCAGGTCGGGCGCGTCGAGGGCGACGGCGACGGGGGCCACGGGGGCGCTCACGCGGGCACCCCCTCGGCGCGCCGGCGCGGCAGCTGGTGGTGGGCGGCGCCGACGGCGTCGGTGAAGCGGGCGAAGCCGCGCTCGGCCAGCGCCTGGCGCAGCTCGCGCTGCACCCGCAGCGGGGCGGACGGGTCGTTGAACGTCGCGGTGCCCACCGACACCGCGTCGGCGCCGGCGAGGACGAGCTGCAGGGCGTCCAGGCCCGTGCGGACCCCGCCCATGCCGAGGATGGGCACGTCCGGCAGCGCGGCGCGCACCTGCCACACGCAGCGCACGGCGACCGGGCGCACGGCCGGACCGGAGAGCCCGCCGGTGACGCCGGCGAGCGCCGGGCGCAGCGTGTCGGTGTCGATGACCATGCCGAGCAGCGTGTTGATCATGCTGAGCCCGTCGGCGCCCGCGTCGACGCAGGCCCTCGCGACCTCGACGATGTCGGTGACGTCGGGCGAGAGCTTGGCGAGCACCGGCACCCGCGCGGGCGTCCGCCGGCGCACCGCCGAGAGCACCGACGCCGCGGCCGCCGGGTCGCAGGCGAAGACCTGCCCCCGGGACTCGACGTTGGGGCAGGAGATGTTGACCTCGAGGGCGGTGACGCCCTCCTCGCCGCCGACCCGCTCGGCCAGGGCGGCGTACTCGTCGACGCTGCCGCCCGCGACGGACACCACGGCCCGGGCGCCCCGCTCGCGCAGCCACGGCAGGTCGTGGGCGAGGAACGACGCGACGCCCGGGCCCTGCAGGCCGATGGAGTTGAGCATCCCGCTGGGGGTCTCGGCCATGCGCGGGGTCGCGCGGCCCGACCGCGGCTCGAGCATGATCGACTTCGTGACGACGGCACCGAGCTCGGTGAGGTCGAGGAAGGGGTCCAGCTCGCGGCCCGCGGCCGCGCACCCGGAGGCGGTGAGCACCGGGGCCGGCAGGTCGACGCTGGCCAGGGGGGCGGTCATGTCGACCGCGGACGGCTCGAGCAGGCTCACCGGTGACCTCCTGCGACGGGGGCGCCGAGGGTGCCCTCGGGGACGGTGCCGACGTCGGCCCAGCGCACCCGGTCGCCGCGGAACACCGGGCCCTCGGTGCAGGAGCGGACCATGCGGGTCGTGCCGTCGGCGCCGACCACCGGCAGCACGCAGGTCATGCACACGCCGATGCCGCAGGCCATGGCCTCCTCGACCGCGGTCTGCGCCACCGCGCCGGCGCGGGTGGCCGCGGCGGTGACCGCGGCGAGCATCCCCATGGGGCCGCAGGCGTAGACCGCCTGCGTCCCGCCGCGGCGCATGACGTCGGGGAGCACGTCGGTGACGCGGCCCCGCTCGCCCTGCGACCCGTCCTCGGTCGTCACGCTGACCGAGGAGGCGTACCGGCGGACCTGGGTCACCCCGAAGAGGCGGCCCGCGCTCGCCGCGCCGAGCACGACGTCGACGCGGCAGCGGCGCTCGCGCAGCTGCTCGGCGAGGGCGACGAGGGGCGCGGCGCCGTACCCGCCGCCGACGAGCAGGCAGCTGGCCGCCCCGGACGACGCGGCGGGCAGCGCGAACGGGCGCCCGAGCGGGCCGACGACGTCCACGGCGTCGCCCGGGCGCACGCCGGCCAGCCACCGGGTGCCGGCGCCGTGCGGGGCGAAGACGACCTCGACGGTGCCGCCGTACCGCCCACCCGGGGTGGCGCGGTAGACCGAGAAGCTGCGGCGCAGCAGCATGCTGCTCTGCTCGCCGCCGACCGCGAGCGCCACGAAGTGCCCCGGCCGCACGTCGTCGGCCACGCCCGGCGCGACGAGCGTCAGCGACAGGTAGTCGCCGACCGGGCGCAGGGTGAGCACCTCGGCGCGCACCTGCACGGGCCGGCCGCCGCTCACGGGCGCACCGCCTCGAGCGCGGCGCGCACCCGCGCGCCGTGCTCCTGCAGCGAGCGGACCCCGAGGTCGCCGCGCATGGCCTCGATGCCCTGCACCGCCGCGGCGAGCTCCTGCACGGTGGTGATGATCGGCCGGTTCATCGAGACCGCGGCGGCGCGGATCTCGTACCCGTCGGCGCGGGCCGTCTGGCCGGTCGGGGTGTTGACGACCATGTCGACCGCGCCGTCGAGGATGCGCTCGACGACCGTCGGCTCGCCCGCCGGGCCCCGGCCCTGCGAGTGCTTGCGCAGCACGGTGGCCCGCACGCCGTTGCGGCGCAGCACCTCCGCGGTCCCCTCGGTCGCGGCGATCTCGAAGCCGAGGTCCGCGAGCCGCTTGACCGGGAACACCATGGAGCGCTTGTCGCGGTTGGCCACCGACACGAAGACGGTCCCCTTGGTGGGCAGGCCGCCGTACGCCGCCGTCTGCGACTTGGCGAACGCCTCGCCGAACGTCTCGTCGATGCCCATGACCTCGCCGGTCGAGCGCATCTCCGGCCCGAGCAGCGCGTCGACGCCCTGGCCCTCGACCGTGCGGAAGCGGTGGAAGGGCAGCACGGCCTCCTTCACCGACACCGGTGCGTCGGCCGGCAGGGCGCCGCCGTCCCCGTGCGCGGGCAGCAGGCCCTCGGCGCGCAGCTCGGCGATGGTGGCGCCGAGCATGACCCGGGCCGCGGCCTTGGCCATCGGCACCGCCGTCGCCTTCGACACGAACGGCGCCGTGCGCGAGGCGCGCGGGTTGGCCTCGAGCACGTAGATGACGTCGCCGGCCAGCGCGAACTGCACGTTGAGCAGGCCGCGCACCCCGACCCCGCGGGCGATCGCCTCGGTGGAGCGGCGCACCTGCTCCACCTCGTCGCGCCCGAGGGTCACCGGCGGCAGCACGCAGGCGGAGTCGCCGGAGTGCACGCCCGCCTCCTCGATGTGCTCCATGACGCCGCCGAGGTAGAGCTCGTGCCCGTCGTAGAGCGCGTCGACGTCGATCTCGACGGCGTCGTCGAGGAACCGGTCGACGAGCACCGGCCGCTCGGGCGAGACCTCCGTGGCGGTGGCCATGTAGTCGCGCAGCTGCTCCTCCGCGTAGACGATCTGCATGCCGCGCCCGCCGAGCACGTACGACGGGCGCACGAGCACCGGGTAGCCGATCTCCTCGGCGATCCGGCGGGCGCCGGCGTACGAGGTCGCCGTGCCGTGCCGCGGCGCGGGCAGCCCGGCGTCGGCGAGCACCTCGCCGAACGCGCCCCGGTCCTCGGCGAGGTGGATCGCCTCCGGCGGGGTGCCGACCACCGGCACGCCGGCGTCCTTGAGCCCCTGGGCCAGGCCCAGCGGGGTCTGCCCGCCGAGCTGCACGACGACCCCGACGACCTCGCCCGAGCGCTGCTCGGCGTGCACCACCTCGAGCACGTCCTCGAGCGTGAGCGGCTCGAAGTAGAGCCGGTCCGAGGTGTCGTAGTCGGTGGAGACGGTCTCGGGGTTGCAGTTGACCATGACGGTCTCGTAGCCGGCGTCGCGCAGCGCGAAGGACGCGTGCACGCACGAGTAGTCGAACTCCACGCCCTGCCCGATGCGGTTCGGGCCGCTGCCGAGGATGACGACCTTGCGCCGGGTCGACGGCTCGACCTCGTCCTCCTCGTCGTAGGACGAGTAGTGGTACGGCGTGACGGCCGCGAACTCCGCCGCGCAGGTGTCGACGGTCTTGAAGACCGGCCGCACCCCGAGCGCGTGCCGCACCCCGCGCACGACCTCCTCGGTCAGCCCGCGCAGGGCGGCGACCTGCGCGTCGGAGAAGCCGTGCCGCTTCGCCCGGCGCAGCACCGCGGCGGTCAGCTCGGGGGCCTCGCGGACCTCCGCGGCGACCTCCTCGAGCAGCAGCAGCTGGTCCACGAACCACGGGTCGATGCCGGTGGCCTCGTGGACCTCCTCCGGGCTCGCGCCCGCGCGCAGCGCCTGCTGCACGTCGACGATGCGCCCGTCGTGGGGGCGCGACGCACGGCGCAGCAGCTCCGCGGGGTCGCCGGGCTCGCCGTCCCAGTGCAGCGCCGCGCCCCGCTTCTCCAGCGAGCGCAGGGCCTTCTGCAGCGCCTCGGGGAAGCTGCGGCCGATGGCCATCGCCTCCCCGACGCTCTTCATGTGGGTGGTGAGGGTCGGGTCGGCCGCCGGGAACTTCTCGAAGGCGAACCGCGGCACCTTCACCACGACGTAGTCGAGGGTCGGCTCGAACGAGGCCGGCGTCTCGCGGGTGATGTCGTTGCGGATCTCGTCGAGCGTGTGGCCGACGGCCAGGCGCGCGGCGATCTTCGCGATGGGGAAGCCGGTCGCCTTGGACGCGAGCGCGCTGGAGCGCGAGACGCGCGGGTTCATCTCGATGACGACCATGCGCCCGGTCGACGGCTCGACGGCGAACTGGATGTTGCAGCCGCCGGTGTCCACGCCGACCTCGCGGATGACGCCGATGGCGACGTCGCGCATCCGCTGGTACTCGCGGTCGGTGAGCGTCATCGCCGGCGCGACCGTGATCGAGTCGCCGGTGTGCACGCCCATCGGGTCGAGGTTCTCGATGGAGCACACGACCACGACGTTGTCGTTGCGGTCGCGCATGAGCTCGAGCTCGTACTCCTTCCAGCCGAGGATCGACTCCTCGAGGAGCACCTCGGTGGTGGGGCTGTGGTGCAGCCCCGCGCCGGCGATGCGGCGCAGGTCGGTCTCGTCGTACGCCATGCCCGAGCCGAGCCCGCCCATGGTGAACGAGGGGCGCACGACGACGGGGTAGCCGAGGTCCTGCACGGCCCCGAGGCAGTCGTCGATGGAGTGGCAGACGGCCGAGCGCGCGGACTCCGCGCCGACCCGCTCGACGACGCCCTTGAACCGCTCGCGGTCCTCGCCGGCCTCGATGGCGTCGACGTTGGCGCCGATGAGCTCGACGCCGTAGCGCTCGAGCACCCCGGCCGCGTGCAGCGCCATGGCGGTGTTGAGCGCGGTCTGCCCGCCGAGGGTGGCGAGCAGGGCGTCGGGCCGCTCCCTGGCGATGATCTTCTCGACGACCTCGGGCGTGATCGGCTCGACGTACGTCGCGTCGGCCACGTCGGGGTCCGTCATGATCGTCGCGGGGTTGCTGTTGACGAGGACGACCCGCAGCCCCTCCTCGCGCAGCACGCGGCAGGCCTGGGTGCCGGAGTAGTCGAACTCGGCGGCCTGGCCGATGACGATCGGCCCGGAGCCGATGACCAGGACGCTGGACAGGTCCTCGCGGCGGCTCACTTGCGGCTCTCCATGAGGTCGAGGAAGCGGTCGAACAGGTACGCCGCGTCGTGCGGCCCGGCCGCGGCCTCCGGGTGGTACTGCACCGAGAAGGCCGGGACGTCGAGGCAGCGCAGCCCCTCGACGACGTCGTCGTTGAGGTTGACGTGCGACACCTCGGCCCGCCCGAAGGGCGTCTGCGCGGTCCCCTCGCTGGGTGCGTCGACCGCGAACCCGTGGTTGTGCGACGTCACCTCGACCTTGCCGGTGCGGCGGTCCTGCACCGGCTGGTTCACGCCGCGGTGGCCGTACCGGAGCTTGTAGGTGCCGAAGCCGAGGGCCCGGCCGAGGACCTGGTTGCCGAAGCAGATGCCGAACGTCGGCACCTCGGCGCCGAGGGAGGCCCGCACGAGCCCCACGGCGTGGTCGGCGGTCGCCGGGTCGCCCGGCCCGTTGCTGAGGAAGACGCCGTCCGCGCCGACCGCGAGCAGCTCCTGCGGGCTCGTCGTGGCGGGCAGCACGTGGACCTCGACCCCGCGCTCGGCCATCCGGTGCGGGGTCATCCGCTTGATGCCGAGGTCGATCGCGGCCACGGTGAAGCGCTTCTCGCCCTGCGCCGGCACGACGTACGCCTCCGGCGTGGTCACCTGCGCGGTGAGGTCGGCACCGGCCATGCCGGGGCTGGCGAGCACGCGCTCCAGCAGCGCGGCGGGGTCCTCCTCGACCGAGGAGACGCCGACGCGCATCGCGCCCCGCTCGCGCAGGTGGCGGGTCAGCGCGCGGGTGTCGATGCCGCTGATGCCGACCACCCCGTGCGCGGCGAGCTCCTCGTCGAGCGAGCGCTGCGCGCGCCAGCTCGACGGCCGGCGCGCGGGGTCGCGCACCACGTAGCCCTCGACCCAGATGCGCCGGGACTCGGGGTCCTCGTCGTTGACGCCGGTGTTGCCGATCTGCGGGGCCGTCATGACGACGACCTGCCCCTTGTACGAGGGGTCGGTCAGCGTCTCCTGGTAGCCGGTCATGGCCGTGCAGAACACGGCCTCGCCGAACGTCTCGCCCACCGCGCCGTACGCGTCGCCGCGGAACGCGCGCCCGTCCTCCAGGACGAGCAGGGCCTGCTGCGCCGGGCTCACCGCCGCTCCCCCGCGATCCGCTGCACGGCCGCGACGATCGCGTCGCGGTCCTCGGCCCGACGGTTGCGGAAACCGCTGTCCAGACTGCGTTCCCCGTGCTGCCACGTGATGACCACCAGGCCCCCTTCCTCCACGAACTTGCCCGCCATCCCCCGTTCGAGCCGGACGCCGCGCATCGCGGCGGCCGGCACCCACACGTCCGGCGCGCCCTCGCGCTCGAACAGCACGCCCCGCTCCGCGACCGTGAGGATCGCGGCGCTGCGCACGCCCAGGCCGTGCACGACGATCCGGTCGAGCCAGTCGCCCTCGGTCGTCGTGACGACGTACGTCCCCTCGGCGCTCACCAGGCCGTCGCCGAGGTCGTCCGGCGCCTCCGGCAGCGGCGGCACGTCGCCCTGCGCGGCGGCCCGGCGCCGCCAGCCCCGCCACGCCAGCAGCACGATGCCGACGACCACGAGCAGGGTGAGCCCGGTCCACGCCAGCCGCTCGGGCAGGCGCGTGACCTCCTGCTGCTCGGCGGCGAGCAGGATCACGCGAGCTTCCCGTGCTCGACGGTCGGCCGCCCGCGCAGCAGGGTGGTGACGACCCGCCCCGGCAGGGTGCGCCCGGCGTAGGGCGTGTTCCGGCTGCGCGAGGCCAGCTCGCCCGGCACCACGGTCCAGCGCGCCGCCGGGTCGACGAAGGCGACGTTCGCGGGCGAGCCGGCGGCGAGCGGCGCGCCGTGCCCCTCGAGCCGGCCGATCCGCGCCGGGCGCACCGACATGCGGTCCGCGACGCCGGCCCAGTCGAGCAGCCCGGTGTCCACGAGCGCCTCCTGCACCACGGACAGGGCGGTCTCGAGGCCGAGCATCCCCATGGCACCCGCGGCCCACTCGCAGTCCTTGTCCTCGACCGGGTGCGGGGCGTGGTCGGTGGCGACGCAGTCCACCGTCCCGTCGGCGACGGCCTCGCGCAGCGCCCGCACGTCCTCGGCGGTGCGCAGCGGCGGGTTGACCTTGTACGTCGGGTCGTACGTCGCCGCCAGCTCGTCGGTGAGCAGCAGGTGGTGGGGCGTGACCTCCGCGGTGACGTCCCAGCCCTTGGACTTGGCCCAGCGCACGATCTCCACCGAGCCCGCCGTGGACAGGTGGCAGACGTGCAGGCGGCTGCCGACGTGGGCGGCGAGCAGGACGTCGCGCGCGATGACGGCCTCCTCGGCGACCGCCGGCCAGCCGGGCAAGCCGAGCGCACCGGAGACGGCGCCCTCGTTCATCTGCGCGCCCTCGGTGAGCCGCGGCTCCTGCGCGTGCTGGGCGACCACGCCGTCGAAGGCGCGGACGTACTCCAGCGCCCGGCGCATGAGCACCGCGTCGGACACGCACCGGCCGTCGTCGCTGAACACCCGGACCCGGGCGCGGGAGTCGGCCATGGCGCCGAGCTCGGCGAGCCGCTCGCCCGCCAGCCCGACGGTCACGGCGCCGACCGGCGCCACGTCGCAGTGCCCGGCCTCGCGCCCGAGGCGCCAGACCTGCTCCACCACGCCCGCGGTGTCGGCGACCGGGTCGGTGTTGGCCATGGCGTGCACCGCGGTGTAGCCGCCGAGCGCGGCCGCGGCGGTGCCGCTCTCGACGGTCTCGGCGTCCTCGCGGCCCGGCTCGCGCAGGTGGGTGTGCAGGTCGACCAGGCCCGGCAGCGCGACCAGCCCGTCCACGTCGACGACCTCGGCGCCGGAGAGGGTGCCGGCCGGGCCCACCTCGGCCAGGACCTCGCCGCGCACGAGGAGGTCCGCCGGCTCGCCGCCCAGCGGCCGGGCCCCCCGGTAGACGCGCTCGCTCATGCCGCTCCCCCGCTGGTGTCGTCGGTCCCGATCGCCGGCTCGCTGCCCCCGAGGAGCAGGTAGAGCACGGCCATGCGCACGCTGACGCCGTTCGCCACCTGCTCGACGATGGTGGAGCGGGGCGAGTCCGCGGCCTCGGCGCTGATCTCCAGGCCCCGGTTCATGGGCCCGGGGTGCATGACGAGCGCGTGCTCCGGCAGCGCGGCCAGGCGCGCCGCGTCGAGGCCGTAGCGGCGGGAGTACTCGCGCGCGCTCGGGAAGTAGCCGCCGCCGGCAGTGCTCATGCGCTCGCGCTGCACCCGCAGCATCATCACCGCGTCGGTCTTGGGCAGCACCGCGTCGAGGTCGTAGGACGTCTCGCACGGCCAGCCCTCGACCCCCAGCGGCAGCAGGGTCGGCGGCGCGACGAGGACGACCTCAGCCCCCAGGGTGTGCAGCAGGTGCACGTTGCTGCGCGCGACCCGGCTGTGCAGCACGTCGCCGACGACCGTGACCCGGCGCCCGGCCAGGTCGCCGCGGCCGCCGGCGAGGTGGTGGCGCAGCGTGTACGCGTCGAGGAGCGCCTGGGTCGGGTGCTCGTGGGTGCCGTCGCCGGCGTTGACCACCGCGCCGCGGATCCAGCCCGAGTGCGCGAGCCGGTGCGGCGCGCCCGAGGCCTGGTGCCGCACGACGACCGCGTCCGCGCCCATGGCCTCCAGGGTCAGGGCGGTGTCCTTGAGGCTCTCGCCCTTGGACACGCTCGAGCCCTTGGCCGAGAAGTTGATGACGTCGGCGGAGAGCCGCTTGGCGGCGGCCTCGAAGGAGATGCGGGTGCGGGTGGAGTCCTCGAAGAAGAGGTTCACCACGGTGCGCCCGCGCAGCGTCGGCAGCTTGCGCACCGGGCGGTCGGCCACGCGGGCGAGCTCGGCGGCGGTGTCGAGGACGAGCAGCGCGTCGTCGTACGCGAGGTCCTGGGTGCTCAGCAGGTGCCGCCTCACGCGCCGGCCCCCGCTGCGCCCTGGCGGATGAGCACGCGGTCCTCGCCGTCGAGCTCCTCGAGGAGCACGCGGACCTCCTCGCGCAGCGAGGTCGGCAGGTTCTTGCCGACGTAGTCCGCCCGGATCGGCAGCTCGCGGTGCCCCCGGTCGACGAGGACGGCGAGCTGGACCGCGCGGGGGCGCCCGACGTCGGCGAGCGCGTCGAGCGCCGCGCGGACGGTGCGCCCGGAGAAGAGCACGTCGTCGACGAGGACCACGGTGCGCCCGTCGACCCCGCCCGGCGGGATCTCGGTGCGCTCGAGCGCCCGGGCGGGGCGCAGGCGCAGGTCGTCGCGGTGCAGGGTGATGTCGAGGCTGCCGGCCGGGACGGGGGTGCCCTCGACCTGCTCGAGGCGCTCGGCGAGCCGGCGGGCCAGGGGGACCCCGCGCGAGGGGACGCCGAGCAGGACGAGCCCGTCGGTGCCCTTGTTGCGCTCGGCGACCTGGTGGGCGATGCGCGTGAGGGCCCGGGAGATCTCGTCCGGCTCGAGGACGGGGCGCTCGGGCGGCGGCGGTGCCGCGGCGCTGGCGGACGTCACGGGGTGGACCTCCTTCCCCGCCTCTCGGGACGGGTCGTTAAAGGACGTCGTGCGCGTCGACCCTACAGGGCCCGGCGGACGCGCCGCGCACGCGCACCGTCCCCCCGTACGGAGCAGAGCGTGCTCGTCGAGCCCCTGCTGAGCACGGTCCGTGAGAATCGGCGAAACGCTTGCATCCGCACGTGACCCTCCGTAATGTCACTCCCGGTGACAGGCATGACAGCCGGTCACCGGACCGGCGAGGGGCCGGTCCGCCGCCCATCGACCGGGGGGTCACCCGTGTCCACCGAGTACGCGAAGGCCCTCGGGCTCAAGCTCCGCTCCATCCGCACCCAGCAGGGCCTGTCCCTGCACGGCGTCGAGGAGAAGTCCCAGTCGCGGTGGAAGGCCGTCGTCGTCGGCTCGTACGAGCGCGGCGACCGCGCCGTCACCGTGCAGAAGCTCGCCGAGCTCGCCGACTTCTACGGCGTGCCCGTGGCCGAGCTGCTGCCCGACAGCAGCCCCATGGCCGCCGCCGAGCCGCCGCCGCGGCTCGTGCTCGACCTCGAGAAGCTCGCCGCCGTGCCGTCGGAGAAGGCTGGGCCGCTGGCCCGCTACGCCGCGACGATCCAGGCGCAGCGCGGCGACTACAACGGCCGCGTGCTCTCGATCCGCCAGGACGACCTGCGCACCCTCGCGGTGATCTACGACGAGTCGCCGAGCGTGCTCACCGAGCAGCTCATCGGCTGGGGCGTGCTCAACCCGGAGGCGCGCCGCGCCGTGGAGAGCATCGACCGCTGACGCGCCGCGGGGCGGGGGACGTCGGTCCCCCGCCCCGTGCTCGTCCCGGGCCCTCAACCGGCCCGTGTGGACGCGCCGGCGGGGCCGCGCCTCACGGGGCGAGCGTGAGCCCCAGGTCGCGCAGGCGGCCCAGCAGGCCGTGGACGAAGTCCGGCGACTCGTCCGTGGACAGCTCCGCGACGAGGCTCGTGGCCTCGTCGAGCACGACCTCGGCCGGCACGTCGCCGACGAGGAGCTCGTACGCCCCCAGGCGCAGCACGTTGCGGTCCACCGCCGGCATGCGCTCGAGGGTCCACCCCCGCGCGTACGTCGCGAGCAGCTCGTCGATGCGCTCGCGGTGCGCGGTGACCCCCTCGACGAGGGTCACCGTGTAGTCGTTCACCGGCGGGTCGGCGGCGTCGACGCGGCGCGCGAGCGCCACCGACGGCGCCACGCCCTGCGCCTCGGCCTCGAAGAGCACGTCCAGCGCGCGCTTGCGCGCCTTGCTCCGGGCCGGCACTAGCTGGTCACGCGCCCGAGGTAGTCGCCCGAGCGGGTGTCGACCTTGACCTTCTCGCCGGTGGTGATGAACAGCGGGACCTGGATCTCCGCCCCGGTCTCCAGCGTCGCCGGCTTGGTGCCGCCGGTGGAGCGGTCGCCCTGCATGCCCGGCTCGGTGTACTGGATCTCCAGCTCCACGGCGGCGGGCAGCTCGATGTAGAGCGGCGTGCCCTCGTGGATCGCCACGACCGCGTCCTGGTTCTCCAGCATGTAGTCCTTGGCCGAGCCGACCGTGGCCGCGGGGACGTGCATCTGGTCGAACGACTCCATGTCCATGAACACGAAGTCGTCGCCGTCCGGGTAGAGGTACTGCATGTCGCGCTTGTCGACCGTGGCGGTCTCGACCTTCACGCCGGCGTTGAAGGTGCGGTCGACGACCTTGCCCGAGAGCACGTTCTTCAGCTTGGTGCGCACGAAGGCGCCGCCCTTGCCGGGCTTGACGTGCTGGAACTCGACGACGGACCAGAGCTGGCCGTCGATGTTGAGGACGAGGCCGTTCTTGAGGTCGTTGGTGGTGGCCACGGGTGG
Source organism: Vallicoccus soli (assembly GCF_003594885.1). NCBI lineage: Bacteria > Bacillati > Actinomycetota > Actinomycetes > Motilibacterales > Vallicoccaceae > Vallicoccus > Vallicoccus soli. Next base: position 99,616 of record NZ_QZEZ01000002.1, read on the forward strand.
CGGTCTCCTGCGCGGTCGGTAGCGGTTCGGGGGCGAGCCGGCTCCGTCAGAGGACGAGCAGCTCGCGGGTCGTGGCGGTGAGCAGCTCGGTCGTCGCACCGACCACGAGCGTGTCCTCGATGCGGACGCCGCCGCGCCCTGCGAGGTAGACCCCGGGCTCGACGGTGACCGGCGTGCGGTCGGCCAGTCTAGCCTCCGCGTCGTACCCCATCATCGGCGCCTCGTGGATCTCCAGGCCGACCCCGTGCCCGAGCCCGTGCGGGAAGTCCTCGCCGTGCCCGGCCTCCTCGACGACCCGGCGCGCGGCGCGGTCGACGTCCGCGACGGGCACGCCCGGGGCCAGGGCCTCGCGCCCCGCGCGCTGCGCCTCGTGCACGAGGGCGTGCAGGTCGCGCTGCCAGGCGGCCGGCTCGCCGAGGACCACCGTACGGGTGCAGTCGGCGTGGTAGCCGCCGTAGCGGGCGCCGAAGTCGATCTTGAGCAGGTCGCCGCGCGCGACCTGCCGGTCCGTGGGCCGGTGGTGCGGGACGGCCGAGTGCGGCCCCGTCGCGACGATCGAGGGGAAGCCCACCGCCTCGGCGCCGAGGGCCAGCATGCGGGACTCGAGGTCGAGGGCGATGTCGCGCTCCGAGCGCCCCGGCGCCACCGTCGGCAGCAGCTGCTCGAGCGCCTGCGTGCTGATGGCGCACGCCGCGCGCAGCAGCGCCAGCTCGTGCTCGTCCTTGACCGAGCGCAGCCCCTGCACGAGCGGGCCCAGGGCGACGAGGTCGACGCCGGTCCCGGCGAGCTCGCGGTGCAGGGCCACGGTCACGTGCTGCTCGTCGACCGCCACCCGGACCCGTCCCCCGCGCGCCGCCTCGCGGGCGAGGGCGAGGGCGACGGCCCGCTGCACGAGCAGCTCGACGCCCGGCGCCTCCTCGGCGGCCTGCGTGCGGTAGCGGCCGTCGGTGGCCAGCACGTCGCGCCCGGCGCCCACGAGCAGCGCCCCGTTCGACCCGGTGAAGCCGGTGAGGTAGCGCACGTCGACCAGGCGCGTCACCAGCGCCGCGTCGGCGCCCAGCCCGGGCAGCGCGGCCCGAACTCGGTCGCGGCGCGCGGCGAGCGCCTCGGGCGGTGCGGGCTGGGGGCGTCGCGGGTGCACCCCGCGACCCTAGCCGCGCTCAGCCGGCCGGCGCCCAGGAGGACACGGACAGCACCGTCCCCGCGCAGGGGCTCACCAGTTGCGGCGAGGGGGTGCCCTGCACCCGCACCCGCGCCCCGACCTCCACCGCCCCGCGCAGCCGCTCCGGCAGCACCCAGGAGCCGCCGTCGTCCGCGACGAGCTCGAGGCAGCCCGGCTCGACGCCCTCGCGGACGGTGCCGGTGATCGTGCGCGCCGTCGGCACGTCCGTCGGCGCCTTGGGCGGCCCGGACGGGCGCGCGAGCACCGGAGGGCTCGTGCTCGACAGCGGCGGCGGCGGGGTCGGGGTCGGGGTCGTGGCGGGGGTGCCGGCGGGGGTGCCGGCGGGGGTGCCGGTCGCGGCAGGGCCGCCGTCGCCGGGGGGCGTCGCCGGGGTCGAGGCGCCGAGGGCGCCGCCCGTCGGGACGGCCCCCGGCCCGCCGCCCTGCGCGCCACCGCCCTGCTCGCCGCAGCCCGCCACCGCACCTCCCAGCAGGACGAGCCCGGCCACCGCCGCCGCCCGCACCCGTACCTTCCTCCGCACCGCTCCCATGCCCGCTCCGACGCAGCCGGACCCCGTCCGGTTCCACCCGGTCCGCCCCGGCTCGCGCCGCCCCCTGCCCTCGCAGGCCGGTGTGCGGGCGCGGGCTGCGCCCGTGCCCGAAGTGCGCACCCAGCGGTCGGCGTGCCGCGGCCGTCCCGGCCCGACACGCCGCTCCCCGGCCACGGCGGTGTGCGCGAACCGGGCACGGTCCCGCCCGCGGTCCGTCGTCGCCGCGCCGGTGGTGCGCTGCGCGGACCACCTCCCGGAGGGCGGGCGGTGCGTACCGGCGGCGCCCCCTGTCCGGTCCGCGCACCCTGCGGACGGCGTGTCGCAGCCGTCCCGGCCGGACGCGCCGCTCCCGCGGCACCGTCGTGCGCGCGGACCGGGCACGCGCTGCGCGCAGCCCCGGCGGACGCGGCGGACGCAGCGGGCGCCCGGGTGGGCAGGCGCGACGTCGCCCGCCCCCGGATGCACGACGGGCCGGGGAGCGGCTGCTCCCCGGCCCGTCGCCCGGTCCCCGCGGGGCCCGGTCGTGCTCAGCGCGTCACTTGGTGCTGGTGATCCGCACCCGCATCGACGTGCCGTTCTGCTGGACGACCTGCATGCGCACGCCGGCGTTCGGCACCTTCACGCTGGCGGTCGGCTGCTCCTCGGACCAGTACGAGCGGCGGTCGTCGAAGACCGGCTGCGCGGCCTGGCCGCGGATCCAGCTCGGCTGCCCGTTGAGGTGGAGCGTGAAGGACGCCGGGCGGTCGAGCGAGAACGGGGCGTCGTACCCGTTGATGCGCGGGCGCCACGGCTGGCCCTGCAGGTTGTAGAACGGCTGCGGGTGCGCGTCCACCGGCAGGATGAGCCCCTCGCCCGGGTGCTGGCTCGTGTTGTTGTCCGCCTGGGAGGTGTCCCAGTAGGAGACGAGCAGGCCGTCCTCGTACGGGAAGTGCTCGACCCAGTCCGGCCGGGTGCTCGCCCAGCCGAAGTTGTACGGGCCGGACTGCAGGTAGCGGTCGTACGAGACGTAGGTCCGGTGCGAGGCGATGTAGTAGTTGTCGTACTGGTCGACCTCGGTGCCGGTGGTGACCGTGAAGCCGTCGAGGGTCCAGCCCTCGCCGCCCTCCTCGGCCCCGTCCTCGAGCACGGTCTCGCCGTCCTTCGTCACGACGATGTCGTCGGCGAAGAAGCCGACGGGCGCGACGCCGCCGTCGGTGCGGTAGAGGAAGCGGAACAGCGGGGTCTGGCCCGCGGCCGCGTCCATGGGCACGACCACGTCGAGCCACTCGCCGCCCGAGGTGTTGGAGATGGCCGGCTGGCCGGACGCGTCGCGGATGAACGGCACGCCGTCGACGGTGCCGTCGAGCGAGGTCCAGTTCTCGCCGCCGTCGAAGGAGGCCTGGGCGTAGAGGTAGTCGTAGTAGCCGTCCTCCTCGTTGCCCTCGATGTCGAAGCGCGCCTTGAGCGACATCGACGCGGTGGTCGCGCCGGTGAGGTCGAGCTCGCGGGTCATCGTGTTGGACAGGTCGTCGCCCTGGCCGGACCAGAAGAAGCTCTCGCCGCTGGCCGGCTCGCCGAGCTCGCGGGTGACCTCCTTCTTGGGCAGCGGGACGACGATGCCCTGCGCCTTGGCGCTGTTGTACTCGTGCGGGCCGAGGTCGACGACGCGCTTGCGGCCGGCGGGCACGACCTCGTAGTCGAGCCAGCCGAGCTGGAGCTTGTCCCAGGCGCCGAGGTCGGGCGCGCGGGTGCCGATGGCCTGGTCGCCGGGGGCGCTGACGCGGCTCTGCGCCATGAGCGTCCACCAGTTGACGCCGTTCTCGTTGGCCGAGCCCGGCCCCGAGGTGTCGTAGTGGTCCGGCAGGCCCAGGTCGTGGCCGTACTCGTGCGCGACGGTGCTGAGCCCGCCGTTCTCGGCCTGGATCGTGTAGTCGCCGACCCAGACGCCGGTGCGCCCGATCTGCGTGCCGCCGAGCTTGTTCGTCGCCGGGCCGGTGATCCCCGCGTCGGTGTTGAACGCGTACCAGCGGTGCGACCAGATCGCGTCCTCGCCCTGGTACGGGTCCCCGTCGGCCTCGTCGCCGCCCGCGTGGATGATCTGGAAGTGGTCGATGTAGCCGTCGGGCTCGTCGAAGTCGCCGTCGCCGTCGTGGTCGTACCGGTCCCACTGGTCGTACTCGGCGATGTCCGCCTTGATCTGCGCCGCGGTGCGGCCCTGCGCCCGCTGGTCCTTGACCCACGCGGCGAGCGCGTCCTGGATGAGGTTCCAGGTGGTCGCGTCCTCGCGGCCGTAGCGCGCCTCGTTGTAGGGGACCTTCACCCAGTCGCTGACGGTGCCGTCGACGCTGTAGCGCCCGGAGGACTGCCGCTCGTAGTACGTCTTGAGGGACTCGACGCCGTCGCCCTCGCCGAAGTACAGGTCCTGGTAGTACTCGCGGTCGAAGTCCTCCTGCCAGGGCGTGGAGTTGTCCTGCGAGCGGTCCGGCTGCGGGATGCTGTTGTGCAGCGGGCCGTCGAAGGTCGTCGGCCCCGGCGTGTCGGGGTCGGTGTCCACGTCCGGGAAGTCCGGGTGCCGCTGGTTGCCGAACTCGGCGAGGATGACGAAGACCTTGTCCGTCTTCTCGCGCGAGAGCTCGACGTACTGGTCGACCTCGCCCTGGCCCTTGGCCTTGGCGGCCTTGGCGGTCGCGCGGCCGCCCGCGGAGGCGACGGACGAGGCGTTGCCCTCGCCGACCTTCACGACGGTGCTGGAGCCGCGCTTCTCCGGGCGCGCCTCGCCGTTGAGCACCTTGGTGAGGCCTGCCTCGCGCAGCGCGCGCCGCTTGTCCTCGAGCGCGTTGGGGAGCTCGTCCTCGACGCGGGCCCCCGCTGCGCCGGCCGCGGTCACGGCCCCGCCCACGGAGGGTGCGGCGGTGGCGGCGGGGGTCCCCAGCGCCACCCCCGTCCCCGACGCCAGCGCCAGGCTCACGAGCCCGGCAGAGATCTTGCGCACAGCGCCTCCTGGTAGTCCTGACAGGGTGGCGGGGCGCAGCGCCGGCCTGACGCCCGGTGCGAGCCCCACCCGGCGGACCCTAGGTGCTCCGGGCACCGGATGCGAGGGTTCGTCCCGTAACGGTTCGGCAAACCGGGGAACCGGCCGCGCCGCCGGGCGCGCGGGGGACGTCCCGGGACACGACGGGACGATCCGGGCGGGCTGCGGGCGCGCTACGGCGCGAGCTCGCCGAAGGCGGCGGCGAGCAGCGCGGGGTCGGGGCCCTCGAGGCGCGCCGGGCGCGCGAGGTCCTCGAGCACCACGAACCGCAGCAGGTCGCCCCGGGCCTTCTTGTCGACCTTCATCGCCTCGAGAAGCCGCGGCCAGGGCCCGCCCGCGTACGTCGTGGGCAGCCCGAGCGAGGCGAGGACCGTGCGGTGCCGGTCGGCGACCGCGTCGGGCAGCCGGCCCGCGAGGCGGGCGAGCTCGGCGGCGAAGACGAGCCCGACGGACACGGCGGCGCCGTGGCGCCACCGGTAGCGCTCCACCTTCTCCACGGCGTGCCCCAGGGTGTGGCCGTAGTTGAGCACCTCGCGCCCGAGCCCGTCGGCCGCGGACTCGCGCAGGTCGGCGGCCACGACGCGTGCCTTGACCGCGACGGCCCGCTCCACGAGCTCGCGCAGCACGGGGCCGTCGGCGCGGGACGCCTCGGCCGGGTCGGCCTCGACGAGCTCGAGGATGCGCGGGTCGCTGGTGAAGCCGACCTTGACCACCTCGGCGAGCCCGCTGACCAGGTCGTTTCGCGGGAGGCTCTCCAGCGTCGCGAGGTCGCAGAGCACCCCGGCGGGCTCGTGGAAGGCGCCGACGAGGTTCTTGCCCTCGGCGGTGTTGATGCCGGTCTTGCCGCCGACCGCGGCGTCGACCATGCCGAGCAGCGTGGTCGGCACGTGCACGACCCTCACCCCGCGCAGCCAGGTCGCGGCGACGAAGCCGGCGAGGTCGGTCGTCGCCCCGCCGCCGACGCCGACGACCGCGTCGCTGCGGGTGAAGCCGGCCTGCCCCAGCACGCCCCAGCAGAAGGCGGCCACCTGGGCGGTCTTCGCCTCCTCCGCGTCGGGCGTCTCCAGGGCGATCGCCTCGTAGCCCTGGGCCACGAGGTCCTCGCGCACCGCCTCGCCGGTGGCGGCGAGCGCCCGCGGGTGGACCACCGCGACCCGCCGGACCGCCGGGCCGAGCAGCGCCGGCAGCTCGCCGAGCAGCCCGGTGCCGACCACGACGTCGTACGGCCGCTCCCCCCCGACGGTGATCCGCGTCGCGCCGCTCACGAGCCCTCCCCCAGGGCCGCCGCGACGCGGCGGGCCACCTCGTCGGCGTCCACGCCGCCGGTCTGCACGGTCACGGTCGCGACCTCCTCGTAGAGCGGGCGCCGGGCCTGCATGAGCCTGGTCCACTGCGCCCGCGGGTTGCCGACGAGCAGCGGGCGGGCCGCGCCGAACCCGATCCGCGGCGCGGCGTCGGCGATGCCGACGTCCAGGAACGCGACGCGGTGCCCGGCGAGGTCCGCGCGCGTGCCCGGGTCGAGCACGGCGCCGCCGCCCAGGGCGAGCACGCCGTCGTGCCCGACGAGGGCGCCCGCCACGGCCGCCCGCTCGAGCTCGCGGAACCGCGCCTCGCCGTCCTCGACGAAGACGTCGGCCACGCTGCGCCCTGCCGCGGCCTCGACGTCCTCGTCGGTGTCGCGGAAGGCGCAGCCCAGCCGCTCGGCGAGCAGCCGGCCGACGGTGGTCTTGCCAGCCCCGGGCGGGCCGACGAGGACGGCGCGCGGCGCCATCAGAAGTCGGGCAGCGCGTCGAGGTACGACCGCACGTTGCGGGCCGTCTCCGCGACCGAGTCGCCGCCGGACTTCTCCAGCAGCGCGTCGGCGAGCACGAGCGCGACCATGGCCTCGGCGACGACGCCCGCCGCGGGGACCGCGCAGACGTCGGAGCGCTGGTGGTGCGCCTTCGCGGCCTCGCCGGTCTGCACGTCGACGGTGGCCAGGGCCCGCGGCACGGTGGCGATCGGCTTCATCGCCGCGCGCACGCGCAGCGGCTCGCCCGTGGACATGCCGCCCTCGGTGCCGCCCGCGCGCCCGGTGCGCCGGCGCAGGACGCCGTCCTCGCCGCGCTCGATCTCGTCGTGCGCCTCGGAGCCGCGGCGCCGCGCCGTGCGGAAGCCGTCGCCGACCTCGACGCCCTTGATCGCCTGGATGCCCATGAGGGCGCCGGCGAGGCGCGAGTCGAGCCGGCGGTCCCAGTGGACGTGGCTGCCCAGGCCGGGCGGCAGGCCGTACGCGAGCACCTCGACGACGCCGCCGAGCGTGTCGCCGTCCTTGTGGGCCCGCTCGACCTCCTCGAGCATCGCCGCCGCGGCGGCGGGGTCGAGGCAGCGCACCGGGTCGGCGTCGACCCGCGCGAGGTCCTCGGGGAGCGGGACGACGCCGTCGGGGGCGTCGGCCTCGCCGAGCGCGACGACGTGGCTGAGCACGCGCACGCCCGCGGCCTGCTCGAGGAACGCCTGCGCCACGCTGCCCAGCGCGACGCGCGCGGCGGTCTCGCGGGCGCTGGCCCGCTCGAGGACCGGCCGGGCCTCGTCGAAGCCGTACTTCTGCATGCCGACGAGGTCGGCGTGCCCGGGGCGGGGGCGGGTGAGCGGGGCGTTGCGGGCGAGCCCGGCGAGGACCTCCTCGTCGACCGGGTCGGCCGCCATGACCTGCTCCCACTTGGGCCACTCGGTGTTGCCCACGCGGATCGCGACCGGCCCGCCCTGGGTGAGGCCGTGCCGCACGCCGCCGAGGAACTCGACCTCGTCCTTCTCGAACGACATCCGCGCCCCGCGCCCGGCGCCGAGCCGGCGCCGGGCCAGGGCGGACGCGACGTCGTGCATCGAGGTGCGGACCCCCGCGGGGAGGCCCTCGAGGATCGCGACGAGGGCGGGGCCGTGCGACTCCCCCGCGGTCAACCAGCGCAGCATGGGCGCCAGTCTCCCACGGCGGTCCGCACGGCCCCGCCCTCGTCCGCCGTGCGGACGGCCCGTCAGCCGCTCAGCGCGCGACCACCGCGTCGACGTCGAGCAGGCGCCCGGTCGAGCGGGCGTTGCGGGTGCCGGTGGGCTGCAGGCGCACGGCGTGCGGCCCGTCGGTCATGGCGGGGCTGCGCCAGACCCGCCCGCACGAGCTGTACGATTGGTAGAGGTCGACCGTCGCCGCCGTCCGCCCGTCGAGGAGGACCCGCAGCACGCCGGCCCTCGGGCCGCGGCACGCGAGCACGTCCACGCCGGTGCCGCGGAACCGCGCCTGGGCGTAGGAGGGCGTCCCCAGCGGCGCCTTCGCGCTGGTCCGCAGGAACGACTTGCCCACCGCGTCGGAGGCCGGGACGGTCGTCCAGGCGCCGCCGGCGCTGCCGAGCTGCAGCGCGCCGCTCGCGCTGTCCACCTGGAGGCCCGCCGTCACCGTGCCGGCCGCCGCGCTCGCGCGCTTGCCCGCGAGGTCGACGACGGCGGTGCCGACGCGCAGCGCGTACGCCTGCCCCGCGACCCAGCCGCCGTCCGGGGTGAAGGTCCAGGCCCGCCCGGCCGCCGTCGGCCTGAGGGTGCCCCTCACGGGCTCCCCCGAGGCGGCCACGACCACCTGCACCGACGTGCCGTCGACGCCCGTGACGGCCTCGGACGCGGTGACGGCGACCGGCGCGCCGGGCTCGAAGCCGCTGCGCGCGGCGAGGGTCAGCACCGGGGCGCCCACGTCGAGCGGGCCGGGCGCGCTCCAGGCCAGCGGCTCGCCGACCTCGGGGAGCGCCCGCACCCGCCACTCGTACTGCCCCTGCGCCAGCTCGCTGCTGTCGAAGGTCCAGCGCAGCTCGCGGGCCGCGTCGCCGACGCCGTCGGTGCGCGCCGAGAGCGCGACGACCGGCGGCCGCTCCGCCCGCTCGGCAGCCGCGACCTCGCCCGCCCGCAGGACCTGGACCTCGTAGCCCTTGGCCTGCGGCGCCGGGCCCACCAGCTGCCCGGCCGCCGCCGGCGCGCCGCCCTGCACGGACCAGCGCAGGGTGCCGAGGCGGTAGCGGTCGTCCACCGCGCCCCTGACCACGGTCGTGGTCGACGTGGCGCGCTTGGTGAAGGAGCGGACGGGTGCCGGGGGGCTGCACCGCGCGTTGCCGTTGCAGGCCTGCACGGTCCAGTAGGTGCGCAGGTCCTTGTCCGGCAGCGCACCCAGCGGGAGCATCCCGGTCGCGTGGGTCTCCCACACGTGCACCGGGTCGCGCAGGTCCGCGGACCGCCCCAGGCTCACGCGGTACTTCAAGGCACCGGGCACGGGGTCCCACCGGAACAGGGGGGTGTCGCTCGCGGAGGCGGGCGAGCTCGTGGGCTCCGCTGCAGGCTCGACGCGCAGCCCCGTGGGGACGGTCGGCTCGTCACGCCACCCGTCCGGCACCGTGGGAGTGAAGCTGCCGCCGTCGACCCACCGGGAGCAGTCGGGCGTCGGCGCGTACTCCGGCGGGTCCATCCCGACCGGCACGGTCACCTTGCCGTCCGACTCGACCACGGCCCCGGACTCGACCCAGACCCCGGTGCACGCGGCGCTCCCGTCCGCGATGCTCGCGCGGTCGTCCACGGCCCCGTCCCGGGCCCGGACGCGCCAGAAGTACTGCGTGTCCCAGACGAACGAACCGCCCATCTCGAACGGCGAGGACGGGCCGGCGTCGGGGTCGGCCTCCTCGCCGGAGTTGACGACGAACGCGCACGCCTCCTCGCCACCCGGGGGGTCCTCCAGGGCCTGCCCGATCGAGACGCCGTAGGGCGCGAGCCAGGTGTGGGAGGTGTAGCAGGTGAAGTGGTCCAACGTGCCCTCCTGGGGCGCGTCGGCCTCGTCGAGGGCGTCGAACGGCACCCGGCTGTACTCGACCTCGTAGAAGGAGGCACCCGGGACGGGGGCCCAGGAGACCGCGGGCAGCACCCCGTTCGCGTCGAGGTGGGTCTGCGGGTCCTGCGGCATGGCGTCCCAACCGCGCGTGAACTCGGTCGCCGCGCTCCAGGCCCCCCGCTCGTCGCCCTCGAGCGCGCGGACCCGCCACACGAGGTCCCCGTGCGGCAGCGTGACGGGCGCGGCGAAGCGGGGGACGCCGGTGGTCGCCGTGTACGTCCCCGCGCCCCAGAGGCCGGTGTCGCTGACCTGCACCTGGTACGCCGTCGCCCCGGCGACCGGCGACCACGCCAGCTCCACGTCGCGGACCTGCCCGTCGGCGCTCGTCGGGGCGATGACGGCGGGGGCCGGCGGCGCGGCGGCCGCGGCCGGGAGCGCCCCGGCCGGGGCGAGGCCGGCCGCGAGCGCCGCCGCGGCGGTCGCGGCGGCGGCGCGCAGCAGCGCGCCGCGTCGCTCGTTCTTCACGTGGTTCCTCCTGGTCCGCGCCCTGCGCGCCGGGTCCTGCGGGTCGTGGGGTGGGGGCTCAGAGCCGGCGCGAGGTGCCGGAGCACTGGTCGAAGGGCTCGCCGGAGCGGTAGCGGAAGGTGGCGCAGCCCTCGGTCACCCGGAGCACCTCGAGGCCGGCGACCGCGTCCGCGACGTCCACGTGGTGCTCGACGCCGTCGAGGTAGAGCCGGACCTGCTCGCGGTCCACGAGGACGCTGCCGACCGTGAGCAGCACGCGGCGCGGGGCCGGCGCGGTCGTCGCGGTCGGGGCCGGCGACGGCTCGGTCGTCGGCCGGGTCGTCGGGCGCGTCGTCGGCCGGGTCGTCGGGCGGGTCGTCGGGCGGGCCGTCGGGCGGGCCGTCGGGCGCGCCGTCGGGCGCGCCGTCGGGCTGCTGGTCGGCGTGGGGGTCGCCGTGGCGCTCGGCGCGGCCGGCGCGGGGCTCGAGGTCGCGGTCGGGGTGCTCGCGGGCCAGGTCCACGAGGGCGCCGGCGCGGGGAGCGTCGGGTCCGCCGTCGGCACCGCGACGGGCGCGGGGCCGCGCGGGTCCGAGAACGGGTCGCGCACGCCCACGAGGAGCACGTCCTCGGCCGTCGGCGTGGGCCGGGGCGAGGGGGTGGCCGCGGCCGCGGCCCCGGACCCCGGGACGACCGCGAGGGCCGTCCCCTCGTCGTCGGCACCGCCGAGGAGGAGCAGGCAGGCGGCGACGGCGCCGGCGGTCGTCGCGCCGACGGACAGCGCGATGAGGCGGCGCCTGGAGCCGGCGTCGCCGGCCGCGGAGCGGGTCATGTCGTCCGTCCTCAGGAGGCGGCCGGCGCGGGCGCCGTGCCGGTCGTCGGGGTGGGGGTCGTGGCGGTCGTGCCGGGGACGGACGTCGCGGTGGGCACCGCCGCCGCGTCGACGAAGACCTGGCCCTGCACCTCGAGGGTCAGCGGCCCGGCCAGGGCCGTGGCGCTCGTCGTGGCGACCTCGGCCCCGTCACCGCCCCGCAGGGTGAGCCCGGTGACGAGGAACGCCCGGTCCAGCCGCTCGAGCTCGAAGAGGAAACGGTCGAGCTGCGCGAACTCCCCGCCCGCCGTGAGCGTCACGGGGACGGCGGACACGGTGGCGGCGGCGGCGCTGCCGACGGCGGCGGCGTCGGCGGGCGCCAGCGCCTGCGGCACGCCCGGGGCCATCGCCTGCAGCTCGGCGCCCGCCGCGGCCGAGGCCCCGGTCAGGGCGCGCACGAGCGCCGGCAGCTGCACGTCGGCCGGGAGCTTGCGGCTGATCGCCTCCAGCACCTCGCGCTTCGCGGGCAGCTCGGCGCTCTGGGCCTGGAGCTGGTGGATCTCGGTCAGCAGGCCCTGGTTCGCCTGCTCCGCGGCCACCGCCTCGAGCCGCAGCCCGGCGGCGGTGCTCCGCTGCGGGGCCACGAGGAGGAACCAGCCGGCCAGCAGGAGGAGGACCGCGAGCACCGCGGTGCCGGCGGACCACTTCTGGGTGCGCGTCATGTCACTGCCCTGCCTGCGCGGTCGTCGTGGTGGGGGCGGACGTGGTGGCCGGGGCTGCCGGGCTCGCGGCCGGCGCCGCGGCGCCCGGGAGGGCGTACCGCTTGGACAGCGCTTCCCCGCCGACCTGGACGGTGGAGGTGAAGGTCGTGGTCTTGCGCCCCTCCTCGACCTCGAGCGCCGCCGACGAGACGGTGGCGCCGCTCCAGCCCGGTCGCTGGGCCACGACGTCGAGCCAGGCGGCGACGTCCTCCATCCGCTCGGCCTTGCCCGTGACGGTGACGGTCCAGCCGGGCAGGGCCGCCGCGCCGGCCGCCGCCGTGCCCGTCGCGGGCGCCGTCCCCGTGGTCGTCGTCCCCGTGCCCGTGGTGCCCGTGGTGCCCGCGGTTCCCGTGGGCGTCGTGGCCACCGGCACCGCCGCGGCGCTGACGCTGACCTCGTCGACCCAGACGCTCGGCGGGAGCTCGTTGCCGAGGGAGTTGAGCTGGTACGACCAGCGCACCTCCTGCCCGAGGGCGGCGGCGAGCTTCGCGCGGCCCTGGTCGACCTGGGCGAGGACGAGGGGGACCTCGGCGTACTCGGCCTTCTGGGCGGTGAGCGCGACGGTCTGCGCCCGGACCCCGTCGAGCTCGGCCTGCGCGTCGCCGACCTGCGCCGTGGCGTGGGCGTACAGCCCGCCGACGACCGCGGCGGTGGCGACGAGGCCGCCGACGAGGCCGAGCCGGACCTGCGCGAACCGCTGGCCCTCGGCCACCTCGGGCGGGAGCAGGTCGACGCGCGGCAGGGCCGCGAGCGAGGCGGTCGCGAGCAGGGCGGTCCCCGCGCCGGCCTCGGCCGGGGCGGTGCTGCGGGTGCGGCTCATGCGGCGGCTCCGAGGGCGAGGCCGACCGGCACGACCGCGAGCGGCTCGACGAAGGCGAGCTGCTCGGCGGTCAGGCCGGTGCGGCCCAGGGTGAGGCGGGAGAAGGGCGCACCGGTCTGGACGGGCAGGCCGGTGGCGAGGCCGAGGCGGTGGGCGAGCCCGTGCAGGCGCGAGCCTCCGCCGGTGAGGACGATCCGCGACACCGGGGCGCCGCCCGTCGAGGCGTAGTAGCCGAGCGAGCCGCGGATGTCGTCGACGAAGGACGCGGTCGAGCCCTCCACCACCACGGCGGTCGTCGCCTCGACGCCGCCGATCGGGGCGTCGCTGCCGACCTGGTGCTTGAGCGCCTCGGCGTCGGCGTGCGGCAGGCCGATCCGATCCGCGACCGCGTCGGTGACGTCGCGGCCGCCCGCGAGCAGGATGCGCACGAAGCGCGGCACCCCGCCCTGGTGCACGACGACGTTCGTCACGCGGGCACCGACGTCGACCAGGGCCTCGGCCTCCGCCGCGAGCCCGAGGTGGTCCGGCTCGGCGAGGGAGCGCAGGACGGCGAAGGAGGAGAGGTCCACGGCCACGGGGGTGAGGCCGCCGCGCTCGACGGCCTCGAGCGCCCCGCTGACCATCTCGCGCGAGGCGGCGACGAGCAGGCCGGTCACCGTACGGCCCTCGTCGCTGCCGGACTCGCTGAGCGGGTGGAAGTCGAGCAGCGCGCTCTCCACCGGCATGGGGAGCACGTCCTGCACCTGGAAGGGCAGGGCGGCGCGCAGCTCGTGGAGCGGCAGCCAGGGCAGGTCGACCTGCCGCACGATGACCTTGGAGTTCGCGACGCCGACGTGCACGCGCTTGCTGCGGAAGCCGGTCAGGCTCCAGAGGCGCTTGATCGCCTCGCCGACCGCGTCGGCGTCGGCCACCTCGCCGTCGCGCACGGCGCCGTCGGGCAGCGCGAGCTGGCCGAAGCGGTCGAGGCGGGCGCTGCCGCCGCCGAAGGACAGCTGCGCGGCGCGCACGCTCGAGGTGCCGATGTCCAGGCCCACGGCCGATCGCACAGCCACTCCGCGTCCCTCCGCCAGGTGCGCCGCGGTCCTCCGCGGCGCGTTCCCTGCGTCCATCGGCCGTACGGGTGGTGCCCTTGAGCCGTCCGGGGCCGGGCGCTCAGAGCAGGAGGTCGACGTAGAGGCCGGCGAGCGCCTCGCCGCACAGGACGGCCAGGAGCGCGCCCGCGAGCATGCTGGGGCCGAAGGGGATGGCGCTGCGCCGGCCGGCGCGCCCCGCCGCCATGAGGGCGAGGCCGACCGCCCCGCCCAGCAGGAAGCCGAGGAAGCCGCCCACCACGAGCGTCCCCCAGCCGAGCCAGCCGAGGTGCAGGCCGAGCACGCCCGCGAGCTTCACGTCGCCGAAGCCCATGCCCCCGGGCTGGGCCACGGCCAGCAGGAGGTAGAGCGCGAAGAGCAGCAGGCCGCCCGCCCCGGCGCGCAGCAGCGCGCCCCACTCCCCCGTCCCCTCGGACGCCAGCGCGAGCAGGGCCGCGCTGACCGGGTAGGCCGGCAGGACGATCGCGTCCGGCAGCCGCCGCACGTCGAGGTCGATGAGCGCGAGCGGCACGGCGACGCCGGCCAGCCAGAGGTACGCCGGCAGCTCCCACGACGCCCCCAGCCGCCAGGCCACGACCGCGAACAGGCACGCGGTCCCGAGCTCGACGAGCGGGTACCGCACGCTGATGCCCGTGCGGCAGCGGCGGCAGCGCCCCCGCAGCACGAGCCACGAGAGCACCGGCACGTTGTCGTACGCGGCGATCCGCGCGTCGCAGCCGGGGCAGGCGCTCGGCGGATGGACCACCGAGAGCCCCGCGGGCACGCGGTGGACGACGACGTTGAGGAACGAGCCGACGAGCAGCCCGAGGAGAGCGCTTGCAGCGACGGTGGGGGCGAGCACGTCAGTCCTCGCTGAACCCGACGACCTCCCACGGCGCCTTGGTCGGCTCGAGGAAGTACGGCGGGGGCAGGCTCTTGAGGCGGGTGTCGTACACGTAGTCCTTGAGGTAGCCGGTCGTCCCCTGGCCGGTGCCCACCGTGCCGCGGTAGCGCTGGTAGATGCCGCCGACGACGCGCAGCTTGCCGGTGATCGGCTCGCCCTTGTCGTAGTTCTGCACGATGAACGAGTTGTCGACCGAGATGATGGCCGCGTCGACCTCGACCACCGAGTCCGCCTGCGACAGCAGGTTGTCGAACCGGTTGTCGGCGTTGCGGGCCTTCTGGCAGTAGTAGCCGGGCTCCGGCACGAAGTCGCACCTCACCGGGTGCCAGACCTTGACGTAGCCCTGGGCGACGAGGCCGAGGACGTCGCCGCCGCTGGTGCCCTCCTCGTACCGGATGTTGCCGACCGCGTAGATGGTGCCGGCGGTGCCGATGGTGAGGCGGCCGTCCAGGGTGCCCTTGACGTACGCGTCGCCGGCGGTGCAGCCGTAGTCGTCGGCGGGCACGACCTCGCCGTCCAGGGGGTAGCGGCCGAGGACCTTGCCGGCGGGGCACGCCCCGGTCCCGGCGTCCACGTAGACGACGCCGTTGCTCGGCAGCGGCACGACCTGCTCGGTGCGCAGGTCGCCGCCGCAGGCCGGCGTCGCGGCCGTGGTCATGGGGCTCAGCACGCGCATCGTCCCGTCGGGCAGCAGCTCGATGCTCGTGGGGCCGGTGTAGAGGCAGCCGCCGGAGGTCTTGGCGGGGTCGGCCTTGTCGCGCAGGGCGACGTTGGTCGGCGGCAGGTCGACGCTGCGGTCGGTGATGCCGATGCTCCGGCCGGCGCTCGACGGCGCGCTGCTCGTGGTCGCCTTGCGGTACGGCGCCGTGGCCGGCGCGGCGGGGCTGTAGGAGGTCTGCCAGTACGTCGAGGTCTCGCCCTTGAACAGCGGGCTGCCGCTGACGAGCAGCGCGTCCTTGCTGTAGAGCGGGCCGTCGATGGTGTCGCCGCCGCCGAACTGGATGTCGCAGCCGCCGGCGTTCGTCGTGGTCACCGCCGAGGTCTGGGTGGCGTTGGAGTAGGTGAACGACTCCGTGTAGCTCGAGCTGCGCGCGCCGGTCGCCGGCGGCACCGAGTAGTAGTACCGGCCGCACTTGTCCGCCTCGGCGCTGGTGACGCCGGCGTAGGCCATGTCGGTGTAGGTGCGCCCGCCCGTCGAGTACGTCGGGTCGAGCCGCACCTTGCGGGGCGGGCGCAGCGCCGCGATGGTGCGCGGCGACGGCGACTCCTTGTCGGTGTAGTACACGTAGTTGAGGAACTGCGGCTTGCGCAGGTCGGCCGACAAGGTGCGGGTGGGCCCGTAGCTGCCCTCGCCGCGCACGACCCGGCCCATCGCCCGGATGCGGATGAGGCCGGTGACCTGGGTCGGCAGGGTGACGAAGCCGTACGCGAACTGCCGGTCGGTCTCCCCCGCCGCGGACGGCACCGTCTGCCACGTCGGGTTCGACCAGTCGGTGGTGAGGTCGGACTGGTCGGGACCGCCCGGGCACGGCGCCGACCAGTAGCCGTCGCAGTCGTTGAGCCGCGAGCGCAGGTCGTCCATGCCCGTCTGCGCGGCCGCGAGCGCCGCGTGCCAGTCCTGCCCGCGCCGCGACCCGTGCACGGCGTTCGCGGCGTAGGCGACCGACGCCAGCACGAAGAGCGTCAGCAGCGCCATCGTGACGATGACGGACAGCAGCGCGAAGCCCTCGTCGTCGCGGGCGCTGCGGCGGGCGGTCCTCACTCCGGGGCCCCTCACGTCGTCAGGTTCTCGTTGAGCAGGGTCACGCGGTCGACCCCCGTGCTCGTCGCACGACGGGGGCTCGACGGGTCGCTGCCGCCGAGGCTGTCGGTGCGGACGGTCACCCAGACCTCCACCGCGGTGATCCGCGACAGGTTGGCGGCGGCGACGGAGCCGTCCGCCGCCACCGGCACCGTGCTCGTGCTCGTGTCCACGGCGAGCCGGGTCGCCGGGCAGGGGGCGGTGGGCGCGTCGCTGCGGCGCTGGTAGACGAACAGGGGGCAGCCGGCGGTCGGGGCCACGACCGAGCGCGCGAGCACGCGGGTCGTGCCGGCCCCGCTCCACGTCGCCGCGGTGAGCGTCGAGCCGGGGTCCGGCGGGACGACCGTCTGGCGGACCTCGCCGAGGCCGCTGCCGGTCGGGGCGAACCAGAAGCGGACGCGGCTCGGCGGCACGTCGGCGCCGATGGCGCCCGTGCGGTTGCCGAGGGCCGCGTAGAAGGTGACGTCGGTCGGGCCGGCCGCCACGAAGGCGTCCACGCCCGGGGCGGTCGAGGGGTCCGCGGCGGTGCGCAGGGCCTGCGTCATCGCCTCGAGCACGGTCCGGACGGCCTGCCCGTTCGCGGTGCGCGAGTCCGAGAGCTGGGTCGTGCGCATCCCCTGCAGCAGGGTCGTCACGAGCGCCGCGCCGAGCAGCGCGGTGAGGACCGTGGCGACGAGGAGCTCGACGAGGCTGGTGCCCTCGTCGCGCCGCAGCGCCCGGCGCAGCCGGGTCACGGCGTCACCGCCAGCGTCGTGGGCGAGACCTGTCCCGCGGTCACGGTGACCTGCCGGGCGCCGGCCGTGGAGGCCGTCGGGTCCGCGGCGATGCGCCAGGTGCCGGCGGGCAGCGCCACGTTGGTGGCGGAGGCCGACGTCGGGTCCGGGAACCGCAGGGGCGCGGTGCAGGTGGAGCCGACGGGCACGGCGTAGAGCGTGCGGCCGGTCAGGGCGGCGCCGGCGCTGTCGGTGAGCGTCGCCGAGACGCCCCCGAAGCCGGCGAGCGTCGCGCTCGACACCTGCCCGGGGGCGGTCGCCACGGCCGGCAGGCCGCCGGGGCGCACCGAGCACTGGGTGCCCCAGAGGGCGTACCCGGTGCCGAAGGGGAAGAGGCCGTCGACCCGCCAGGAGCTCGGGGTCGTGCCCGTGGAGGGCTGGCGCGCCGCGCAGGGCGCCGAGCCGCAGGGCACGACGGCCGTCGCCGTCGTCGCCGCCTCGGCGCTGCTGAGGTCGAAGCCGCTCCCGCCCGCTGCGACGGGGAGGGGGTACGTCGCGGCCGCACCGGACAGGGCGACGACGAGGGTGGCCGGGCGGTCGTACCGGATCGGCTGCGCCTTGGTCACGGTCGCCCTCTGCACGGACTGGCCGAGCGGGCCGTACGCCGTCGCGCGTCCGTCGACGCCGACGTAGCCGGCCGTCGTGACGCTCGCCTGGTACGTCGTCCCGGGCGCGAGGGCGGGGAAGACCGCGCAGCCGTCCCGCTGGGTGACGGCGGAGGCGACCGGGGTGCCGGCGAGCGCGAGCTGCACGGTGTGGCCGGCCAGGCCCTTGCCCGCGCGGTCCTGCACCGGGACGGTGAGCACGCCGGTCGTCGCCGTGGAGCCGGAGATCGGCAGGGCGAGGGTCGTCTCCTCGCGCACCGGCTGCGTGCCGCCCATGTCGGGCCAGGTGACGACGACCGTCACGCGCTTCTGCGCCGCGGCCCCCGTCGTGCCGTCGCAGGCGCTGACGCCCTTCGAGCGCACCGTGTCGAGGGCGGCCGTCGTGGTGACGGTGTACGTCCGCCCGGCGAGCTGGACCGTGCGGGTGCCGCTGACGACCTGGTCCGGCGTGAGGGCCCCGCGGACGGCCTCGACCTGCTGGGTGGCGAGGTTCGCCGCGACGGTGCGCGCCTCGCCGGACGCGCTCACGGCGAGGCCCTTGACGAGCACGCTCGCCGCGGCGGCGCCGAGGGCGGCGAAGAGCACCGTCGCGACGAGGACCTCGACGAGGCTGAACCCCTCGTCGCCGCGCCGCGCGCGCCCGCCTGCCGTGCCTGCCATGCCGCTCCTATCGGCCGGTCCGGCCCGCTCCTTGAGCGCTGCCGGTCCTGGGGACGCGAGGAGGGGCGGGCCCCCCGGGCCCGCCCCTCCTGCTGTGCTGCTGTGGTGCTGCGCGTCAGGCGCAGGCCGTCGAAGCGGTCGAGCCCGGGATCGCGGTGGGCGAGCCCGCGTTCGCGCCCTCGGTGGAGATGCGGTACTTCAGGCCGCCGCTGTTGTGACGGGCGCAGATGGTGTAGCCGCCGGACGGCTGCGTCGCGGCGAACTGCACGGTCACGTTCGCGCTCGGGTTGTAGCCCTGGCCCCGCAGACCGGCGCCGGCGGTCGCGATGTCCGTCGAGTAGGTGCCGCCGCTGTCCGTGGCGAAGGACTCCTCGGCGGTCGCGAGGTTGCGCAGCTCCGCCTTCGCGGACGCCTCCCAGCCCTTGGTGCGCTGGTTGAGGAAGGTCGGGATGGCGATGGCGGCGAGGATGCCGATGATGATGACGACGACGAGGAGCTCGATGAGCGTGAAGCCCGACTCCTTGCCCTCGAGGGCCTTGCGGATGCGAGCGAGCATGTGCGTCCGTCCTTTCGGGACCGTTCCGAGACGCCCCGCCGGTCCCTCCGCGGCCCTCACGGGCCGGCTGAGGCAGCTGGGCTGACCGCGACCCTGGTCGCGCGGTCCCCTGGCTCTGCGGACCCGCCTCGCGGCGGGGGTGCCGTTTCTTGCCGGTGCGTCTGCTGACACCTTCCCCATCGGCCGTCCCCGCGGGGACTTGAGCGACGGGGACCCTCTTTCGCCCTCAGCCCTGCACGAGGTCGAAGATCTTGAAGATCGGCATGTAGAGCGCCACGATCATGGCGCCGACGATGCTGCCGAGCAGGGCGATGATGAGCGGCTCCATGAGGGCGGTCAGGCTCTCCGTGGTGGCCTCGACCTCCTGGTCGTAGAACTCGCCGATCTTGAAGAGCATGACGTCGATCGCGCCGGTGTCCTCGCCGACCGCGAGCATCTGCACGACCATGGGCGGGAACACGGCGTGCTGCGCCAGCGGGGCGGTCATCGGCTGGCCCTGCGCCACGCTGGCCCGCACGTCCTGCAGCGCCCTGCCGACGACCCGGTTCCCGCTCGTCTCGGCGACGATGTCCAGCGCCTGCAGGATGGGCACGCCGGCCTTGAGCATCGAGCCGAAGTTCCGGCAGAAGCGCGAGAGCGCGATCTTCTGGAACAGCGTCCCGAAGACGGGTGCCCGCAGCTTGAGCGGGTCGACGACGTCGCGCACCCGCTCGAGGTGCCGCACCCGCACCCACGTCGCCGACGCGGCGACGAGCAGGACGACGAGCAGGGGCACCAGCCAGGCCATCTGGTGGCTGAGGAAGACCAGGGCGAGGGTGGGCGGAGGCAGCTTCCCGCCCAGGCTCGCGAACATGCCCTCGAACACGGGGACGATGAAGACGAGCATGCCGATGACCGCGAGCACCGCCATGACGAGGACGACGACCGGGTACGTCATCGCCGACTTGATCTTGCCCATGAGCTTGACGTCGGCCTCGTAGCCCTGCGCCAGCTGGAGCAGCACCTCGTCGAGGAAGCCGCCGACCTCGCCGGCGCGCACCATGTTGATCATGATGACGGGGAAGGTCTGCGGGTGCTTGGCGAGGGCGGCGGACAGCGACGTCCCGGACTGGACGGCGGTGCGGACCTCCCCGAGCACCTTCGTCAGGTGCGGGTTGCGGCTCTGCTCCTCGAGGATCGACAGCGCCCGCAGGAGGGACAGCCCGGAGTCGACCATCGTCGCGAACTGCCGGGCGAAGACCGCGAGGTCCTTGAGGCTCACCTTCGCGCCGAAGGAGGGCAGGGTGATCTCGCGGTTGAGCCCGCCCGACCTCGCCTGCGTGATGCTCACCGGGGCGTAGCCCATGCTCCGCAGACGCGCCGCGACGGCCGCCTGCGAGTCCGCCTCGAGCGTGCCCTTGACGACCTTGCCCGCCCTGTCGCGGACGGCGTACTGGAACGTCAGCGTCGCTGCCATGCCCTGCCCCTCAGCCCCGGCCCGCGAGCCGCTTGAAGTCCTCGACGTGGTGGCACTTCTCGAGCCCCGTGTCGTAGGTGATCCGGCCCTGGCGGACGAGCTCCGCGAGGTGCTGGTCCATCGTGTGCATCCCGTGCTGCTGGCCCGCCTGCATCGCCGAGTAGATCTGGTGCGTCTTGCCCTCGCGCACCAGGTTCCGGATCGCCGGCGTCGCGACGAGCACCTCGGTGGCCACCGCTCTCCCGCGCTGGTCCGCGGTCTTGCAGAGCGTCTGGCAGACGATCCCCTGCAGCGAGCCGGCGAGCTGCACGCGCACCTGCTCCTGCTGGTTGGCGGGGAAGACGTCGATGACGCGGTCGATGGTCTGCGCGGCGTCCTGCGTGTGCAGCGTCGCGAAGACGAGGTGGCCGGTCTCGGCGGCGGTGAGCGCGATCGAGATCGTCTCGAGGTCGCGGAGCTCGCCGACGAGGATGATGTCGGGGTCCTGGCGCAGCACGTGCTTGAGGGCGCTGGCGAAGGACCAGGTGTCCTCCCCCACCTCGCGCTGGTTGACGATGCACGACTGGTGCTGGTGGAGGAACTCGATGGGGTCCTCGACGGTCATGATGTGGTCCCGCCGGGTGCGGTTCGCGAGGTCCACGAGCGAGGCGAGCGTCGTCGACTTGCCCGACCCCGTGGGCCCGGTCACGAGCACGAAGCCGCGGGCCAGCTGGGCGAACTGGGCGACCGCCTCCGGGACGCCGAGGTCCTCCAGCCGCTTGATCTCGAAGGGGATCACGCGGAACACCGCGCCCATCGCGTCGCGCTGGCGGTAGACGTTCACGCGGAAGCGGGCGACGCCGGGGATGGCGTAGGCGAAGTCGAGCTCGAGGGACTCCTCGAACTTCTCCCGCTGGCGCTGGGTCATGAGCGCGTAGAGCGCGCGCTGGATGCCCTGCGGGAGCAGGCGCTCGTACCCCTCCACCGGCAGCAGGTCGCCGCGCAGGCGCACCATCGGCGGGGCGCCGGCGGTGACGTGCAGGTCGGAGCCGCCGACGGCGAGCAGGTGCCCGAGCAGCGTGTCGAGGTGGACGTCGTCCTCCTCCGGCGCGGCCTCGGTCGAGCTGCGGGCGTACGCGTCGTGGACCGCCTCGCTGACCTCCAGCGCCACCGCCGCCGCCACCGGGTCCGGCGCCGGGTCGAAGGCGACCGGCTGGTACGCCGGCTGCAGCCAGGCGGTCCCGTACGGCTCCTGGACGGGCTCGAGGGGGACGGCCGGGCCGCTCGGCGCGTACGCCCAGCCGGCGTCGGTCCCGTCGTGGGGCTGCGTCACGGCGCGGCGGTCCTTCCTGTGCCCGGGCCGCGCGGACCGCGGCCTCCCCCGGCTGCATCGGCGGGGCCGGCACGGCGCTTGAGGCCCCGGGACCGGTGGGACGGCCTCAGACGACGACGCGCAGGATCTCGTCGACGCTCGTCACGCCGGCGGCCACCTTGGCCATCCCGTCCTCGCGCAGCGTCAGCATCCCCTCGGAGCGGGCCACCGCGCCGATCTCGGTGGCCGAGGCGCGCTGGACCGCGAGGCGCTCCACCTGCTCGGACACCCGCATGACCTCGTGCAGCGCGAGGCGGCCCTTGTAGCCGGTCTTCGCGCACACCGAGCAGCCCACCGGGCGGAACAGCTCCGGCAGGTCCTCGCCGTCCTGCCACGGGAAGCGCGCCGCGAGCAGGTGGGCGGGCTCGGGGACGTACGCCTCCTTGCACTTGCCGCACAGCCGGCGGGCGAGGCGCTGGGCGAGCACCGCGTCGAGCGCGGAGCCCACGAGGAACGGCTCGATCCCCATCTCGGTCAGCCGGGTGATGGCCGACGGCGCGTCGTTGGTGTGCAGCGTGGAGAGCACGAGGTGGCCGGTGAGCGCGGCCTCGACCGCGATCTGCCCGGTCTCGTGGTCGCGGATCTCGCCGATGAGCACCACGTCGGGGTCCGAGCGCAGGATGCTGCGCAGCGCCGAGGCGAACGTCAGCCCCGCCTTCGCGTTCGTCTGCACCTGGTTGATGCCGGGCAGCCGGTACTCGACCGGGTCCTCGACGGTGATCACGTTGACCTCGGGCCGGCTGACGATGTTCATCGTCGCGTAGAGGGTCGTCGACTTGCCCGAGCCCGTGGGTCCGGTGACGAGGACCATCCCGTACGGCTTGGTGAAGCTCTCCGCGTAGCGCGCGTAGTTGCCGTCGCTGAAGCCGAGGTCGGCCAGGTCGAGGCGCGCCGTGGAGTTGTCGAGGATGCGCATGACGACCTTCTCGCCCCACACCGTGGGCAGGGTCGCCACCCGCAGGTCGACCTTCTGCCCGTGCGCGGTGACCGAGAGCCGCCCGTCCTGGGGGACGCGCCGCTCGGCGATGTCGATGTCCGCCATGATCTTGAGGCGGCTGATGACGCCGGACTGGATCGAGCGGGGCGAGCGCATGACCTCGTGGAGCACGCCGTCGATGCGGAACCGCACGCGCAGGTCGTGCTCCCCCGGCTCGAGGTGGATGTCCGAGGCGCGGTCCTGGATGGCCTGGGTGATGAGCAGGTTGACGTACTTGACGATGGGCGCGTCCTCGACGATCTCCTTGACCGTCGAGAGGTCCTGCTCCTCCTCCTGCGCGTCGAGCGCGCTGGTGAGGTCGTCCATGTCGGAGTCGGCGCGGTAGTACCGGTCGATGGCGGCGAGCACGTCGGGGCGGGTGGCGACGACCGGCTTGACGTCGAGGCCGGTCATGGCCCGCATGTCGTCCATCGCGAAGACGTTGGCCGGGTCCGCCATGGCGAGCACGAGCCGGCCGTCCTCGAAGCCGACGGGGATCGCGGCGTAGCGGCGGCACAGCGCCCCCGGCACGCGGGCGATCGCCGACCCGTCGACCGGGTGCTCGCTCAGGTCGACGAACGGCATGCCGATCTGGGTGGCCAGGGCCGCGACGAGCTGCGCCTCGCTGAGGACGCCCTCCTCGACGAGCACGCGCCCGAGGGTGCGCCCGCCGGCCTGCTCGCCGCTGGCCGCCTCGAGCTGGTCGGGCGTGACGAGGCCGCCGGCCAGCAGGACGTCGCCCAGCTGCTGCACCCGCTCCACCTCCGCTCGACCGCCCGGCGGACCTCCCGCCTGCAGGCAGCATCGGCACGCGCGGCGGGACCTTGAGCGACCGGACGGGTCAGGCGCGCGCCGCGAGCGCCTCCTCGGCGGCGGCGCGCATCACCGGCAGCAGCCGCCCCGGCGCGTCGCGGCCCGTCATGAGGCCGACCTGCAGCACCGCCTGGTGCACGAGCAGGTCGAGCCCGCCGCGCACCGCCCCGCCCGCGCGCTCCCAGGCGGCGGCGAGGCTGGTGGGCCAGGGGTCGTACGCGACGTCGAGGAGGGTGCCGGGCCGCGGCGGGACGGCGGCGGCGAGCGCGGCGGCGGCCTCGCCGGGCACGGCGGCCACCACGACGTCCGCCCCCAGCGCGTCGCCGAGGGCCGCGGGGTCCCACGGCGCCGGCACGAGCCCCAGCCCGAGGCGGCGGGCGGTCGGGGCCAGCTCCTGCACGGCCGCCGGGCGGCGGGCGACCACGGTCGCCCGCGCGACCCCGAGGTCCCGCAGGGCCCCCAGGGCCGAGCGGGCCGTGGCGCCGCCGCCGAGCACGGTGCCGCTCGCCGCGGAGGTCGTGCCGGCCTCGGCGAGGGCGGCGAGCATCCCCGGCACGTCGGTGTTGCTGCCCAGGCGCCGCCCGCGCGAGAGCAGGACGGTGTTGACCGCCTCGACGTCGCGCGCGCCCGGGCTCGCCCAGTCGACGAGGTCGAGCGCCTCGCGCTTGAGCGGCATCGTCACCGACAGGCCGGCCCAGTCCGGGCCGAGCGCGTCGAGGAACCCCGCGAGGCCGCCCGCGGGCACGTCGTGGGCGTCGTAGGACCAGTCGAGGCCGAGCTGCGCGTAGGCGGCGCGGTGCAGGACCGGTGAGAGCGAGTGCGCGACGGGCGAGCCGAGGACGCCAGCCCTCACCCGTCGCCCCGCCGGGCCAGCCACTGCCGGAACAGCTCCACGTTGGCCGCGTGCTCCTGCTCGGTGACGGCGAACCGCGTCTCGCCGGTGTCGGGGTCGACCGCCACGAAGAAGAGCCACGGCCCGGGCTCGGGGTCGACCGCCGCGCGCATGGCCTCGGTGCCGGGCGAGGCGATCGGCCCCGGCGGCAGGCCGGCGTTGGCGTACGTGTTGTACGGCGACGGGTTGGCCCGGTCCTGCGGCGTCGTGGTGACCCCGCGCTTGCCGTTGGCGTAGTCCACCGTGGTGTCCAGCTGCAGCGGGCGCCCCGCGGCCAGGCGGTTGTAGACCACGCGGGCGACCTTGCGCATGTACTGCGGCGGCGCCTCGGCCTGCACGATGCTCGCGACGGTCAGCAGGTTGCGCGCCTTGGCCCCGCCGCTGCCGGCGATCCCGGTCTCCTCGGCGGCCTGGCCGAAGCGGCGCACCATCTGGGCGAGCACCTCGGCCGCCGTGGCCCCGGCGTCGACGGTGTAGGTCGCCGGGAACAGCAGCCCCTCGGCGCGCCCGCCGGCCCACGCGGGCAGCCCCAGCGCCTCGGGCCGCTCCAGCGCCGCGCGGAAGTCCGCCACGGGGATGCCGGTGCCCTCGCTGAGCACCCGCAGGGTCTCGCCGACGCGCAGCCCCTCGGGGACCGTCACCTCGTCCTGCACGCGCGCGGACGGGTCGAGCATGAGGTCGAGCGCGGCGGCGGCGCTCATGCCCTTGCGCAGCGCGTACGACCCCGGCTGCAGCCCGCTGGAGCGCGGGTCGGCCTCCGCGGCGTCGCGGAACGCGCCCAGCGAGGCGACGACCCCGGCCTCCTCGAGCGTGCGCCCGATCGCCGAGGCCGAGTCGCCGGGCTCGACCTGCACCTGCACCGGGTCGGTGCCGGTGCCGGCGAAGTCCTCCGGGCCCTCGGTGAGCCGCTGCCAGAGCGTCCAGCCGCCGACCACGATCGCGGCGAGCAGGGCGAGCACCAGGAGCAGCGCGACCAGCGTCGCGCGGCGCCCGTGGCGCTCGCGCCGGCGGTGGCGCTCCTCGGTGTCCATGTCGAGGCCGAGCTGGCTCATCCCTCCAGCCTGCCAGAACCCGTCGTGCGCGCCCGGTCCGGCGAGCCGGCCCCCGGCGCGCCGTCACCCTGCGCTGCACCGCGCTCGCCGTCGGGCACGCCGTCGGGCACGGTGACGGGGACCGGTACGGGGCTCCCCGGCAGCCGTCCGCTGCCGCGCTCGGTGTCGAGGGCGAGCTGGAGCACCACGACCGCCGCGGCCTGGTCCACCACGCCCCTGCGCTCGCGCCGCCCCCGGGCGCCGCTGACGCCCGAGGCGCGCAGCGAGCGCTCGGCGCTCACCGTGGACAGCCGCTCGTCGACGAGGCGCACCGGCACCGGCGCCACCCGCGCGGCCAGCCGCGCGGCGAAGCCGCGGGCGTCGGCCGCCGAGGCGCCCTCGCCGCCGCGCAGGTGCCGCGGCAGGCCGACGACCACCTCGAGCGCCTCGTGCTCCGCGACGAGCGCGGCCAGGCGCGCCACGTCGCCGGACCCGCGCGGGACGGTCTCCACGGGGGTGGCCACGAGCCCGTCGGGGTCGCTGAGCGCCACGCCGACCCGCACCGTGCCCACGTCGACGCCCAGGCGCCGGCCCCTCCTCACGCCCGCCTCACCCGCCGGTGACCTGGCGGCCGACGGCGTGCTCGACCGCGGCCAGCGCGTCGCCGATCCTCGTCGCGTCCTGCCCGCCGCCCTGCGCGACGTCGTCCTTGCCGCCGCCCCCGCCGCCGAGGACCTTCGCGGCCTCGCGCACGAGCAGGCCGGCCTTGACGCCCCAGGAGCGGCCGGTCTCGTTGACCGCGACGACCACGACGGGCCGCTCGCCGGCCTTCGCCGCGACCGCCACCGCGACCGGGCGGTCCGCCGCGAAGCGCCCGCGCACGTCGAGCACGAGGCGCCGCACGTCGTCCGCCGACGTGCCGTCGGGCGCGCGGTGGGTCACCACGGACACCCCGAACACGTCCTTCGCGGCCTCGACCAGCCCGGGCGCGGCCTGGAGCAGGGCGCCGGCGCGCATCTGCGCGATCTCCTTCTCCGCGTCGCGCAGCTGCGCCACGAGCGCGGAGACCCGCTCGGGGAGCTCCTCCGGGCGCACCTTGAGCGCGCCGGTGAGCTGCTGCACGAGCACGTGCTCGCGGGCGAGGTAGCTGTACGCGTCGGTGCCGACGAGCGCCTCGACGCGACGGACCCCGGCGCCGATCGACGCCTCGCCGAGCAGCTTGACCAGGCCGAGCTGCCCGGAGCGCTGCGCGTGGGTGCCGCCGCAGAGCTCGCGCGCCCAGTCCCCCACCGAGACCACGCGCACCTCGTCGCCGTACTTCTCGCCGAAGAGCGCCATCGCGCCGGAGCGCACGGCCTCCTCCTGCGTCATGACCTCCGCGTGCACCGGCAGGTCGTCGGCCAGCAGCGCGTTGACCCGCGCCTCGACGTCGCCGAGCACGCTGGCCGGCACCGCGCCGGCGGCGGAGAAGTCGAAGCGGAACGAGCCGGGCCGGTTCTCCGAGCCCGCCTGCGTCGCGGTCTCCCCCAGCGCCTCGCGGAACGCCTTGTGGACCATGTGCGTGGCGGTGTGCGCCCGGCTGATCGCCCGCCGGCGCGCCAGGTCGACCTCGGAGAGCACCGCCTCGCCGGCGGTCACCTCGCCGGAGACGACCCGCGCGCGGTGCACCAGCAGGCCCTGCACCGGCTGCTGCACGTCGAGCACCTCGACGACGGCCCCGCCGCCGAGCGTGATGCGGCCCTGGTCGGCGAGCTGGCCGCCGCCCTCGGCGTAGAACGGCGTGCGGTCCAGGACGAGCTCGACCTCCTGCCCGGCGCCGGCCGCGGGGGCCGCGGCGCCCCCCACGAGCAGGCCAGCCACGCGGCCCTCGCCGGACACCTCGTCGTACCCGGTGAACTCGACCGGGCGGCCCAGGGCGTCCTGCACCTCGCGGTACGCCGACACGTCGGCGTGGCCGGTCCGCTTCGCCTTGGCGTCGGCCTTGGCCCGCTCGCGCTGCTCCTGCATGAGGCGGCGGAAGCCCGCCTCGTCGACCCGCAGACCCTGCTCGGCCGCCATCTCCAGCGTGAGGTCGATGGGGAAGCCGTACGTGTCGTGCAGCTGGAACGCCCGCTGCCCCGACAGCTGCGGCGCGCCGGCGGACTTCGCCTCGCGCACCGCGGTGTCGAGGATCGTGGTGCCCGCGCGCAGCGTCGAGCGGAACGACTCCTCCTCGGCGTACGCCAGGGAGGAGATGCGGGCGAAGTCGCGCTCGAGCTCCGGGTACGACGCCCTCATCGCGTCCTTGCTCACCGGCAGCAGCTCGGGCAGCGTCGCCGCGTCCACCCCGAGCAGGCGCATGGCGCGGACCGCGCGGCGCAGGATGCGGCGCAGGACGTACCCGCGGCCCTCGTTGCCCGGCACCACGCCGTCGCCGATGAGCATGAGCCCGGTGCGCACGTGGTCCGCGACGACCCGCAGCCGCACGTCGTCGGCGTGCTCGCGCCCGTACCGCTTGCCCGCCAGCTCGGCGGCGCGGCGCAGCACGGGGGCGACCTCGTCGATCTCGTACAGGTTGTCGACGCCCTGCAGGATCGACGCGATGCGCTCCAGGCCCATGCCGGTGTCGATGTTCGGCTGCGGCAGCGGCCCCCGGACGTCGAAGTCCACCTTCGAGCGGACCGCGGAGAGCTCGTACTGCATGAAGACGAGGTTCCAGAACTCCATGTAGCGGTCCTCGTCGACCTCGGGACCGCCCTCGGGGCCGTACTGCGGACCCCGGTCGTAGTAGATCTCGCTGCACGGGCCGCCCGGGCCGACCACGCCCATGTGCCAGTAGTTGTCCGCCAGGCCCCGGCGCACGATCCGCTCGTCGGGCAGGCCGGTGACCTCCTTCCACAGGGCCGCGGCCTCGTCGTCGTCGTGGTAGACGGTCGCCCAGAGCCGGTCCGGGTCGAGGCCGAAGCCGCCCTCGGCGACGCTGCCCGTGGACAGCGACCACGCGAGCTCGATCGCGCCGCGCTTGAAGTAGTCGCCGAACGAGAAGTTGCCGTTCATCTGGAAGAACGAGCCGTGCCGGCTCGTCTTGCCGACCTCGTCGATGTCGAGGGTCCGCACGCACTTCTGCACGCTCGTCGCGCGCCGGTACGGCGGCGTCTGCTGGCCGAGGAAGAACGGCTTGAACGGCACCATGCCGGCGTTGACGAAGAGCAGGTTGGGGTCGTCGAGCAGCAGCGGCGCCGACGGCACGACGGTGTGGCCGTGGCGCTCGAAGTGCCGGAGGAACCGGCGGCGGATCTCGGCGGTCTGCATCAGTGCTCCTGCGTCTCGGGGCCCTCGAGGGCCCGCGCGTCGGTGGTGCCGGGGGCGGGTCGGGCCTCGCCCGGCGCGAGGTAGAGCAGGTGGCGGCCCTCGGCGTCGGGCAGGCCCAGCTGGGCGGCCAGCACGCGCTCGCGCTCGCCCATGCCGTCGCGCACGTCGTCGACGAAGTCGCGCACCCCGTCGCCGAGGATCGCCAGGCCCTCCGCGAGCGAGCCCGCCACGCTCTGCGGGGACAGCGCGTCGAGGGTGCGGGTGATCTTGCGCGAGACCACGGCGCCGGCGGTCACGCCCATCGCCAGCCAGAAGACCCGGCTCACGCCGCCCCCCTCCCGCGGCCCTGCCCGCGCCGCAGCCGCTCCTCGCGGCGGGCCCGCACCCGGGCCAGCGTCTCCTCGCGCCGCCCCCGGGCCGACGCGGCGCGCCGGTGCTCCAGGGCCCGGCGCACGCCGTAGCCCAGCGCGGACACCTTCACCGCGGGCCCGGTCACCGCGCTCGCCACCAGGGAGCTGATCGCCTGCGCGTTGTGCGCCGCCTCGGCGAGGTCGGCGTCGATGCCCTCCGCCCGTCCCGCCCCGGCCCGCACCGACGCCGCGGCCGCGCGCGTCTCGCGCAGCGCGGGCACCGCCTCGTCGGTGATGAGGGCGATCGCGCGCCGGGCGTCCTCGAGCGTGCGGGCCAGGCGCAGCAGCGGCACGGCCACCAGCGCCACGAGCACGACGAGCGCCAGCGCGGCCACGAGGCCGGCGACCTCTCCTGCGGACATGCGGCTGAGCACTTCCCCTCGGGCGGCTGGCCCCGGTCGGCGGTCGCGGGGCGGAGCGTCGAGTTTATCGCGGTGCCATGAGGGGACCCCCGAGGCGCTCGGGCGGGGCGAGTGCGACGGCGTGCACGGGCACGCCGGCCTGGCGGTGCACGGCGCCGCACGCGGCGGGCCCGGGCCGCTGAGGGTGCCCCTCATGGCTGCGCGGCCCGCTCAGCGCTCGCGCAGCACCCGCCGCACCCGGGCGAGCCGCTCGCGCAGCTCGCGCTCGGCGCCGTACGCGGTCGGGGCGTAGTAGTCGCGGCCGTCGACGGCGTCGGGGGCGTACTGCTGCGATGCGATGCCGTGGGGGGCGTCGTGCGCGTAGCGGTAGCCGGTGCCGTGGTCGAGCTTGCCCGCGCCGGCGTAGTGGCTGTCGCGCAGGTGGGGCGGCACGGGCCCCGCGAGGCCCTTGCGCACGTCGGCGATGGCCGCGTCGACCGCGAGGTACGCCGCGTTGGACTTCGGCGCGAGCGCGAGGTGCACGACGACCTGGGCGAGGTTGATGCGCGCCTCCGGCATCCCGATGAGCTGCACCGCCTGCGCCCCCGCCACCGCCACCTGCAGGGCCGTCGGGTCCGCGAGCCCGATGTCCTCGCTCGCGGAGATGACGAGGCGGCGGGCGATGAACCGCGGGTCCTCGCCCGCCTCGACCATCCGCGCGAGGTAGTGCAGCGCCGCGTCGACGTCGGAGCCGCGGATCGACTTGATGAAGGCGCTGGCGACGTCGTAGTGCTGGTCCCCGGTCTTGTCGTAGCGCACCGCGGCCCGGTCGACGGCCCGCTCGAGCGTGGGGACGTCGAGCACCGGCTGCCCCAGGGCGATCGCCGCCCCGGCCCCGGCCTCCAGCGCGGTGAGCGCGCGGCGGGCATCGCCGCCGGCGATGCGCAGCAGGTGCTCCTCGGCCTCGGGGGCGAGCTCGACCGCCCCGCCGAGCCCCCGCTCGTCGGCCAGCGCCCGGCGCACCAGCCCCCGGACGTCCTCCTCCGTGAGCGGCTCGAGCGTGAGCAGGAGGCTGCGCGAGAGCAGGGGGCTGATCACGCTGAAGTACGGGTTCTCGGTCGTCGCCGCCACGAGCGTCACCCAGCGGTTCTCCACGCCCGGCAGGAGCGCGTCCTGCTGGCTCTTGCTGAACCGGTGGACCTCGTCGACGAAGAGGACCGTCTCCGGGCCGCCGGCGGCGATGGTGCGCCGGGCGCCGTCGACGACCTGGCGCACGTCCTTGACCCCGGCGGTCACCGCGGAGAGCTCGACGAAGCGCCGGCCCGTGGCGGAGCTGGCGAGGTACGCGATCGTCGTCTTCCCGCTGCCCGGCGGGCCCCACAGCACGACGCTCGTCGGCGCGGCGGGGCCGCCCGTGGGCTCCACGAGCCGCCGCAGCGGCGAGCCCGGGTGCAGCAGGTGCGCCTGGCCGACCACCTCGTCGAGGCTCCGCGGGCGCATCCGCACCGCGAGCGGCGGGCGCCCCGGCCCGTCCGTCGGGGCGGGAGGCGGGGGCGGCGGCGCGTCCGGCACCGTCAGCGCACCGTCGAACAGGTCGTCCTCCACACCCACGACCCTAGCCAGCGCGGGCACCCGGCCCGGCCCGCAGCGCCTCCCCGCGCCCGGACGACCACGGGCCCCGCGCCACCATGGGCGGGTGCCCGACCTGCGCCATCCCGCCCTCGACCGCCTCGACGCCCCCGGCGTGCTGGACCGCAGCGGCGGGGACGCGTACGTCCGCGCGGAGCTCGACCCGCAGCGCCTCGTCGACGGCTGGGCGCTCGGGCGCGCCGCCGGCTGGGTCGGGCGCCGCCCCGGCCGCGACGTCCCGTGGCTCAGCGCCGTCGGCGACCCAGCGGACGCGGCGCGGCTCGCGGCGGCGGTGCGCGCCCGGACCGCCGGGACCGCCGCCGCGCCGCACGGCGCGACGCTGCCGCGCGGGGCCGTACCCCTCCTCGCGGGCGTGGAGGTCCCCGTCGCCACCGACTGGGACTGGTTCTGGACCGACGACGCCCCGCCGCGCCGGGCCGGTGAGGAGCAGGTCCGCTGGCTCGGCGCCGGGGACGAGGACGACGTCGCCGCGCTGCTCGCCGCCGACAGCCCCCGCCACTCCGCCGTCCCCGGCGGCCCCGGGGTGGTGCGCTGGTGCGGGGTGCGGCTCGACGGGCGCCTCGCGGCGACCGCCGCCTGGGTCGAGCACGTGCGCGGCGTACCGCACTTGGCCTCCATCGCGACCGCGGCGACCGTACGGGGCCACGGCTGGGGCGCCGCCGTCACCGCCTGGGTGACCCGCGCCCTGCTGGCGGAGCACGGCTGGGTCACGCTCGGCATGTACGCCGACAACGGCGTCGCCCGGGCGATGTACCGGCGCCTCGGCTACCGCGACACGCACCTGTTCACCAGCGGCCGCTTCGGCTGAGCCCGCACGCGGTTCCCCGGGAACCGCAGAAGGCGCCCTTCTGGCGATCTAGCCGCCACGGGGGCGCCTTCTGCGGATCCCCTCCGGATCCGCCGTGCCCGGCTGCGCAGAGGGCGCCCCTCTCGCGCTCGGTGCACGACAGGGGCGCCCTCTGCGCCACCACCCCGCGGGTCAGCCCTGCTCCGGCACCTCGGGCCTGGCGTCGATGCCGGCCTCCTTGCGCTGCTGCGCGGTGATCGGGGTCGGCGCCCCCGTCAGCGGGTCGTAGCCGCCACCGGTCTTCGGGAACGCGATCACCTCGCGCAGCGAGTCCGCGCCGGCGAGGAGCATGCAGATCCGGTCCCAGCCGAAGGCGATGCCGGCGTGCGGCGGGGGGCCGTACTGGAACGCGTCGAGCAGGAAGCCGAACTTGTCCTGCGCCTCCTCCTCCGAGATCCCGAGGACGTCGAACACCCGCTGCTGCATCTCGGCGCGGTGGATACGCACCGAGCCGCCGCCGATCTCGTTGCCGTTGCAGACGATGTCGTACGCGTAGGCAAGCGCGTTCCCGGGGTCGTCCTGGAACCGGTCGGCCCACTCGGCGTTCGGGGAGGTGAAGGGGTGGTGGACCGCGGTCCAGCCGCCCTCGCCGTCCTCCTCGAACATCGGGGCGTCGACGACCCAGAGGAACTCCCACCGCTCGGGGTCGATCAGGTCCTGGCGCCGCGCGATCTCGAGCCGGGCGGCGCCGAGCAGCGCGAGCGCCGCGGACCGCTTGTCCGCGGCGAAGAACACCGCGTCGCCGGGCGAGGCGCCCACGTGCGCGGCCAGCCCCTCGCGCTCGGCGTCGGACAGGTTCTTCGCGACCGGTCCGCCGAGGGTCCCGTCCTCCTGCACCAGGACGTACGCGAGCCCGCGCGCCCCGCGCGCCTTGGCCCAGTCCTGCCAGCCGTCGAGCTCCTTGCGGGTCTGCGACGCCCCGCCCGGCATGACGACCGCCCCGACGTGCTCGTTGCGGAAGACGCGGAACGGGGTCTCGGCGAAGTACGCCGTGCAGTCCACCAGCTCCAGGCCGAAGCGCAGGTCGGGCTTGTCGCTGCCGAAGCGGGTCATGGCCTCGGCGTACGTCATGCGCGGGACGTCACCGACCTCGACGCCCAGGACGCGCTGCCACAGCGCGCGCACCACGGCCTCGCCGACCTCGATGACGTCGTCCTGCTCGACGAAGGACATCTCGATGTCGAGCTGGGTGAACTCCGGCTGCCGGTCGGCGCGGAAGTCCTCGTCGCGGTAGCAGCGGGCGATCTGGTAGTACCGCTCCATCCCGGCCACCATGAGCAGCTGCTTGAACAGCTGCGGCGACTGCGGCAGGGCGTACCAGGACCCCGGCTTGAGCCGCACCGGCACGAGGAAGTCGCGGGCGCCCTCGGGCGTGGAGCGGGTGAGCGTCGGCGTCTCGACCTCGACGAAGTCCCGCTCGTGCAGCACCTCGCGCGCGACGTGGCTGACGTAGGAGCGCATGCGCAGCGCCCGGGCCGGGCCGCTGCGGCGCAGGTCCAGGTAGCGGTAGCGCAGGCGCACCTCGTCGCCGACCTCGAGGTGGTCGTCGAGCTGGAACGGCAGCGGCGCCGCCTCGGCGAGCACCTCCAGGTCGCTCACCTCGACCTCGACGTCGCCGGTCGGGATCGCGGCGTTCTCGTTGCCCTCGGGGCGGCGCCGGACGGTGCCGGTGGCCTTGACGCAGTACTCGGCGCGCAGGTCGCCGGCGACGTCCGCGTCGTGGAGCACGGCCTGCACCACCCCCGAGGCGTCGCGCAGGTCGAGGAACGCGACGCCGCCGTGGTCGCGGCGGCGGGCGACCCATCCGGCGAGGGTCACGGTCTGCCCGGCGTGCTCGGCGCGCAGCGAGCCGGCGGGGTGGGTGCGGATCACGGGTTCTCCAGGAGCGTCACGAGGTGCGGTACGAGGTCGTCGAGCGGCACGGCGGTCTGCTCGCCGCTGGCCAGGTGCTTGACCTGGGCGGCGCCCGCCTCGAGATCTCGGTCGCCGAGGATGACCGCGTACGCCGCCCCGCTGCGGTCCGCCGCCTTCATGGCGCCCTTGACCCCGCGCCCGTCGTACGCCATGTCGGTCGCGACCCCGGCCCGGCGCAGCCCGGTCACGAGGGCCGCGCAGCGCCGTCGCGCGGCCTCCCCGAGCGGGACGACGAACAGGTCGAGCGGGGTCGCACCGGGCAGGGCACGCCCCTCGGCCTCGAGGGCGAGCACGGTGCGGTCGACGCCGAGCGCCCAGCCCACGCCCGGCAGGCGCGGGCCGCCGATGGACTCGGCCAGCCCGTCGTAGCGGCCGCCGCCACCGACCGCCGACTGCGCCCCGAGGCCGTCGTGGACGAACTCGAACGTCGTGCGCGTGTAGTAGTCGAGGCCGCGGACCAGGCGCGGCGCGTCCTCCCACTCCACGCCCGCGTCGGCGAGCGCGGTGCGCACGGCGTCGTGGTGCGCGCGGTCGTCGGCGCTGAGGAAGTCCTGCAGCAGCGGGGCGCTCGCGATGAGGTCCGCCAGCTCCGGCCGCTTGTCGTCGAGCACCCGCAGCGGGTTGATCTCCGCGCGCCGGCGCGTCTCGGGGTCGAGGTCCGCCGTCGCGAGGTGCGCCTGCAGCGCGTCCCGGTACGCCGGGCGCGACTGCGCGCTGCCCAGCGAGTTCAGCAGCAGCCGCACCCGGGTGAGCCCCAGCGCGCGGTAGGCCTCCATCGCCAGCACCACGAGCTCGGCGTCGACGAGCGGGTCCTCGGTGCCCAGCGCCTCGGCGCCGACCTGGCTGAAGTGCCGGTACCGGCCCTTCTGCGGCCGCTCGTAGCGGTAGTAGGAGCCGGAGTACCAGAGCTTGACGGGCAGACCGCCCTTGTCGAGGTGGTGCTCGAGGACCGCGCGCAGCACGCCGGCCGTGCCCTCGGGCCGCAGCGTGACCTGGTCGCCGCCGCGGGTCTCGAACGAGTACATCTCCTTCGTGACGATGTCGGTCGACTCCCCGACCCCGCGCGCGAAGAGCGCGGTCTCCTCGAAGGCGGGGGTCTCCACGTAGCCGTACCCGGCCCGGCGCAGCGGCGCGGCGATGGCCTCGCGGACGGCGAGGAACGCCTCCCCGCGCGGGGGCAGGAGGTCGAAGGTGCCCTTGGGGGCGGCGAAGGTGCTCACCGCGCCACCCGCTGCAGGTACGGGTTCGTGGCGCGCTCGCGCCCGATGGTCGTCGCCGGGCCGTGGCCGGGCAGCACGACGACGTCGTCGGGCAGCGGGAGCACCTTGTCCTCCAGGGAGCGCAGCATCGCGGCGTGGTCGCCGCCGGGCAGGTCGGTACGGCCGATGCTCCCCGCGAACAGCACGTCGCCGGAGAGGCAGGTGGGCGGCCGGTCGTCGGCACCGGGGAGCCGGAGGAGCACCGAGCCGCGGGTGTGGCCGGGGGCGTGGTCGACGGTGACCTCGAGCCCCGCGAGCCCGAGCACCGCCCCGTCCTCGAGGGTGCGCACGTCGTCCGGCTCGGACCACTCCAGGCGCGGGCCGAGCGCGGCCGCCGTCTCGCGCGACAGGCCCTTGAGCGGGTCGGCGAGCAGCTCCTCGTCGTCGGGGTGGATCCAGGCCGGGACGCCGCGGGCGCCGCAGACGGGCGCCACCGAGAAGGTGTGGTCGAGGTGGCCGTGGGTCAGCAGCACGGCCACCGGCCGCAGGCGGTGCTCGCGCAGCACCTCGTCCAGCCGCGGCGCCACGTCGACGCCCGGGTCGACGACGACGCACTCCTCCCCCGGCGCCGGGGCCACGACGTAGCAGTTCGTGCCGAACGCGGCTGCGGGGAACCCGGCGACGAGCACGGACGACCTGCGCTTCCTGTGGTGGCGGCGGGACCGGCGGGCGGACCTCTGGCTCGTGCGAGCGTAGCGAGCGCGCCTCCTGCCTAGACTGTCGCCCCGATGCGGCGGGTGAGAGGACGGAGCGGGGCGTGACGGGCAGCGACCGCGGGCGCAGGCTCGCGCGCGAGCAGTACGAGCGCCGCCAGCAGCGGCGCGCCGAGGCGGCCGCCCGGGCCCGCCGCCGCGGCGTCGTGCTCGGCGCGGTCGTCGCCGCCGCCCTCGTCGTCGGCGCGCTCGTGCTCACCAGCGTGCTCGACGACGACGAGGGCTCGTCCACGGCCGCTCCGCCGGCTGCGGCGGCCGGGCTGGACTGCGCGGAGGCGCCGTCGCCGGTCGCCTCGCCGCAGTCGTTCCCCAGCGCGCCCGCCCCCGACCCGCAGGGCCCGACGCGGGCGACGATCTCGACGACCTGCGGCGACCTGGAGGTCGAGCTGCTCCCCGAGGCGGCGCCCGCGACCGTCGCCTCCTTCGCGCAGCTCTCCGAGCAGGGCTTCTACGACGCCACCCCCTGCCACCGGCTCACCACGAGCGGCATCTACGTGCTCCAGTGCGGCGACCCGACGGGCACCGGGACCGGCGGCCCCGGCTACAGCGTCCCCCTCGAGAACGCGCCGGCCGACGAGGCGTACCCCGCGGGCACCCTGGCCATGGCGCGCTCCGCCGACCCCGACAGCGGCGGCAGCCAGTTCTTCGTCGTGTACGAGGACACCCGCCCGCCCGCCCCCGGCTACACCGTCTTCGGCCGGGTGACCGGGGGCCTCGACGTGCTCGAGGCCCTCGCGGCCGCCGGGTCCGACGAGAGCAACGGCCCCGGCGACGGGCGCCCGGCGCAGCCGGTCGGCATCTCGGCGGTCGCCGTGTCGTGAGCCGGGGGGCGCAGGGCGCGAGGGCCGGGGCTGGGACCCTGAGGCAGACGTACGCACGAGGACGAGGCGGTTCGCGGTGAGCAGCAGCGAGTGGGGTCGGGTCGACGAGGCCGGGACCGTGTGGGTCCGGGTCGCCGACGGCGAGCGCGAGGTCGGCAGCTACCCCGGCGCGACGCCGGAGGAGGCGCTGGCCTACTTCGGGCGCAAGTACGACGAGCTGGCCGGGCAGATCACGCTGCTCGAGCAGCGCGTCCGCACCACCGACCTGGCGGCCAAGGACGCCCTGGCGAGCATCGCCAAGCTCCACGAGACGCTCGCCCAGGCCCACGCGGTGGGCGACCTCGGCGCGCTGGCCGGGCGCCTCGCCGCCCTCGTGACCCTGGTCGAGGAGCGCAAGGGGACGCAGGACGCCGCCCGCGCCAAGGCCCGCGAGGAGGCCCGCTCCCGCAAGGAGGCCATCGTCAGCGAGGCCGAGACCCTCGCGACGAGCACCTCGTGGAAGGCGTCCGGGGACCGGCTGCGCGCGCTGCTCGACGACTGGAAGGCCGCCCCGCGCCTGGACCGCAAGACCGACGACGCGCTGTGGAAGCGGTTCAGCGCGGCCCGCAACGCCTTCGACCGGGCCCGGCGCCACCACTTCGCGAACCTCGACGCGCAGCGCGACGAGGTCAAGCAGGTCAAGGAGCGCATCGTCCGCGAGGCCGAGGCGCTGCAGGACTCCACCGACTGGGGCGCGACCGCGGGGGCGTACCGCGACCTCATGACCCGCTGGAAGGCCGCCGGGCGCGCCGGGAAGGCGGACGAGGAGCGCCTGTGGCAGGCGTTCCGGGCCGCGCAGGACCGGTTCTTCGCCGCCCGGAACGCGACGTTCTCCCAGCGCGACGCCGAGCAGCGGGAGAACCTCGCGGCCAAGGAGGGCATCGCCGCCGAGGCCGAGGCGCTGCTGCCCGTCACCGACCTGGCCGCCGCGAAGGCCGCGCTGCGCGGGCTGCAGGAGCGCTGGGAGTCGATCGGGCACGTGCCGCGCGACGCGCGCCCCACCGTGGAGGGGCGCCTGCGCCGGGTCGAGGACGCCGTCCGCGACGCCGAGGAGGCGCAGTGGCGGCGCAGCAACCCCGAGGCCCGCGCCCGCGCCGAGGCGACGGTCGCGCAGCTGCAGGCCTCGATCGCGAAGCTCGAGGCCGACGCCCAGCGCGCCGAGGCCGCGGGCAACGCCAAGAAGGCGGCCGACGCCCGCGCCGGCCTCGAGGCCCGCCAGGCCTGGCTCGTCGAGGCCGAGAAGGCCCTCGCGGAGTTCACCGGCTGACACCCCGCCCCGCCCCGCCCCGCCCCGCCGCGCCCCTGCCCGGCCCGGCCCCGCCGCGATCATGCAGCCCCGCGGCCGCGATCATGCAGGTCCCCGGTCGCGATCATGCAGCCCCCCGGCCGCGATCATGCAGGTCCCCGGTCGGGGAGGCGGCGCCGAGGGCCTCGCGCGCCTCGGCAGCCCGGCGCAGCCGCACCCGCCGGTCGCGCAGGGTCGTGCGCCGCCGGCGCTGCCACGGGACGACCTCCGGCACGAGGTCGACGGCCCCGGCCACGGCGCGCTCGAACGCGTCGCTGCGCCCGAGCACGGCCTCCTTGCCGACGGCGAGGACCGTCCAGCCGTGCACGCGCCGCAGCCGGTCCCTGCGGTGCGCGTCGTGGGCCTCGCGCTCCGGTCCGTGCCAGCGCTCCCCGTCGTACTCGAGGGCGAAGCCGCGCTCGCGCAGGGCGGTGTCGAGCCGCGCGACCACCGCGTCCCCGACCTGCACCTCCACCTGCAGCTCGAGCGGCGGCAGCCCGGCGTCGTGCCACCGCAGGCGCATCCACGACTCCCCCGGCGACTCGGCCCGCGGGTCGGCGAGGGCGACGAGCTCACGGGCCTGGTCGACCCACGGGAACCCGGCGAGCCCCTCGAGGCCCTGCTCCAGCGCCTCCCGCTCGACGAGGCGGGCGCCGAGCATGGCGTCCAGGTACGCCAGCCCGTCGCTGCGGTCCAGCCCGCGCGCCAGGTCCAGCGCCGTCCGCGTGGGGGCGGTGACGGGTACGCCGCCCAGGTCCACCACCTCGTCGTCGCCGAGGACCGCGACGCGCGCCACGACGCCGCTGCGGCGCAGGGCGCTGCGGCCCGCAGGGCGCACCACCTCCAGCACGGGCGGCAGGCGGTCGGCGCCCGGCAGCAGCGCGGGGACGCCGAGGAGCCACGCGGCGGTCGTACCGGCCACGACGGTGTCCGGTGGCGCCACGAGGGCGAGCGCCGAGGCGCGTACGGCCAGGTCGACGGGGACCCGCGCATCGAGCAGGACGCCCCGCAGCACGCGCACGGCCTCCCCGCGCAGCACGAGCTCGTCGAGGCGGTCGGGGCTCAGGCCGGCGCGGCGCGCCTGGGTCGTGGTGAAGGGCTGGCCGTCGAGCAGCAGGGGTCGCACGGGCCGAGCATGGCCGCCCGTCGGCCCGGGTGCGGCGCGTCGTCCACAGGCATCCGGGCGCCTGCATGATCACCGCCGGGCAGGTGCATGATCACCGCCGGGCAGGTGCATGATCACCGCCGGGCAGGTGCATGATCACCGCCGGGCAGGTGCATGATCACCGCCGGGCGGGTGCATGATCGCGGCCGGGCGGGGTGCCGGCCGGCGCGGGGGCGTCAGGCGCCGGGGGCGCAGGCGTTGTTGACGCGGTAGGCGTCGAAGACGCCCTCGACGCCGCGCACGGCCTTGAGGACGTGGCCGAGGTGCGTCGTGTCGCCCATCTCGAAGGTGAAGCGGGAGACGGCGACGCGGTCGCGGGTGGTGGTGACCGAGGCCGAGAGGATGTTGACGTGCTGGTCGGACAGCACGCGGGAGACGTCCGAGAGCAGCCGGGCCCGGTCGAGGGCCTCGACCTGGATGGCGACGAGGAAGACCGAGGAGGACGTCGGGGCCCACTCCACCTCGACCATGCGGCCGGCCTGCTCCGGGTCCGCCCGCATGGCGGCGACGTTGACGCAGCCCGCGGAGTGCACGGAGACGCCGTTGCCCCGGGTGACGAAGCCGACGATGGGGTCGCCCGGCACCGGGGTGCAGCAGCGGGCGAGCTTCACCCACACGTCGGAGGCGCCGACGACGACGACGCCCGGGTCGCCCGCCGGGCGCGCGCGCCCCGGCCGGCGGGTCGGGGTGGTCGCCTCGGCGAGGTCCTCGGTCGCCCCCTCCTCGCCGCCCGCGGACTGCACGAGCCGCTGGACCACCGACTGCGCGGAGGTGTGCCCCTCGCCGACCGCGGCGTACAGCGCGGAGATGTCGGGGTAGCGCAGCTCCGCGGCGATCGTCGTCAGCGTCTCGGAGGTGAGCAGGCGCTGCAGGGGCAGCCCCTGCTTGCGCATCGCGCGGGCGATCTGGTCCTTGCCCGCCTCGATGGCCTCCTCGCGCCGCTCCTTGCTGAAGAACTGGCGGATCTTGTTGCGGGCGCGCGGCGAGGCGGCGAACGTCAGCCAGTCGCGCGACGGCCCCGCGCCCTCGGCCTTGCTCGTGAACACCTCGACGACGTCGCCGTTCTCGAGCGTGGACTCCAGCGGCACGAGCCGGCCGTTGACCCGCGCGCCGATGCAGCGGTGCCCCACCTCGGTGTGCACGGCGTACGCGAAGTCGATCGGCGTCGAGCCCGCCGGCAGCGAGATGACGTCGCCGCGGGGGGTGAAGACGTACACCTCGGCGGCGCTGAGGTCGAAGCGCAGGGACTCGAGGAACTCCCCCGGGTCCTCGACCTCCTTCTGCCAGTCGAGGAGCTGGCGCAGCCACTGCATGTCGTTCGTGGCGTCGACGCCCTGCCCGGGGCGCTCGTTCTTGGCGCCCGGGTCCTCCTTGTACTTCCAGTGCGCGGCGATGCCGTACTCCGCGCGGCGGTGCATGGCGAACGTGCGGATCTGCAGCTCGACGGGCTTGCCCTCGGGCCCGATGACCGTCGTGTGCAGCGACTGGTACATGTTGAACTTGGGCATCGCGATGTAGTCCTTGAACCGCCCCGGCACGGGGTTCCACCGCGCGTGGACGGTGCCCAGCGCGGCGTAGCAGTCGCGGACGGTCTCGACGAGGACCCGCACGCCCACCAGGTCGTAGATGTCGCCGAGGTCGCGGCCCCGCACGATCATCTTCTGGTAGACGGAGTAGTAGTGCTTCGGCCGCCCGGTGACCTTCGCGGCGATGCGCGCGTCGGACAGGTCGGTGGTGACGCGGTCGATGAGCGTCGCGAGGTACTCGTCGCGCGAGGGGGCCCGGTCGGCGACGAGCCGGACGATCTCGTCGTACATCTTCGGGTAGAGCGTCGCGAACGAGAGGTCCTCGAGCTCCCACTTGATGGTGTTCATGCCCAGCCGGTGCGCCAGCGGGGCGTAGATCTCGAGGGTCTCGCGGGCCTTGCGCTCGGCGGAGGCCTGCGACACGTAGCGCCACGTGCGCGCGTTGTGCAGCCGGTCGGCGAGCTTGATGACGAGGACGCGGATGTCGCGGGCCATCGCCACGACCATCTTGCGGACCGTCTCGGCCTGGGCGGCCTGCCCGTACGTGACCTTGTCGAGCTTGGTCACGCCGTCGACGAGCATCGCGATCTCGTCGCCGAACTCGGCGCGCAGCGCGGCGAGCGTGTAGTCCGTGTCCTCGACCGTGTCGTGCAGCAGGGCCGCGCACAGCGTCGGCGGCGTCATGCCCAGCTCGGCGAGGATGCTCGCCACGGCGAGCGGGTGGGTGATGTAGGGGTCGCCGCTCTTGCGCAGCTGCCCGGTGTGGGCCTGCTCGGCCCGCGCGTACGCCCGCTCGATGATCGACAGGTCGGCGCCGGGGTGGTTCTCGCGGACCAGCCCGAAGAGCGGCTCGAGGACCGGGTCGACCTGCGGGCGCTGGGCGCCGAAGCGGGCCAGCCGCCGGCGGAACCGGCGCGCCGCCGCCGTGCTCGTCGCGGGCGCCGGCTCGGCCTGCGGGGCGCGCGCGTCCTCGACGTCGACCGACGTCGTCCGGGAGTCGTCCACCGCGACCCGCCTCCCCTCACCAGCGCTGCTGCAGGTGCGTCACGCACGATCATACGGCGCGGCGCCGCAGGCGCCGCCCCCGCGGGTCGGCGTCAGGGCAGCAGGACGTGCAGGGGTACGCCCGGGGCCGCCCGCTCCAGCCGCTCGCGCCCGCCGAGGCCGGGCAGCTCGAGGAGGACCGCGACGCCGACGACCTCCGCGCCGGCGCGGGCGCACAGGCCGACGGCCGCCTCGACGGTGCCGCCGGTCGCCAGCACGTCGTCGACGAGCAGGACCCGGTGGCCGGCGACGAGCGCGTCCTCCTGCAGCTGCAGCACGGCCTCGCCGTACTCCAGCGCGTACGCCGCCTCGAGCGTCGCCCCCGGCAGCTTGCCCTTCTTGCGCACCGGCACGAAGCCCGCGCCGAGGTGCAGGGCGACCGGGGCGCCGAGGATGAAGCCGCGGGCCTCGACGCCGACGACGCGGTCCGCGCCCGGCCCCGCGGCCGCGAGCCCCTCGGTCGCCAGGCGCAGCGCACCGGGGTCGGCGAGCAGCGGGGCGATGTCCTTGAAGACCACGCCCGGCTCCGGGAAGCCGGGCACGTCGCGGACCAGCGGGGCGAGCCGGGCGCCGACCTCCTCGCGCCCGGGGCCGGCGCTCAGCGCTTCCGCCCGCCGGGGCGCTTGCGCGCCTCGGCGCTCGTGCGGCGCGGCTGGTTGCGCGGCCCGCGCACCTGCCCGCCGCGGTGCGGGCCCTCGGCCCCGAGCGCGGTGGCGCCGCGCCCGGTCCCGGCGGCGCCGTCCGCGTCACCGCCGGCGGCCCCGTCCGCGTCACCGTGCGCGTCCCCGTGCGCGGCGGCGCCGTCGTCGAGCGGCCCGCCCGCCCCGTCGCCGGGGGCCTCGAGCAGGGCCGTCCCGGTGCCCGCCCCCGCGCCGGCCGCCGCGCGGCGGCGCGGCGCCGTCGCCGCGACGCCGGAGCGGCGGGCGTGGACGCGCTCGCGCAGGGCCTGCACCGCCGGCTCGCGCTCCTTGAGGTCCGCGAGCAGCGGGGTGGCGATGAAGATCGAGGAGTACGCGCCCGCGGCGACGCCGACGAAGAGCGAGAGCGCGAGGTCCTTGAGCGTGCCCGCGCCGAGCAGGCCCGCGCCGACGAAGAGGATGGCGCCGATGGGCAGCAGGGCGATGACGGTGGTGTTGACCGACCGGACGATCGTCTGGTTGAGCGCGAGGTTGGCGGCCTCGCTGTACGTCGCCCGCGAGCCGGCGGTGATCCCCGCCGTGTTCTCGCGGACCTTGTCGAAGACGACCACGGTGTCGTACAGCGAGTAGCCGAGGATGGTCAGCAGGCCGACGACGCTGGCCGGGGTGACCTCGAAGCCGACGATCGCGTAGATGCCGACAGTGATGAGGATGTCGTGCAGCAGCGCGACGATCGCCGCGACCGCCATCTTCCACTCGAAGGTCATCGACAGGTAGATGACGACGAGCGCCAGGAACACCAGCAGCGCCCGGATCGCGGACTGCGTGACGTCCTCGCCCCAGGACGGCCCGACGAACTGCGCGCTGACGTCGCCCGGCTGCACGCCGAACTCCTCGGCGAGCGCGGCCTGGACCTCGGTGGTCTCCTCGGGGCTCAGCTGCTCGGTCTCCAGGCGCAGCGTGTCGTCGCCGACCTGCTGCGCCTGCACCTGGCCGGCGACGACGCCGCCGACGGCTTCCTGGCCGCGCTGGACGTCGACCGCGGGGGCCGTCACCTGGAACGCGGACCCGCCCTCGAACTCGATGCCGAGGTTCAGCCCGCGGACCCAGAGCCCGCCGAAGCAGACGAGGATGATGAGGACCGAGACGGCGTACCAGCGGCGCTGCTTGGAGACGATGTCGAAGGACTTCTCACCGGTGTAGAGCCGGTTGCCCAGGGTCGCGAGGTCCATCAGAGGTCCTTCCCCATCGAGGTCGCGCCCGAGGCGGCGCCCGCCTCGGCCACGCGGCGGCGCTCGCGCGCACGGGCCATGGCCAGCGACGGCGAGGGCGAGCTGCCCGGCACCGCCCCGAGCCGCTTCGCGTCGAGCCCGGACATCCCGCCGGTGCTCAGCCCGCGGGAGCGGACGAAGAGCGTCACGAGCGGCTTGGTGAAGAGGAACACGACGATGACGTCCACGAGCGTCGTCAGGCCCAGGGTGAAGGCGAAGCCGCGGACCGAGGAGCTGGAGAGGAAGTAGAGCACCACGGCGGCCAGCAGCGACACGACGTCGGAGGCGATGATCGTGCGCCGGGCGCGCCGCCAGCCGGTCTCGGCCGCCACGCGGACCGTCCGCCCCTCGCGCACCTCGTCGCGGATGCGCTCGAAGTAGATGACGAACGAGTCCGCGGTGACGCCGATCGACACGATGGCGCCGGCGATGCCCGCGAGGGTCAGCGCGTAGCCGATCTGCCAGCCGAGGAAGACGAGCAGGCCCCAGGTGCCGATGGTCGCGACCACGAGGCTCGCGACCGCCACCAGGCCGAGGAGGCGGTAGTAGACGAGCATGTAGAGCACGACGGCGAGCAGGCCGAGGCCGCCGGCGATGAGCCCGCCGCGCAGCGACTCGTCGCCGAGCGTCGGCGACACCTCGTTGACCGACTGGGGCTCGAACGCCAGCGGCAGGGCGCCGTAGCGCAGGACGTTGGCCAGGTCCTCCGCCGACTCCTGGGTGAAGCTGCCGGTGATCGACGCCGAGCCGCCGGGGATGGCCTCGTTGATGGTCGGCGCGGAGACGACGCGGTCGTCGAGGACGATCGCGAGCTGGTTCTCCGGCGGCGGCAGGACGTTGACCCGCGCGGTCTCGTCGGCGAACTTCCGGGTGCCCTCGCCGGTGAAGTCGAGGCGCACCTCCCAGGTGTTGGAGACGCCGCCGTTGGGCAGCGCCTGCAGGCCCGAGGTCGCGCCGGCGACGTCGGTGCCGACGAGCACGGCCGGGCTCAGGAGGTACTTCAGGCCGTCGTCGCCGCAGCTGGCGATGGGCGCGCCGGGGTCGCTCGGGCCGGTGCGCTCCGGCGGGTCGGAGCAGTCGAGCCGCTGGAACGCCTGCTGCACCCGCTGGGGGACCTCGGCCGCGGTGAAGGGCCCCTCGGCCGGGGCCTGCTCCTGCGCCGGCGCGGGGGTCGCCCCCGGGGTGGGCGCGGGCGTCGCGGCCGGGGCGGCGGGCGTCGCGGCCGCGAGCGCGCGCGGCGCCTCGCGGCCGTCGCTCGTGGGCTGCGGCGCGGGGTCCGGCGGCGTCTCGGCGATGCCCGCGGGCGCCTCGGCCCCGTCGCCACCGGCGCCGCCGGCGCCCGGCGTCGCGCCCGGCTGG
Organism: Vallicoccus soli; assembly: GCF_003594885.1. NCBI lineage: Bacteria > Bacillati > Actinomycetota > Actinomycetes > Motilibacterales > Vallicoccaceae > Vallicoccus > Vallicoccus soli. The sequence continues at coordinate 144,529 of NZ_QZEZ01000002.1, forward strand.
ACGGTCGCCCCCGGCGCGGGGGCCGCGGGGGTGGCGCCCGGGGTGGCGCCGGGGGTGGGCTGCGGCAGCGGCGTCCCGTTGTCGACGGCCAGGACCTGCCGGAAGCGCAGCTCGGCGGTCTGCTGGACCTGCGCCAGCACCTGCTCGTTGCGCTCGCCGGGGATCTGGATGACGATCGTCCGCCCGCCGCCGGAGCCCTGCGAGCTCACCTCGGCCTCGGCGACGCCGGTGCCGTCGACGCGCTGGCGGATGATGCCGATGGCCTCGTTGATGTTCTCGTCGGTGATGCTGCCCTCGGCGCCGGCCGCGACGACCGGGCGCAGGACGATCTCCGTGCCGCCGCGCAGGTCGAGGCCGAGCTGCGGGGTGTACGTGTCGACGAGGCTGAGCGCGCGCCCGGCCACCCGGTCGGGGGCGACGACGAGGATGAGCGCGTAGAGCGCGACGCCGAGAGCCGCGAGGACGGCGATCGCGCGTCCGGGCCTCGTCGCGCCGGGGGGTCCTGCCACTGGTCGTCCTTCTCCTCGTCAGGTCGGCGCGCGCAGGGTGCCGCGGCGCCGCAGAGCCGGGTGACGGACCGCCGTGGGCGGACGGACCGTCGTCGCATTATCGCCCACCGTCGCGGCGGCCTCGGGGGCGCCGCCGGGACGGTGGGGGGCCGGTCCGCTCAGGCGGGCCCGGGCCGGCGCGGGTCGTCGGGGTCGTCCGCCCGGGTCGCACCGCCGGGCCGGCCCAGGTCCCCCGGGCCCGGGTCGCCGGGGCCCGGGTCGCCGGGGCCCAGGCCGGCGGGGCGGTCCAGGCCGTCCGAGCGGTGCGGGCCGTCGGGGCGGTCCAGGTCGTCGGCGTACGCCGGTGCGTCGGGCGCCGCGTCGAGCGGCGTGACCACGCGGGCGACCGCGCGGCGGTCCCAGCGCGAGGTGGTGCCCGGCCCGGTCTCGAGGGTCACGCTCGTCTCGTCGAGGGCGACGACGGTGGCGTAGAGGCCGGCCGTCGTCATGACCTCGACGCCCGGGACGAGCTGCTCCTGCAGCTGCGCCATCTCCCGCTGCCGGTTGCGCGCCGGGCGCACGAGCAGCAGGTAGCCGACCACGAGGATCAGCAGGAACGGCAGCAGGCTGGCGATGTCCACGGCGGTCGTGGTCCTTCCGGGCGCCGGGGGCGCGGCAGGGGACGGCGGGCGGGAGCGCACGGGCGCCCGCCGCGACGTCCCGGGGGCGCCGCGGCGGCGAGGAGTCTAGGTGAGGCTCCGGAGGGCGACAACGAGCGCCGCGCGGCGGGAGTGCCGTACAGGGCGCGGCGTGGCGGGAGGGCGGCCCGTACGCCGCGCCGGGGTCAGCTCGCGCGGGGGGTGCGCCGGCGCTCGCCGGGCCAGCCGCGCCGGGCCTCGTCGAGGACCTCGGGGTCGGCGCCGAGGCGCCGCAGCGCGTCGAGGTAGGCCCGCGCCCCGCGGCTCGAGGCCGTCGAGGTGCGCACGGGCGCGGTGCGCAGGGTGCCGCGACCCCCGCGGCCGGGCGCGCCGGACGGGCTGGCGGTCGATGCCACGGTGGCCTCCCGGGTCGCCTCGCGGTGCAGCACGTGCAGGTCCTGCCCCTCACGGTACCCGCTCACAGCACGAACCTGCGCAGGTTGACCGTCGCGCCGGTGAGGACGTCGCGCACGTCCTGGGTCCAGAGCGCGTCGTACGACCCCGAGGGGCCGTCGAGGGCCACCGCGCCGACGACCCGCGAGCGGGCGCCCTGCTCCTGGATGATCGGCACGGCGAGGACGACGTGGTACTTGCCGCGGACCCGGCGGAACTCGTCGTACGACAGCCCGATCTTGACGTGCTCGGGGACGACCGACTCCCAGTCGCGACGGGTGGCCTCCAGCCAGGGGCGCTCGTCGGCCTCGACGTCGCGCACGACGGCCCGCCCGTCGCGGACGCAGACGCCCACCACCCCGACCCCCGGGCGCCAGCGCACGCCGGACGCCGCGGGCCGCCGGGTCGAGCGGACCCGCCCGATGCGGCGCAGCCGCGGCGCCGCCCAGGGGGCGAGGCGCGGGCGGCGCACGGCGTAGCAGGCGACGCCGAGGTCGCGCACGTCGAGCCCCGTGAGGTCGTGCACCGCCCAGCGCGCCCCGCGCAGGAAGAAGTCGGCGTCCTCGCGCCGGCTCTCGGCCTGCTTGCGGCGGTACTCCCCCACGGCCGTGGCGCTGCTCGTGCCGGTCGCGATGACGGCGGTGACCACGACGAGACCGGTGCGCTGCCAGTCGTCGAGGAACGGGTCGACGGCGTGCACGCCCAGGGCGCCCGTGGACACGCCGGACGTGACGGCGACGAGCACCTTGCCCGCGAGCCTGCCGCCCGCGCCCTCCTCGGCCACCGCGCCCCCTCCCTGCCGTGCCGTCGCCCCTCGCGCCCGGCTGCGCCCATCCTGCTGCCGGGGTCCGACAGTCCTGCCGTCACGCAGCAGCAGGGCGCCGCGACGGTGCGTGCGGGCTAGCGCCCCCGCGGCGCGCCGCCGGCGGCGTCCTCCTCGTCGAAGAGCGACGGGGCGAGGGCCACGACCGAGCGCGGCGGCGCGAGCCCGAGGTGGGCCCAGGCCGCCGGGGTGGCCACGCGCCCGCGCGGCGTGCGGGCGAGGAGCCCCGAGCGCACGAGGAAGGGCTCGGCGACCTCCTCGACGGTCTCGGTCTCCTCCCCCACGGCGACGGCGAGGGTGGACAGCCCGACCGGCCCCCCGGCGAACAGCCGGCACAGCGCGTCGAGGACGGAGCGGTCGAGCCGGTCCAGGCCCAGCGCGTCGACCTCGTACACCTCGAGCGCCGCGCGGGCGACCGGGCCGGTGACGACCCGCTTGGCGCGCACCTCGGCGTAGTCGCGCACCCGGCGCAGCAGCCGGTTGGCGATGCGCGGCGTGCCGCGCGAGCGCCCCGCGATCTCGCGCGCGCCGTCGGCGCGCAGGTCCACGTCGAGCAGGCCCGCGGAGCGCACGATGATGCGCCGCAGGTCGTCGGGGGCGTAGAGGTCGAGGTGCCCGGTGAAGCCGAACCGGTCGCGCAGCGGCCCCGGCAGCAGCCCCGCGCGCGTCGTCGCGCCCACCAGGGTGAACGGCGGCAGCTCCAGCGGGATCGCGGTGGCGCCGGGGCCCTTGCCGACGACGACGTCGACGCGGAAGTCCTCCATCGCCATGTAGAGCATCTCCTCCGCCGGGCGCGCCATCCGGTGGATCTCGTCGAGGAAGAGCACCTCGCCCTCGGCGAGCCCCGACAGCAGCGCGGCGAGGTCGCCGGCGTGCTGGATCGCCGGGCCGCTCGTGATGCGCAGCGGCTGGCCCAGCTCCGCCGCGATGATCATCGCCAGCGTCGTCTTGCCGAGGCCCGGCGGCCCGCAGAGCAGCACGTGGTCGGGCGCGCGCTCACGGGCCCGCGCGGCGTCGAGCACGACGGCGAGCTGCTCGCGCACCCGCTCCTGGCCCACGAAGTCAGCGAGCGAGCGCGGGCGCAGCGCCGCCTCGGCCGCGCGCTCCAGCGCGTCGGCCTCGCCCGCCACCAGCCGCTCCTCGCTCACCACGCCCGCCTCCCCTCGCCCCTGACGGCCCGTCCGGCACCCGCGCCCGCGCTCACGCCCGTGCTCACGCCCTGCTCAGGGTGCGCAGCGCCTGGCGCAGCAGCACCGCGACGTCCGGCGCGCCCCCGGCCTCGAGCTGCTCCTGCGCCTGCGGCGCCACGGCCTCGACCGCCTCGTCGGCCTCCCTGCCGGACCAGCCGAGCCCGAGCAGCGCCGCGTGCAGCGGGGCCCGCCACGGCTCCTCGAGCGGTACGGGCGCCGCGGCCGGCGCCGCCGCCCCGCCCAGCGGCGGGCCGAGCTTGTCCTTGAGCTCCAGGACGATCCGCTGCGCCCCCTTGCGCCCGATGCCCGGCACCTGCACGAGGGCGGCGAGGTCCTCGGTCGCGACCGCCCGGCGCAGCGCGTCGGGCGGGTGCACGGCGAGCATCGCCTGCGCGAGGCGCGGGCCGACGCCGCTGGCGGTCTGCAGGACCTCGAACACGGTGCGCTCGTCGTCCTCGAGGAAGCCGTAGAGGGTCAGCGAGTCCTCGCGCACGACGAGCGAGGTGTGCAGCAGCGCCTCCTCGCCGGGGCGCAGGCCGGCGAGCGCGGCCGGGCTGCACTGCACGAGCACGCCGACGCCCCCCACCTCGACGACCGCCGCCTGCCCGGTGAGGGCGGCCACCCGCCCTCGCACCGAGGCGATCACGCGCTGCTCCGGGCCCGGGCGCGCAGCGCGCGCTGCTGGGCCCGCTCCAGGGCGGCCCGCTGGGTGCGCGCGGCGTCCTGCAGGCGGGTCGACGCGGCGCCGCGCCACACGTGGCAGACGGCGAGGGCGAGGGCGTCCGTGGCGTCGGCCGGTCGCGGGGCCTCGTCGAGGCGCAGCAGCCGCGTGACCATCGCCGCGACCTGGGCCTTGTCCGCGCGCCCGTTGCCGGTGACCGCGGCCTTGACCTCGCTCGGGGTGTGCAGGGCGACCGGCAGGCCCCGGCGCGCGGCGGCGACGAGGGCCACCGCGCTGGCCTGCGCGGTGCCCATGACGGTGCGGACGTTGTGCTGGCTGAACACCCGCTCGACGGCGACCGCGTCGGGGCGGTGCCGGTCGAGCCACGCCTCGACCTCGCGCTCGACCGCGTGCAGGCGCTCGGCGACGGGGTCGGCGGCGGGCGTGCGCGCCAGGCCCACGGCGAGCATGGTCAGCGGGGCGCCGACGCGCCCCTCGACGACCGCGAGGCCGCACCGGGTCAGCCCCGGGTCGACGCCCAGCACCCGCACCGCGACCCGCCCTCCTGGTGGCACCACCCCGCCGAACACGTGTTCGGGCAGGACGCTACCCCAGGCGGAGGGCGGCGCCGCGCAGCGACACGGCGACGACCGGTCGGGTCAGCCCACGGCCTCCATGACCTCGTCGCTCACGTCGTAGTTCGCGTACACGTCCTGCACGTCGTCGCTCTCCTCGAGCGCGTCGATGAGCCGGAACATCTTGCGCGCGCCCTCCTCGTCGAGCGGCACGCTGACGCTGGGCAGGAAGGTGGCGTCGGCGGAGTCGTACTCGATGCCGGCCTCCTGCAGCGCGGTGCGCACCGCGACGAGGTCGGTCGCCTCGCAGGTGACCTCGAACTGCTCGCCGTCGTCGGTGACGTCCTCGACGCCGGCCTCGAGGACCGCCGTGAGCACGTCGTCCTCGGTGAGGCCCCCGGTCTTGGGGACGACGATGAGGCCCTTGCGGTTGAACAGGTACGACACCGAGCCCGGGTCGGCCATCGAGCCGCCGTTGCGGGTCATCGCCACGCGCACGTCGGAGGCGGCGCGGTTGCGGTTGTCGGTGAGGCACTCGATGAGCACGGCCACGCCGTTCGGGCCGTACCCCTCGTACATGATCGTCTGGTAGTCCGCCCCGCCGCCCTCGGCGCCCGAGCCGCGCTTGACCGCGCGGTCGATGTTGTCGTTGGGGACCGAGCTCTTCTTCGCCTTCTGGATGGCGTCGTAGAGGGTGGGGTTGCCCGCGGGGTCGCCGCCCCCGGTGCGCGCCGCGACCTCGACGTTCTTGATGAGCTTCGCGAAGAGCTTGCCCCGCTTGGCGTCGACGACGGCCTTCTTGTGCTTCGTGGTCGCCCACTTGGAGTGGCCGGACATGCGGGGTCTCCTCCTCGCTGAGAGCACGGGCGGGGCGCGGGGCGTCTCAGCCCCCGCGCACCACCCGCACGAAGTGGTCGTGCACGCGCAGGTCCCCCGTCAGCTCGGGGTGGAAGCTCGTGGCCAGCAGTCGGCCCTGCCGGACGGCGACGATCCTACCGTCGGCGGGTCCGCCGACGACCCGCGCGAGCACCTCGACCCGCGGGCCGGCCTCCTCGACCCACGGCGCACGGATGAACACCGCGTGCAGGGGCTCGTCCAGGTCGCCGTACGCCACGTCGGCCTCGAAGGAGTCGACCTGCCGGCCGAAGGCGTTGCGGCGCACGAGCACGTCGAGCCCGCCGACGGTGGGCTGGCCCGGGACGCCGTCGGCGATCCGGTCGGCCAGCAGCACCATGCCGGCGCACGAGCCGTACGCCGGCATGCCCTCCCGGACGCGCTCGCGCAGCGGCTCGAGCAGGTCGAACGCCACGGCGAGCTTGACCATGGTCGTCGACTCCCCGCCCGGCACGACGAGCCCGTCGACGGCGGCGAGCTCGCCCGGGCGGCGCACGAGGACGGCCCGCGCGCCGGCGGCCTCGAGGGCCCGTACGTGCTCGCGGACGTCGCCCTGCAGGGCGAGGACGCCGACGGTCGGCGCGGGCGTCACCAGCCGCGCTGCGCGAGCCGGTGGTCGACCGGCAGCTGCTCGACGTTGATGCCGACCATGGCCTCGCCGAGCCCGCGGGAGACCTTGGCGATGACGTCGGGGTCGTCGTGGAACGTCGTGGCCTTGACGATGGCCTCGGCGCGCTGCGCCGGGTTCCCGGACTTGAAGATGCCCGAGCCGACGAAGACGCCGTCCGCGCCGAGCTGCATCATCATCGCCGCGTCAGCGGGGGTGGCGATGCCGCCGGCGGTGAAGAGGACCGTGGGGAGCCGGCCGGCCTCGGCGACCTCGCGCACGAGCTCATACGGCGCCTGCAGCTCCTTGGCGGCCACGTAGAGCTCGTCCTCGGACAGGCTCGTGAGGCGGCGGACCTCGGCGCGGATGGTGCGCATGTGGGTGACGGCGTTGGAGACGTCCCCGGTGCCCGCCTCGCCCTTGGACCGGATCATCGCCGCGCCCTCGGTGAGCCGGCGCAGCGCCTCGCCGAGGTTCGTCGCGCCGCAGACGAAGGGCACGGTGAAGCGCCACTTGTCGATGTGGTGCGCGTAGTCCGCCGGGGTGAGCACCTCGGACTCGTCGACGTAGTCCACGCCCAGCGACTGCAGCACCTGCGCCTCGACGAAGTGCCCGATCCGCGCCTTGGCCATGACGGGGATGGAGACCGCGGCGACGATGCCCTCGACCATGTCGGGGTCGCTCATCCGCGCCACCCCGCCCTGGGCGCGGATGTCGGCCGGGACCCGCTCGAGCGCCATGACGGCGACGGCGCCGGCGTCCTCGGCGATGCGCGCCTGCTCGGGCGTGACGACGTCCATGATCACGCCGCCCTTGAGCATCTCGGCCATGCCGCGCTTCACGCGCGCGGTGCCGGTGCTGGCAGTGGTGGGGACGTCGGGCGTGCTGGGCACGGGGCACCTCGGGGTCTCGCGGTCTCGGTGGGGCACGACATGGTACGGCGCGCGCCCGCCGCGGCTGCACGCCCGGGCGGGTCCCCTGAGGGGCACCCCCGGGCGGGGACGGCGCCTCGGGGGCACCCTCAGCAGGGTCGAGTCTGCTGAGGGTGCCCCTCAGGGGCGGCGCGCGCCTGGGGGTGCCCCTCATGGGGTGGAGCGGTCAGACGAGCGCCGGCTCCGCGTCGTCGATCTCGAAGGACGCGGGGAGGGGCGCCGTGCCGGCGAGGTGGAGCCACCGCACGAGGCGCTGGGCCCGGACGACCCGCACGGACAGCACGGCGTCGTTGTGGAAGCGCCGGGCCAGGCCGACCCGGCGGCACGCGTCGGCCACCTCGGCGAGCAGGTCGGCGCCGACGGGGTCCGCGCGCAGGGCGGCGATCACCTCGGGGTCGTCGAGGACGGCGCGCAGCGCCCGCGACAGGTCGCTCTCGCGGACCTCCTGCTCCTCCGCCCCGGCCTCGCGCGCGTCGTGGCCGGCCTGCAGGAGCAGCACGGAGGAGGCGGGGTCGAGCAGGCCGGAGCTCGCCAGCTGGGCGGTGGCGGAGCTGCGGCGCTGCAGCTGCGCGTCGAGGGCCGCGCGGGCCCCCTCGGCGCGCGCGTGCAGCCGGTCGAGCCGGGCCGCGGTGAAGGTGAGGTACCAGACGGCGAGCGCGACGAGGGCGACGACGAGCAGCAGGTCGAGGTCGACGGCGACCGCGGTGAGGTCCACGCTCACCGCCTCCAGGGGCGCAGCAGCCGCCCGCCCTGCGGCGGGACGGACGCGGCGGCACCGGCGGCGACGGTCTCGTACACCGCCACGACGTCCGCCGCGACGGTGCCCCAGTCGAAGCGGCGGACCCAGCGGGAGGCGTACTCGCGCAGCGCGGCGCCGCGGGCGGGGTCCTCGAGGAGCCCGAGCAGCGCGCCCGCCAGCGCGGGGGCGTCGCCGACGGGGAACAGGACGCCGGCGCGGCCGTCGTCGAGCACCCGGCGGAAGGCGTCGAGCGAGCTCGCCACGACGGGCGCCCCCGCGGCCATCGCCTCGACGAGGATGATCCCGAACGACTCGCCGCCGAGGTTGGGGGCGACGTACGCGTCGACGGTGCGCAGCAGCGCGACCTTGTCGGCCTCGGAGACGGTGCCGAGGCAGGTGACGGCGGCCCGCACGGCCGGCGGGGCGTCCTCGAGGGCCTCGCGCTCGTCGCCGGTGCCGGCGACCAGCAGGCGCACCCCCGGCCGGCGGGCCAGGACGGCGGGCATCGCCGCGAGCAGCGTCGGCAGGCCCTTGCGCGGCTCGTTGATGCGCCCGATGAACCCGAGGGTCCCCTGCTCCCCCGGCTCCGCGCCCAGCGGTGCGACCGGCGCGGAGGCGAAGCGGTCGACGTAGACCCCGTTGGGGACGAGCACCGCGTCGCCGCCGAGGTGCTCGACCAGGGTGCGCCGGGCGTCCTCGCTGACCGCGATCCGCGCGGAGAGCTTCTCCAGGGTCGGGTAGAGGATCGGGTACGCCGCCGTCATCGCCCGCGAGCGCAGGTTGGACGTGTGGAAGGTGCCCACGGCCGGCCCGTCCGCCGCCCAGAGCGCGAGCAGCGACAGGCTCGGCGTGGCCGGCTCGTGCACGTGCAGCACGTCGAAGCCGCCGTCGCCGAGCCAGCGGCGCACCCGCGCCGCGCTCAGCGGCCCGATGTTCACCCGGGCGACCGACCCGTTGTAGGGCACCGGGACCGCCCGCCCGGCCGGCACGACGTACGGGGGCAGCGGCGCGTCCTCGTCGGCGGGGGCCAGGACGCTGACCCGGTGCCCGAGGTCGAGGAGCCGCTCGGCGAGGTCGCGCACGTGGAACTGCACCCCGCCGGGGACGTCCCACGAGTAGGGGCAGACGATGCCGACCCTCACGGCCGGCCCGGCAGGTCCGCGGCGAACACCGGCTGCAGGACGTGCCACTCCTCGGGGTGCGCGCGCACGCCCTCCCCGATCGCGTCGGCGACGGCCTGGGTCATGGCCACCACCTTCTCGCGGGTCGTGCCCGCGCGGGGCGGTTCCACGTGCGGGTGCAGGACGAGGACGAGGACGTCCTCGTCGCGGTGCACGGTCACCGGCAGCAGCGCCGCCCCGGTGCGCAGGGCGAGCAGCGCCGGGCCCGGGGCGAAGCGGGCCTGCTCGCCGAGCAGGTCCACCGCGACGCCGGTGCCGGCGAGGTCCCGGTCGACGAGCAGCGGGACGAGGCCGCCGGCGGCCAGGCGCGCGGCCAGCGTCCCGGTGAGGCCGGGGGCGTCGAGCGGCAGCACCTCGATGCCGATCCGGCGGCGGAAGGCGACGAACCGCTCGAACAGGTCCGGCGGCTCCAGCCGCTCGGCGACGGTCGTGACCGGGGCGCCGGTCAGCCCGGCCCAGGCGCCGGCGTGGTCCCAGTTGCCCAGGTGCCCGAGGGCCGCGACGACGCCGCGCCCCTCGGCGAGCGGGGCGCGGAGCCGCTCCTCGTGCTCCACGCGGACCCGGCCCACGACCCGCTCCGGCGCCCAGTCGGGCAGCCGGAACACGTCGCACCAGTAGCGCAGGTACGACCGCACGGCGTCGCGGGCCACCTCCCGCTCGCGCCCCGGCACGATTCGGGCGAGGGTCCGCTCGAGCCGGCGCACCGGGGCGGGGCGGGCGAGCCAGAAGGCGTCCGCGCCGAGGCGGAAGGCGCCGTACGCCAGGGGCTCGGGCAGCCGGCGGACCAGCGACCAGCCCAGGGCGTACGCGCGCCCGCTCACGCCGCGAGCGCCTGGCGCCGGACCTCGAGCATCCGCTGGACGACGGTCACCGTGGAGGCGACCGCGAGCACCCACAGCACGCCCTCCTGCAGGTACGGCACGCCGAGCCCCTTGAAGCCGGTGGCGACGAGGATCGCGACGAGCCGGTCGGCGCGCTCGGCGATCCCGACGTCCGCCGTCATCCCCAGGCCCTCGGCGCGCGCCTTGGCGTAGGGCACGACCGAGCCGGTGGCGAGGCAGTAGACGGCGAGCGCGCAGAGCAGCAGGTCCTCGCCCGAGCCGGCGTACCAGAGCGCGATCCCGCCGAAGACGGCCGCGTCGCCGACCCGGTCCAGCGTCGAGTCCAGGAACGCGCCCCACCGCGAGGACCGGTCGGACATGCGGGCCATGGCGCCGTCGACGAGGTCGGAGAAGACGAAGGCCGTGATGACGATCGTCCCCCAGAAGAACTCGCCGCGCGGGAAGAAGGCGAGCGCGCCGGCGACGACCCCGGCGGTGCCGACGAGCGTCACGACGTCGGGGCTGACGCCCCGGCCCACGAGGAACCGGGCGATGGGCGTCAGGAGCCGGGTGAAGAAGGCCCGGGCGTACCGGTTGAGCATGCGCTGCCGCGTCCCGTCGTCGTCCGTCGCTGGTCGTGGGTGCCGGGGCGGCGGGTCGCCCGCCGCCGCGGGCCCGCGCCGGGCCCGCGGTGCGCCCGCCCGATCCTACGCAGGCGCGCGCCGGGCTTGTGCGCGGGCGACGCGCAGGAGCACGCTCGTCCCCACCCGCCGACCGTCCGGCCAGCGTCCCACCGAGCGTCCCCACGGAGGTCCCCATGCCCCACTCGTCCAGCGCCGGGGCCGCGGGCAGGGCACCGGCCGCGCCCTGCCCGGTGCGCCCCCAGGACGTCCGCGACGTCGTCCTCGTCGGTCACACCGGCTCGGGCAAGACGACCCTCGTCGAGGGCCTGCTCGCCGCGTCGGGGACGGTCCCGCGCCCCGGCCGGGTCGAGGACGGCACCACGGTGACCGACCACGACGAGGCGGAGAAGCGCCAGCAGCGCTCGGTGTCGCTGGCCCTCGCGCCCCTGGAGCACGCCGGGGTGAAGGTCAACCTCCTCGACGCCCCGGGCTACGCGGACTTCGTCGGCGACCTGCGCGCCGGGCTGCGCGCGGCGGACGCCGCGCTCTTCGTCGTGTCCGCCGTGGACGGCGTCGACGCGGCGACGACGATGCTCTGGGAGGAGTGCGCGGCGGTCGGGATGCCGCGGGCGGTCCTCGTCACCAAGCTCGACAAGGAGCGCGCCGCCGACTTCGACGACGTCGTCGCGATCTGCCAGCGGGTCTTCGGCGACGGGGTGATGCCGCTCTACCTGCCCATGGCCGGTGACGACGGCGGGCTGGCGGGGCTCCTCGGGCTCGTCACGCAGACCGTGTACGACTACTCGTCGGGCTCCCGCACCGAGCGCGAGCCCGACCCCGAGCACGTCGCGCTGGTGAAGGAGACCCGCGACGCCCTCATCGAGGGGATCATCGGCGAGTCCGAGGACGAGACGCTCATGGACCGCTACCTCGCCGGCGAGGAGATCGACGAGAAGGTGCTCGTCGAGGACCTGGAGAAGGCGGTCGCGCGCGGGTCCTTCCACCCCGTCCTGCCGGTCTGCGCGCCCGCGGGGATCGGGCTGCGGGAGGTGCTCGACGGGATCGTGCAGGGGTTCCCCTCCCCGCTGGAGCACCCGCTGCCGGCGGTGACGACCCCCGAGGGCGACCCGCGCGGGCCGCTCACCTGCGACCCCGACGGCCCGCTCGTCGCCGAGGTCGTCAAGACGACCACGGACCCGTACGTCGGGCGGGTCTCGCTCGTGCGGGTCTTCTCCGGCACCCTGCGCCCGGACACGGTGGTGCACGTCTCGGGGCACAACGAGCGGTTCTCGCGCGCGCCCGAGGAGGAGGGGCACGACGTGGACGAGCGCGTCGGCGCGCTCTCCTCGCCGCTGGGGGCGACGCAGCGCCCGGTCCCGCACGCCGTCGCGGGCGACGTCTGCGCGGTGGCGCGGCTCACCCGGGCCGAGACCGGCGACACCCTCTCGTCCAAGGACGCCCCGCTGCTCGTCGAGCCGTGGGTCATGCCCGAGCCGCTACTGCCGGTGGCGCTCACCGCCACGTCCAAGGCGGACGAGGACAAGCTCGCCCAGGGCCTGGGCCGCCTGGTCGCCGAGGACCCGACGCTGCGGCTGGTCGCGGACGCCGAGACGGGCCAGCTCGTGCTGTGGTGCATGGGCGAGGCGCACCTCGACGTGCTGCTGGAGCGGCTGCGCGGGCGGTACGGCGTGGGGGTGACCTCCGAGCCGCTGCGGGTGGCGCTGCGCGAGACGTTCGCCGGGCCGGCGCACGGGCGGGGGCGGCACGTCAAGCAGTCCGGCGGGCACGGGCAGTTCGCGGTGTGCGAGATCGACGTGGAGCCGCTGCCCGAGGGCTCCGGGTTCGAGTTCGTCGACCGCGTCGTCGGCGGCGCGGTGCCCCGGCAGTTCATCGCGTCGGTGGAGAAGGGCGTGCGGGCCCAGATGCGCAAGGGCGTCCGGGCCGGCTACCCGGTCGTCGACCTGCGGGTGACCCTGGTCGACGGGAAGGCCCATTCCGTCGACTCGTCGGACATGGCGTTCCAGACCGCCGGGGCGCTCGCCCTCAAGGACGCGGCCGCGGGGGCGGACGTGCACCTGCTCGAGCCGTTCGACGAGGTGTCCGTCCTCGTGGCGGACGAGTACGTCGGCGGCGTCATGAGCGACCTGTCCTCGCGCCGCGGCCGGGTCACCGGCACCGAGCCCGTCGGCTCGGGCCGCTCGCTCGTGCGGGCCGACGTCCCGCAGCTCGAGCTCACCCGGTACGCCGTCGACCTGCGCTCGGTCTCGCACGGCACCGGGTCGTTCACCCGCTCGTACGCCCGTCACGAGCCGATGCCCCCGGGCATCGCCGCCCGGGTGGTCGAGGGCGGCTGAGCGCAGGGACGCCGCCGCGCCCGGGGCCGGGCCCGGGCGCGGCGGCGCACCGCCTACGGCAGGGCGTTCGCGTCGATGACGCGGGCGTACCAGGCGGCGCTGTCCTTCGGGGTGCGCACCTGCGTGTCGTAGTCGACCCGCACGATGCCGAAGCGCTTCGAGTAGCCGTAGCCCCACTCGAAGTTGTCCATGAGCGACCAGACGAAGTAGCCGGTGACGTTGGCGCCGGCGGCGATCGCCTCGTGCACGGCACCGATGTGCGCGTCGAGGTAGGCGATGCGGTCCTCGTCGTGCACCCGGCCCTGCGCGTCGGGGACGTCGGGGAACGCGGCGCCGTTCTCGGTGACCATGAGCTCGAGGCCGGGGTGCTCGCGGTGCATCCGCAGCAGCAGCTCGCGCATCCCCCGGTGGTCGATGCTCCAGCCCATCTCGGTGTAGGGACCCGGCTGCTGCGGGAACTCGACGTCCTCGCACGCGACCCACGGGCTGTGCGCGCTGTTGCCGTGCCCGTCGGCCTCGACCCGCGGGGTGCTGCCGTCCCAGGCCCGCACGACGGTCGGGCTGTAGTAGTTCACCCCGAGCACGTCGAGCGGCTGGTGGATCAGCGCGAGGTCGCCGTCGAGCACGAACGACCAGTCCGTCACGCCGGCGGTGTCCTGCAGGACGTCCTGCGGGTACGCGCCCTCGAGCACCGGCCCGAGGAACACCCGGTTCTGCAGGCCGTCGACGCGCCGGGCGGCGTCCGCGTCGGCGTCCGAGGCGCCCTCGGGGCGGACCCAGGCGAGGTTGAGCGTCAGCGCCACCTGCGCCGACGGGGCCGCCCGGCGCACGGCCGCGGCCCCGAGCCCGTGGGCCAGGTTGAGGTGGTGCACCGCGCGCAGCGCGGCCAGGGGCTCGGTGCGGCCGGGGGCGTGCACGCCGCTGGCGTAGCCGAGGTACGCCGAGCACCACGGCTCGTTGAGCGTGATGAAGGTGCGGACCCGGTCGCCGAGCGCCGCGGCGACCACCTCGGCGTACTCGGCGAACCGCGCGGCGGTGCGCCGGTCGGTCCAGCCGCCCGCGTCCTCCAGCGCCTGCGGCAGGTCCCAGTGGTAGAGCGTGACCGCCGGGGTGATGCCGGCCGCGACGAGGCGGTCGACGAGGTCGGAGTAGAAGCGCAGGCCGGCCTCGTTGACCGGGCCGAGCGCGTCGGCGCTCACCTGCGGGGTGATCCGCGGCCAGGCGACCGAGAAGCGGTACGCGCGCAGCCCGAGGGACTGCATGAGCGCGACGTCCTCCTCGACGCGGTGGTAGTGGTCGGCCGCCACGTCGCCGGTGTCGCCCGCGAGGACCTTGCCCGGGGTGTGCGAGTACGTGTCCCAGATCGACGGGGTGCGCCCGTCCTCCGCGACCGCGCCCTCGATCTGGTACGAGGCGGTGGCCGAGCCCCAGGTGAAGCCCGGCGGGAAGGCCCGCCCGGCCGGGGCCGCCGGCTCGACGAGCGGGACGGCGGTGGTGCTGTCGGTGGCAGTCATGGGGTGGGCGGCCCGCCGGGGGCGGGCCGCCGTCCTCCTTCGCGTACGAGAGGCGGGCTGGGTGGTGGTGCGGGTGGGGGCGTCAGCCCTTGACGGCGCCGGCGAGGATGCCGTTGACGATCTGCCGCCCGAGCAGGGCGAAGACGACCAGCACGGGGACCGTGCCGACGAGCGTGCCCGCGAGGATGATCGACTGGTCCGGGACGTAGCCGCTGCCGAGGTTGGCCAGGGCCACCTGCACCGTGGGGTTGGACGAGTTCAGCGCGATGACCGGCCAGAAGAACTCGTTCCACATGGTCATGAAGGTGAGCATCCCGAGGACCGCCATGCCGGGGCGGGCGATCGGCAGGACGATGCTCCAGAAGGTCCGCAGCGACGAGGCGCCGTCGATGCGCGCCGCCTCGATGAGCTCGTCCGGCAGGGACTGCACGAGGTACTGGCGCATGAAGAACACGCCGAACGCCGACACGAGGAACGGCAGGATCACCGAGGCGAGGCGGCCGGTGAGCTCGAGGTCCGACATGAGCTTGTAGAGGGGCACGACGCCCAGGGTCGGCGGGATCATCATGGTGCCGATGGCGATGCCGAACAGGACGTTCTTGCCGCTGAAGCGCAGCTTGGCGAAGGCGAAGCCCGCCAGCGTGCAGAACAGCGCCGTGCTCACGGTGACCGCGCCGGACACGATCGTGGAGTTGACGATCGCCTTGACGAGGTCCTGCTGCTCCATGGCCTTCTGGATGTTCGACCAGAGGTCCCCGCCCGGCAGCAGCGGCGGCGGCGAGACGTTCATCTCGGCCATGGGCCGGCTGGCCGCCACGACCATGTAGTAGAAGGGCACGAGGAAGACGAACGCCGTCAGCGCGAGCAGGAGGTAGGCCACCCACCCGGCGCTGCCGGGGTCGCGCCGGCGCGGGCGCCGGGCCGCGGGGGGCACGGGGGCGGCGATCGCCGCCTCGCGCAGCTGCGTCGTGGTGGTGCTCATCGGGCCGCCCTCCGGGTGCTGCGCTCACCGGTGCGCCACCGGGTCAGCGCGGTGTTCAGCACGACGAGCAGGACGATGAGCACGAAGGTCACCCAGGCGACCGTCGCCGCGCGCCCGAGGGCGCCGAACTGCCAGCCCTGCTGGTACATGTACAGGCCGAGCGTCTGGTACTGCCCCAGCGCGCCGCCGTTGGGCGTGCCGCCGCCGAAGAGCAGGGGCTCGCCGAAGAGCTGCGTCGCACCGATCGTGGAGACGACGACGGTGAAGAGGATCGTCGGGCGCAGGCCCGGCAGCGTCACGTGCACGAACTGCTGCCACTTGCTCGCGCCGTCGATGGCCGCTGCCTCGTAGAGGTCCTGGGAGATCGACTGCATGCCGGCGAGGTAGATGAGCGCGTTGTAGCCCGTCCAGCGCCAGATGACGATGACCGAGATGGCGATCTGCGCGGTCCAGTTGCCGTTGCGCCAGTCCGGCCCGTCGATGCCGACGAGGCTGAGCAGCCAGTTCGCGAAACCGTTGTCCCGGCCGAAGATCTGCGCGAAGACCAGCGTCGACGCCGCGACGGAGGTCGCGTACGGCATGATCATCGAGATGCGGAAGAAGTTCCGCGCCCGCATGCGGTAGTTGAGCAGGTGCGCCAGGCCCAGGGCCAGGGCGAGCTGGGGGATCGTGGACAGCGCGCCGATCGTGATGGTCTTCCAGAGCGCGTTGTAGAACTGCTCGCTCGTGAAGAGCCACGTGTAGTTGTCGAGGCCGGTCCACGTCATCTCGCCGCCGAGGCGGTACTCGTGGAGGCTGACCCAGGCGGTGTAGACGAGCGGGAAGAGCCCGAACGCCAGGAAGATGAGGAAGAAGGGGCCCACGTAGGCGTACGGGGCCAGGCCGCTCTCGCCCAGCAGGCGCCGGCGCCGCCGGCGGGGTGCGGGCCGCGCGCCAGGGGCGGGCGGGACCGCGTCGGCCGGGGACGGCGTGCCCGGCATCGTGTCGACCGTCATGGCGGACCTCTCGGGGTTCGGGGTCGGGTGGACCGGGGGGCCGGCCGGCGCCGTGGGGCGCCGGCCGGCCCCGAGAGGTGTCAGCCGAGCTGGTTCTCGACCTGCGAGACCGCGCTGTCCCAGGCCTCCTGGGCCGGGACGCCGTTGGCCTCGACCGAGAGCAGCGCCTTGACCAGCGTGTTCTTCAGGACGCCGTCGTCCTGGCCCAGGATCTGGGTCGGCGCGGCGTCGGCGGAGGCGGTGAAGATCTCACCGATGGGGGCGCCGTTGAAGTACTCGTCGGTCGCGTCACCGACGTTGGCGATGCCGTCGGTCGTGGAGGGGAAGTTGCCGACGTTCTTGAAGACCGTGGCCTGCTGCTCGCCGTCGGTCAGCCACGCGATGAGCTTCGCGGCCTCCTCCTTGTTCTCGCTCGACTCCGGGATCGCGAGGTAGGAGCCGCCCCAGTTGCCGCCCTCGCCGCCCGGCAGCGGGGTGACGTTCCACTTGCCGGCGCCGGCGTCGCCGGCCTTGCCCTTGATGTAGCCGATCATCCAGGACGGGCAGGCGATGGTGGCGAAGGAGCCCGAGGCGAAGCCCTGGTCCCAGGCCGGGTCGACGAACTGCTCGAGGCGGGCGGTCAGCCCCGCCTCGCCGGCCGCGGCGGCGGTGTCGAAGGCCTCCTTGACCGCGGGGTTGCTGTCGTAGACCAGCTCCCCGGCCTCGTCGTAGTAGATCTCCTCCGAGGTGGAGACCATGGCGTTGTAGAAGCCGCCGGCCGAGTCCATCCAGGCCGAGCCCTCCGGGGCCGCCGCCTTGTACTCCTCGCCGAGGGCGACGTAGTCGTCCCAGCTGCCCAGGCGGGCGGCCAGCTCGGCCGGGTCGGTGGGCAGGCCGGCCTGCTCGAGCAGGTCGGTGCGGTAGCACAGGGCCATCGGGCCGATGTCGGTGCCGGCGCCCAGGACCTTGCCGTCCTCGGTCGTGGCGGCCGCGGCCTTCCACTCCACGTAGTTCGCGGCGATGTCCTTCGTCGCCTGGAGGGTCGTGAGGTCGGTCCACTTGTCGGACTGGTTGGCCACGACGTCGGCGATGCGCGCGACCTCGATGCCCTGGACGTCGGCGAGGCCGCTGCCGCTGGCCAGCTTCGTCTGCAGCGCCGGCCAGTACTTGTCCTCGCCCTGCGTGGACTCGTAGTTGATCTGCACGCCGGGGTTCTGCTTCTCGTACTCCTCGAAGAGGGCGGACTCCTCGAAGCCCATCGTGCCGAAGAGGCTGACGCTGAGCTCGACGTCGCCGTCGCCGCCGCCCGACGAGGACGCGGCCTCGTCGTCGCTGCCGCCGCAGGCGGTGAGCAGGAGGGCGCCGCTGAGCAGGGTGGCGACGACGGGTGCGGTGGATCGGATGCGCATGGATGCTCCTCCGGGCGCTGGGCCCAGGTCGAGAGGGAGACGGCGGTGGCTCGGCCCCCGAGGCACGGCTCCCTGCCGTGCCGGAGGTGGTGTGAGAGCGCTCTCACGGGTGGGACGACTATCCGCCCGGGGACGGGGGCTGTCAACCCCCCGACGCGGGCTCGTGACCCGGTCGTTACGTGATCATGGAAGCGCTCCCACAGACCGCACAGTAGGCGGCTGGGAGCGGTCCCACCAGGGGTTCGGCGAGAGTGGTCAGGCGCTGGCGCGGGCGACGAGCCCGGTGGGCAGGACCACCGGGTCGGGGTCGCCCCCGGCGGCCAGCTCGAGCAGCAGGCGCGCCATCGCGGCGCCGATGCCGTGCACGTCCTGGCGCACCGTCGTGAGCAGCGGCGACGTCTCGCGCGCCACCGGCACGTCGTCGAAGCCGACGACGGCCACGTCCTCGGGCACCCGCCGGCCCCGGGCGACGAGCGCGTCGAGCACGCCCGCGGCCATGAGGTCGTTCGCCGCGAAGACCCCGTCCACGTCGGGCACGCGCTCGAGCAGGCGCTCCGCCGCGGCGCGCCCGCCGGCCCGCGAGTAGTCGCCCTCCTGCGTACCGCCGGGGGCCGGGCGCAGCCCGCGCTCCCCCAGCCCCTCGAGGAAGCCGGCGAGGCGGTCCTGCGCCGCGGACATGTCCTGCGGGCCGGTCACGGTGGCCACGCACCCGCAGCCGCGCGCGAGCAGGGCCCGCGCGGCGAGGCGCCCGCCGCCGCGGTTGTCCGAGGCGACGTACGGCACGGCCCCGCGGCGCCCGGCCGGGACGTCGTACGGGCGGCCCGAGACGACGACGGGGACGCCGGCGGCCCGCAGCGCCGCCGGCAGCGGGTCGGCGCCGTGCACCGACACGAACATCGCCCCGTCGACGTGCCCGCCGCGCGCGAACGTCGCGAAGCGCTCGCGCTCCTCGTCGGTCGTCATGACGACGAGCACGAGCTGCACCCCCGCGCCGCGCACCTCCGAGCGCACGCCGCGCAGCACCCCGGCGAAGTACGGGTCGGCGAAGAACCGCTCCTCCTCCTCGCCGACCACGAACGCGACGGACCCCGCGCGGCGGGTGACGAGCGAGCGGGCGGCGTGGTTCGGGACGTACGAGAGCTCGGCGGCCGCCTTGAGCACCGCCTCGCGGGCCTGCTCGCTGACCCGGGGCGAGCCGGACAGCACGCGCCCGGCCGTCGCGCGGGAGACCCCCGCCCGGGCGGCGACCGACTCGAGCGTGGGCGGGGAGGCGGCGGCGGGCACTAGAGGGCCTTGCGCATCCAGCGGTGGGCGATGCCCGCGTCGTCGAACTCCGGGCCCTCCGCGACGTAGCCGAGCCGCTCGTAGAAGCCCAGCGCCTGCACCTGCGCCCCGAGCAGCGACGTGCCGGCCCCCCGCTCGCGCCCGAGCTGCTCGAGGGCGGTGATGAGGGCGACGCCCACGCCCCGCCCGCGGGCGCCGGCCCGCACGGCGATGCGGCCGAGGTGGGCCACCCCGCCGCCGTCCTCGAGGACCAGCCGGCCGGTCCCGACCGGCTCGTCGCCGTCGTACGCCAGCACGTGGTCCGCCGTCGGGTCGTGCTCGTCGAGCTCGAGCTCGAGCGGCACCGCCTGCTCCTCGACGAAGACCTCGGTGCGGATCGCGTACGCCCGCTGGCGCCCGGCCTCGTCCTCCACCCGGCGCACCACGGTGGCGGGGCGGCTCACGACTCGGCCCGCACGGTGTCGAGGGCGTGCTGCAGGTCGGCCGGGGGCGCGCTGTCGAAGGCGACCCGCTCCCCGGTGCCCGGGTGCTCGAAGCCCAGGTGGGCGGCGTGCAGCCACTGGCGGGTGAGCCCGAGCCGGGCGGCGAGCGTGGGGTCGGCGCCGTACGTCAGGTCGCCCACGCAGGGGTGCCGCAGCGCCGACATGTGGACGCGGATCTGGTGGGTGCGCCCGGTCTCGAGGTGCACGTCGAGCAGGCTCGCGGCCCGGAACGCCTCCACCGTCTCGTAGTGCGTGACGCTCGGCTTGCCGCCCGCGACCACCGCCCACTTCCAGTCGGACGTCGGGTGCCGGTCGATGGGCGCGTCGACGGTCCCGCGCGAGGGGTCCGGGTGGCCCTGCACGAGCGCGAGGTAGCGCTTGTCGACGGTCCGCTCGCGGAAGGCCTGCTTGAGCAGCGAGTAGGCCCGCTCGGACTTGGCGACCACCATGAGCCCGCTGGTGCCCACGTCGAGGCGGTGCACCACGCCCTGGCGCTCGGCCGCCCCGCTCGTCGACACCCGGTAGCCCGCCGCGGCGAGCCCGCCGACCACCGTCGGCCCGGTCCAGCCGGGGCTGGGGTGCGCCGCGACGCCCACCGGCTTGTCGACCACCACGACGTCGTCGTCGTCGTGCACGACGCGCAGGCCCGGCACCGGCTCGGCGACCACCTGCACCGCGGCCGGCGGCGGCGGCACCTCGACCTCGAGCCAGGCGCCGGCGGTGACCCGGTCGGACTTCGCCGCCGGCGCCCCGTCGAGCTCGACCATGCCCTGCGTCACGAGCTCGGCCGCGCGGGTGCGCGAGAAGCCGAAGAGCCGGGCCAGGGCGGCGTCGAGCCGCTCCCCCTCCAGGCCCTCCGGCACGGGCAGGCTGCGGCGGTCAGCCACGCTCCACCGTCCCCTCCACGGTGCGCCCGAGCAGCGTCAGCAGCACGATGAGCGCGGCCCCGGTGCAGATGGCCATGTCGGCCACGTTGAAGACCGGCCAGTTCGGCAGCTCGAGGAAGTCCACGACGTGCCCGCGCAGCACCCCCGGGCTGCGCACGAGCCGGTCGGTGAGGTTGCCCAGCGCCCCCCCGAGGAGCAGGCCGAGCGCGAGCGCCCACGGCAGGCTGCGCAGGTGCCGGGCGGTGCGCAGGATCATCACGGCGACCACGACGGCCACGATGCTGAACACCACCGTCGCGCCGCCGGCGAGGCCGAAGGCCGCGCCGGGGTTGCGGATGAGCCGCAGCGTCAGCAGCCCCCCGAGCAGCTCCACCGGGTCCCGTCCGCTCAGCCGGTCGACGGCGACGAGCTTGGTGGCCTGGTCGAGCGCGTACGCCAGCACCGCCACGACGAGCAGCGCGCCGGTCCGGCGGGGGCGGGCGGTCTGGGTCTCGGCGTCGCCCAGCGACGCCTCGTGGGGCGCGTCCATCACGCACCAGGGTCGCACGGCACGGCCGCGCTCCGCGCCGCGCGCTACCCTGGGCGCGCTGTCTGCAGGTGACGACGGGGACGAGTAGCCCCGGACGCAGCCACCAGCGACCCGGGGACGGTGCGAGCCCGGGGGCGTGCCCGGAGCGAAGATCACCCCCGAGCCGCCGGGAGAACGGGGCCCGCCCCTACTAGACCCGGCAGCGGGCGGCGCGAACGAGCGGGGAGCGCCCGGAGCGGGCGCGCCCAAGGAGGGTGGTACCGCGGGGCCGGACGGCCTCGTCCCTCCGTGCAGCAGGAGCGAGCACGGAGGAGCAGCAGTGAGCCAGTACCGCGCGGTCCCCGCCCAGGTGGACCTGCCCGCGCTCGAGCGCGAGGTCCTCGCGCTGTGGCGCCGGGAGGGCACCTTCGCCGCCTCCGTCGAGGCGTCCCGCGAGGGCGAGCCGTGGGTGTTCTACGAGGGCCCCCCGACCGCCAACGGCCGCCCCGGCACCCACCACGTCGAGGCCCGCGTCTTCAAGGACGTGTTCCCGCGCTACCGGACGATGAAGGGCCGGTTCGTCGAGCGCAAGGCCGGGTGGGACTGCCACGGCCTGCCCGTCGAGATCGCCGTGGAGAAGGAGCTGGGCTTCTCCGGCAAGCGCGACATCGAGGCGTACGGCGTCGCGGAGTTCAACGCGCGCTGCCGGGCGTCGGTGGAGCGGCACGTCGACGAGTTCGAGCGCATGACCGAGCGCATGGGCTACTGGGTCGACATGAGCCAGGCGTACCGGACCATGGACCCGGAGTACGTCGACTCGCTGTGGTGGGCGCTGCAGCAGGTCCACCGCAAGGGCCTGCTCGTCGAGGACCACCGCGTGGCGCCGTACTGCCCGCGCTGCGGCACCGGCCTGTCCGACCACGAGCTGGCGCAGGGGTACGAGACCGTCGTCGACCCGTCCGTGTACGTCCGGTTCCCCGTGACCGGCGGGGAGTGGGCCGGGCGCGCCTCGCTGCTCGTCTGGACCACGACCCCCTGGACGCTCGTCTCGAACACCGCCGTCGCGGTGAACCCGGCGGTCGACTACGTCGTGGCCCGCGCCGGCGACGAGCTGCTGGTGGTCGCCGAGCCGCTGCTGCGGGCGGTCCTCGGCGAGGAGGCCGAGGTCGTCGCGACGGTGCCCGGGCGCGAGCTCGAGCGGACGACGTACGCCCGCCCCTTCGACCTCGTCGAGGTCCCGGACGCGCACTACGTGGTGCTCGCGGACTACGTGACCGTCGAGGACGGCACCGGCCTGGTGCACCAGTCCCCCGCCTTCGGCGCCGACGACCTCGCGGTCGCCAAGGCGTACGGGCTGGCGGTGGTCAACCCGGTGCGCGCGGACGGGACCTTCGAGGCCGGGCTGCCGCTCGTCGGCGGGCTGTTCTTCAAGGACGCCGACACCCCGCTCGTCGAGGACCTCACCGAGCGCGGCCTGCTCTTCCGCCACGTCGCGTACGAGCACAGCTACCCGCACTGCTGGCGCTGCCACACCGCGCTGCTCTACTACGCCCAGCCGTCCTGGTACATCCGCACCACGGCCGCCAAGGACGCCCTGCTGCGCGAGAACGAGCGCACGACCTGGCACCCGGAGAACGTCAAGTGGGGCCGCTACGGCGACTGGCTGAAGAACAACATCGACTGGTCGCTCTCGCGCAACCGCTTCTGGGGCACGCCGCTGCCCATCTGGCGCTGCGGCGCGGGGCACCTCACCGTGGTGGGCTCGCGCGCCGAGCTCGGCGCGCTCGCGGGCCGGGACCTGTCCGCGCTCGACCCGCACCGCCCGTACGTCGACGAGGTCACGCTCCCCTGCCCGGAGTGCGGCGAGGAGGCGGTGCGCGTCCCCGAGGTCGCCGACGCCTGGTTCGACTCCGGGTCGATGCCGTTCGCGCAGTGGGGCTACCCGCACCTGCCCGGCAGCCGCGAGCGGTTCGAGCGGGCGTACCCCGCGGACTTCATCTGCGAGGCGATCGACCAGACCCGCGGGTGGTTCTACACGCTCATGGCCGTCGGGACGCTCGTCTTCGACCGCTCGTCGTACGAGGACGTGCTCTGCCTCGGGCACATCCTCGCCGAGGACGGGCGCAAGATGAGCAAGCACCTCGGCAACATCCTCGAGCCGATCCCGCTCATGGACGAGCACGGGGCGGACGCCCTGCGCTGGTTCATGGCCGCGTCGGGCTCCCCGTGGGTCGCGCGGCGGGTCGGCCACGGGGCGCTGCAGGAGATCGTGCGCAAGGTGCTCCTGACCTACTGGAACACCGTGGCGTTCCAGTCGCTCTACGCGCGCACCGCCGGGTGGACGCCCGCCTCGGGGGCACCCTCAGCGGCGGAGCGACCGCTGCTCGACCGCTGGGCGCTGTCCGAGGCGCACCGGCTCGCCGCGCAGGTCGACGCCGCGCTCGAGGCGTTCGACACCCAGCGGGCGGGGGCGCTGCTCGCCGCCTTCGTCGACGACCTGTCCAACTGGTACGTCCGCCGCTCCCGCCGCCGCTTCTGGCAGGGCGAGCCGGCGGCGCTGGCCACGCTGCACGAGTGCCTCGACCTGCTCACCCGGCTCATGGCCCCGCTCGTCCCGTTCGTCACCGAGCGGGTGTGGCAGGACCTCGTCCGGCCGGTCACGCCGGGCGCGCCGGCGTCGGTGCACCTCGCGGCGTGGCCCGAGGCCGACCCCGCGCTCGTCGACGACGCGCTCGCCGGCCGGATGGCGCTCGTGCGGCGCCTCGTCGAGCTCGGCCGCGCGGCCCGCGCGGAGTCGAAGGTGCGCAGCCGCCAGCCGCTGGGACGGGCGCTCGTCGGTGCCGCGGGCTGGGCCGACCTGCCGCCGGAGCTGCGCGCGCAGGTCGCCGAGGAGCTCAACGTCGTCGAGCTCACCGGCCTGGACGGGTCGGGCGGCGACCTCGTCGACGTGAGCCTCAAGGCGAACTTCAGGTCGCTCGGGAAGCGGTTCGCCCAGCGCACGCCGCGGGTCGCGGCCGCCGTGGCCGCCGCCGGACCGACGGCGCTCGTCGCCGCGCTGCGGGCGAGCGGCACGGCGACGGTCGAGGTCGACGGCGAGCAGGTCGAGGTGGGCACGGACGACGTCGTCGTCACCGAGGCGCCGCGCGAGGGCTGGGCGGTGGCGAGCGACGCCGGCGAGACCCTCGCCCTCGACCTCACCCTCACCCCGGCGCTGCGCCGGGCCGGGCTCGCCCGTGAGGCGGTGCGCCTGGTCCAGGAGGCGCGCAAGGCGTCCGGGCTCGAGGTCAGCGACCGCATCGCGCTCTGGTGGGAGGCCGAGGGCGAGCTCGCCGAGGCGCTCGAGGAGCACGGCGCCCTCGTCGCGGACGAGGTGCTCGCGACGGCGTTCCGGCGCGGCGAGCCCGGCGAGCACGCGGCGACGCCGTCGCCGGGCGGCAGCGCCGGCGGCCCGCTGCCGCAGCACGGCGACGCGGACCTCGGGCTGCGCTTCTGGCTCACCCGGGCCTGAGCGCTGCGGCCGCGGCGGGGCGACCCGCCGCGGCCGTCGCGCCCGCCCGGGGCGCTCGGCGCGGGCGCGCCTCGGGCGCTGAGCGCTAGGCGCCGGCCGCGCGCTGCCCGTCGACCGGGCCCGGCGCGGCCGTGGTCGCGTCGGAGGAGCCGCCGGCGTGCAGCTCGGCGAGCTGCTGCTGCAGGTACGCCGTGAGGCGGCTGCGGTACTCCCGCTCGAACGAGCGCAGCGACTCGATGCGCTGCTCGAGCTCGGCCCGCTGCGCCTCGATGGCGCCGATGACCTGCCGGCGGCGCTCGTCCGCCTCGCGGTCCATCGTCTCGGCGCGCTCGCGGGCGGTGCTCACCAGCTGCTCGGCCTCGCTGCGGGCCTGGCCGACGTGCTCGTCGGCCGTGCGCTCGGCGAGCGCGAGGACGCGGGCCGCGCGCACCGCGACGTCCTCCGCCGGCGGCGCGGGCTCCGGGGCCGGCGCGGGCGCCGGCTCGGGCCGCTGCTGCGCGGTGATGAGGGCCTTCTGCGTGGCCTCGAGGCGCTCGACCGCCTCGGTGCGGGCCGCGAGCACGCCCTCGAGCTCGGTGGCGACCTCCTCGAGGAAGGCGCGCACCTCGTGCTCGTCGTACCCCTTGCGGCCGAGGCCGGTCTGGGTGAACTGCTTGGACCGCACGTCCTGCGGGGTCAGCGGCACCGGGTCACCTCTCGGGGGTCGGGTCGCCCGCGCTCAGGCGCCGGACGCGATGCTGTCGGACACCCCGATGCCCACCTGCACGGCGATGATGAGCACGAGGAACGACAGGTCGAGCGAGACCTGCCCGATGCGCAGCGGCGGGATGACCCGGCGCAGGGCGCGCAGCGGCGGGTCGGTCACGGTGTAGGTCGCCTCGGCCACGACGAGCAGCGGCCCCCGCGGGGACCACGAGCGGGCGAACATCTGCACGTAGTCCAGCACCAGCCGGGCGATGAGCAGGACGAAGAACAGCCAGAGGACGACGGAGACCAGGGAGAAGACGGCGGACACGCGTCCTCAGCTCTGGTTGAAGAAGCCGCTCTCGGCCATCCGGGCCTTGTCCTCGGCCGTCACGGAGACGTTCGCCGGGGAGAGCAGGAAGACCTTGTTGGTGACGCGCTCGATGCCGCCGTGCAGGCCGAAGATCAGCCCGGCCGCGAAGTCCACGAGCCGCTTCGCGTCCGCGTCGTCCATGTCGGTGAGGTTCATGATCACCGGGGTGCCGTCGCGGAACGCCTCGCCGATCGCCTTCGCGTCGTTGTACGCCCGCGGGTGGATCGTGGTGATGCGGTCGAGCGCCGAGACGGGCTCGGGGGCGGGGGCGGGGACACGGGGCGGCATGGCCGCGACGGTAGCACCGGTGCTGCGCCGGACGACCGGCTCGTCCCGGACCGCGGCGATGGTCCGGGCCCGCTCCTGCGGGACCTCGCGCGCGTCACGGACCTCGCGGACCTCGCGCACGTCGCGCTCGTAGCGGTCCTCCGGCGCCTCGCGCCCGTCGCGCGCGTCGCGGCGGCGGTCGTCGCGCTCGTCGTAGTCGTCGTACTCGTCGTAGCGGTCGTCGTCCTCCACGAGTCCGAGGTAGACCGCCATCTTGCGCATCGCGCCGGCCATGTCGGGGTCCTCCTGGGCTGGGATCGCTCGCGGTCGCGGCGGGCGGGGCCGACGCTGTCCGTGCTGCTGGGTCGTGCTCGTGGCTGTGCTCGTGGCTGTGCTCGTGCCGGCGGCGGACCGCCTGCTGGGACGTTACCCGAGCGGCGGCCTCGCGCCGAACACCGCGCTGCCCACCCGCAGGTGTGTCGCGCCGGCGGCGACCGCCTGCTCGAGGTCGCCGCTCATGCCCGCCGAGAGGTCGGTCGCGGCCGGGTGGGCGCGGCGCACCGCCGCTGCCGTGCGGGCCAGCGCGGCGAACGCCTCGGCGGGGTCGGCGCCGCGCGGGGCGACGGCCATCACCCCGCCGAGCTCGAGGCCCTCGGCGGCGGCCACCCGGTCGGCGAGGGCCCGCACGTCCGCGGGCGCGGCCCCGCCGCGCGGGCCCGTCTCGCCCGGCGAGGCGTCGAGGGCGACCTGGACGAGGCAGCGGACCGTACGGCCGTGGTGGCGCGCCCCGGCCGCCAGCGCGTCGACGAGCCGGGCGCGGTCGACCGAGTGGACCACGTCGGCGTACGCGGCGACCGAGCGCGCCTTGTTGGTCTGCAGCTGCCCGACGAAGTGCCAGCGCAGGCCGAGGTCCGCGCACTCGGCGTGCTTCGGCGCGGCCTCCTGGTCGCGGCTCTCCCCCACGTCGGTGGCGCCCAGCTCGGCGACGAGGCGCACGTCCGAGGCCGGCCAGGTCTTGGTGACCGCGACGAGCACCACGCCGGCGCGCGGGCGGCCCGCGGCGGCGCAGGCCCGGCGCACGCGCTCCTCGACGGCGGCCAGGCCGGCGGCGACCTCCTCGCGGCGCCCGCTCACCCGCGGCGCCCCGGCGGGTCGAGCACGACGACGCCGGCCATGCGCCCGGTGACGCCCTCGCGCCGGTAGGAGTAGAAGCGCTCGTCGTCGATGGTGCACGCACCCAGGACGCGGACCTCGCCCACGCCGGCGCGGCGCAGCACGCCGAGCGCACCGGCGGGCAGGTCGAGCGCGGGGGTGCCGCGGCGGGTGGTCGCGGCCGTGCCCGGCACGAGGGCGGCGACCTCGTCGCGCAGCGCGGCCGGCACCTCGTAGCAGCACGCGCCGGCGCAGGGGCCGACGACGGCGACGGTGCGGGCGGGGTCGGCGCCGAGCCCGGTCATCGCGGCCACCGTCGCCTCGAGCACGCCGCGCACGAGGCCCTGCCGCCCCGCGTGGGCCGCGGCGACGACCCCGCCCACGACGTCGGCGAGCAGGACCGGCACGCAGTCGGCGACGAGCGCCGCCACGGGGACGCCGGGGAGCGCCGTGACGAGCGCGTCGACCCCGGGGGCGTCCTGCCCCGGGGCGGGGACCCGCTCGTCGACGACGAGGACCCCGGCGCCGTGCACCTGCTGCGCGAAGCGCACGGCGCCGCCCAGCCGGTCGCCGAGCGCGGCGCGGTGGGCGAGCACCCGCGCCGGCTCGTCGCCGACGTGCAGGCCGAGGTTGGCGGCGCCGTACGGTGCCGCCACCACCCCGCCGTGGCGGGTGGTGAAGGCGCCGGTGGCGCCCGCCGGCAGGCCGGCGGGCAGCACGTCGAGGCGCACTACTTCAGGAAGTCCGGCACGTCCAGGTCGTCGTCGCCCTCGAAGGCCACCGGGCGCGGCGCCCGCGCCGGCTCCTGGCCCTGGGCGGGGGCCCCGGGGACCGGACCGGTCGGGTGCGACGGCTCGAACTGCACGGCCGGCGTCTGGGCGCTGGCGTCGGTCTGCCGGCCGGTGCTAGCCGCCGGTCGCTCGGCCCGCGCGGGCTCGGGGCGCTCGGCCCCCCGGTCGCCGCGGTCCCGGCGCGACGGGCGCTCCGGCGGGGCCTCGGGCGCGCGGCGCGCCATCGCCGGCTCGCGGCGGCGCGGCGCGCCCCCGTCGAAGCCCGCCGCGATGACCGTCACGCGCACCTCGTCGCCGAGCGCGTCGTCGATGACGGCGCCGAAGATGATGTTGGCCTCCTGGTGGGCGGCCTCCGCGACGAGCTGGGCGGCCTCGTTGATCTCGAACAGGCCGAGGTCCGAGCCGCCGGAGATCGAGAGCAGCACGCCGTGCGCGCCGTCGATGGACGCCTCGAGCAGCGGGCTGCTGATCGCCATCTCGGCGGCCTGCACGGCGCGGTCGTCGCCGCGGGAGGAGCCGATGCCCATGAGGGCCGAGCCGGCGCCCTGCATGACCGACTTGACGTCGGCGAAGTCGAGGTTGATCAGGCCCGGCGTCGTGATGAGGTCGGTGATGCCGGAGACGCCCTGCAGGAGCACCTGGTCGGCCTGCTTGAAGGCGTCGAGGACGCTGATCCGCCGGTCGCTGATGGACAGCAGCCGGTCGTTGGGGATGACGATGAGGGTGTCGACCTCGTCGCGCAGCTCGTCGATGCCGGACTCGGCGGAGACGGCGCGGCGCCGCCCCTCGAAGGTGAACGGGCGGGTGACGACGCCGATCGTCAGCGCGCCGAGGCTGCGCGCGATGCGGGCCACGACCGGTGCGCCGCCGGTCCCGGTGCCGCCGCCCTCGCCAGCGGTGACGAAGACCATGTCGGCCCCGCGCAGGACCTCCTCGATCTCCTCCGCGTGGTCCTCGGCGGCCTTGCGGCCCACCTCGGGGTCGGCGCCGGCGCCGAGGCCGCGGGTGAGCTCGCGCCCGACGTCGAGCTTGACGTCGGCGTCGCTCATGAGCAGCGCCTGGGCGTCGGTGTTGACGGCGATGAACTCCACGCCCTTGAGGCCCACCTCGATCATGCGGTTGACGGCGTTGACCCCGCCCCCGCCGATCCCGACGACCTTGATGACCGCCAGGTAGTTCTGCGGTGCTGCCACGTGCGTGCCTCTCTCGAACGTCCTCGCCGCCGACCCCGCCCGGACCACGGGGCCGACCCTCACCCTCAGGTAGACACTTATAGTTATGTCAGCCTGCGCGCTGGGAGGAAACTACGCGGCGCGCTCACCCCGGGTCAACGCGGAGCCGCTCCCACCGGCGCGTCGCCCCGGCGAGTCTCGAGCGCTGGTCGAGGGTCCGCGGCGCGGCGCCCGCCGTGGCGCCGTCCGCGACCCGTGCGGCGCCCTCGGCGCCCGTCCCGGGGCACCGGCCCGGGACGCCCGGCCGGGCCGGCCGGCTCCGGGGGCGTCCCGCTGTCGACCACGTGAGGCACCCGTACGCCTGCCTCACGGGGCCGACGAGCCTGGGCCGGCACCCGTACGCCTGCCTCACGTGGTCAACCCGAGGCGGCCCGACGGTCCAGCGCGACCGGCAGGGCGGGCGCCGACGGGACCAGGCTGCGAGGTGCCTACCCAGGCCGACGAGCCTGGGCCGGCACCCGTGCGCCTGCCTCACGTGGTCGACGCGCTCGAGACGAGGCCTCACCGCCCCGCGGAGCACCACGACGGCTGCTCCGCGTGGTCACCGCGGCCGGAGAGCGGGCGTCAGCGGTCGGTGCGGGTGGTGGGGGCGTCGGGCGCGCTGACGTCGTAGACCTCGGCCTCGACCTTGAGCAGGGCGCCGAGGACGACGGCCTTGCGCTCGCCGCGGTCGGCGCTGCCCCAGACGGCGGTGCGGTCGCCGGTCAGCTCGAGGGTCACGTCGTCGGGGCCGGTGGCGGCGGCGGAGCGGACCTGGCGCAGCAGCGGGGCGGGCAGGCCGTCGAGGACGGCCAGGGCGGTGCGGCGGGCCTCTGCGGCGCGCTCGCCCTCCGTGCCGACCACCGGCAGGCCCGCGGGGGGCTCGTCCGCGCGCTCGAGGGCGACGCCCTCGCGGTCCACGACGGCCCAGCCGCCCTGGCGCCCGCGCACCTGCTCGACGGCGAGGGGGACGCGCTCGGTGAGCACGACGGCGAGCGTGCCGGGCCAGCGCCGGTGCACCTCGACGGCCTCGACCCGCCGGATGCCGGCCACGCGCGCCGCGACGGCGCCGGTGTCGACGGTGGCGAGCGGGGTGCCGACGCGCACGCCGACGCGGTCGAGCACCTGCGCCACGGGCACCGAGGTCGCGCCGGTGACCGTCACCCGGTCCACGCCCAGCAGGGTGCTCGAGCGGACGACCCAGAGGCCGCCGGCGACGAGAGCGGCGAGCAGGAGCACCGCGAGCAGGGCGCGCCAGGGTCCCCGCCGCCGCGGCGGGGGCGGGGGCAGCGTCCGTGCGCCGGGGCGCGCCTCGCCCCGGGTGCGGCGCAGCGTCGTGCTCATCGGGCCTCCCCCGGGCTCATCCCGCGTCCCCCCGCAGCTGCCCGAGGACCTCCGGGCCGATCATCGTCACGTCGCCCGCGCCGAGGGTGAGCACCACGTCGCCGGGGCGGGCGCGCCGGGCGAGCTCGCCGGCGACCGCCGACCAGGACGGCTCGAACACCACGGCGTCGCCGGGCAGCGGCACCGCTGCGGCGACGGTCGCGCCGCTGACGCCGGGGACCGGGTCCTCGCCCGCGCCGTACACCTCCATGACGACCACCTCGTCGGCGAGCCCGAGGGCGCGGCCGAAGTCCTCGCGGAACGCCTCGGTGCGGCTGTAGCGGTGCGGCTGGAAGGTCACGACGAGCCGCCCGGCCCCCACGACGCCGCGGAAGGCCCGCAGGACCGCCTCGACCTCGGTGGGGTGGTGCGCGTAGTCGTCGTAGACGCGCACGCCGCGCGCGGTGCCCTTGAGCTCCGAGCGGCGGCGGGTGCCGGTGAACCCCTCGAGGCCCTCGCGCAGGTCGCTGGCGGGCTGCCCGAGCAGGAGCCCCGCGGTCAGGGCGGCGGCGGCGTTCAGGGCGTTGTGCCGCCCGGGCACCTGCAGCGCGACCGGGCCGAGGCGCCGCCCGCGGGCCACGGCCTCGAAGCGCGAGCCCGAGCCCTCCAGGACGAGGCCGTCGACCCGCAGGTCCGCGTCCTCGCTCTCGCCGTACGTCCGCACGGCCACGCCGCCGCGCTCGCGCACCCGGGCGGCCAGCGCCGCGGAGCCCGGGTCGTCGGCGCAGGCGACGAGGAAGCCGTCGGGGACGATCCGCGCGGCGAAGGCGTCGAACGCCGCGGTGACCGCCTCGGCCGTGCCGTAGTGGTCGAGGTGGTCGGGCTCGACGTTGGTGACGACGGCGCCCGAGGGCGTGTAGAGCAGGAACGAGCCATCGCTCTCGTCGGCCTCGGCGACGAACACGTCGCCCGAGCCGTTGTGCGCGTTCGCGCCCGACTCGTTGAGGTGCCCGCCGATGGCGAACGACGGGTCGGCCCCGCAGTGCTGCAGCGCCACGGTGAGCAGCGAGGTCGTCGTCGTCTTGCCGTGCGTGCCGGCCACGGCGACGGCCCGCCGGCCCTGCATGACCGCCGCGAGCGCCGCGGCGCGGGGCAGCACGAGCAGGCCCCGCTCGCGCGCGGCGGCGAGCTCGGGGTTGGACTCGCGGATCGCCGAGCTGACGACCACGGTGTCGGCGTCGGCGACGTGCGCGGCGTCGTGGCCGACGTGCACGCGCGCGCCGAGCGCCCGCAGCGCGGCGAGGCTCCGCGACTCCTTGGCGTCGCTGCCCGACACCGGCAGGCCACGGGCCAGCAGGATGCGCGCGATCCCGGACATGCCGGCACCGCCGATCCCGACGAAGTGGACGCGCCCGAGCCTGTCGGCGGGCGGGATGGTCTCGGGGGCGGGTACGGCCGTCACGGTGCCCCACCCTCCCGCAGCGCCCCGTCGCCCTGCGCAGCGGCCCGGACGAGCCGCGCGAGCTGCTCGTCGCCGTCGCGCCGGCCGAAGGCCGCCGCGGCCGCGCCCATGGCCCGCAGCCGCTCCGGGTCGCCGAGCAGCGGCAGCACCTCGTCCGCGACCCGCGGGCCCGTGAGGTGCTCGTCCTCCACGAGCAGCGCTCCCCCGGCCCGCACGGCCGGCGCCGCGTTGAGCCGCTGCTCGCCGTTGCCGATGGGCAGCGGCACGTAGAGCGCGGGCAGCCCGACGGCGCACAGCTCCGCCACCGTCATCGCGCCGGCGCGGCAGACGGCCAGGTCGGCGGCGGCGTACGCGAGGTCCATCCGCTCGAGGTACGGCACGACGACGTACGGCGGCGCGCCCGGGCCGCGCTCCACGACGACCTCGTTCTGCATCCCCGCCGCGTGCAGCACCTGCACGCCGGCCCGCCCGAGCGCCGGGGCGGCGGCCGCCACGGCCTCGTTGACCCGCCGGGCCCCCTGGGAGCCGCCGAAGACGAGCAGGGTCGGGCGGTCCGGCTCGAGGCCGAAGTGCGCCCGGGCCTCGGCGCGCACGGCGGGGCGGTCGAGGGTGGTCACCGAGCGGCGCAGCGGCATGCCCACGTGCACCGCCCCCGGCAGGGGCGTCCCCGGCACCGCGCAGGCCACCGCGGCGGCCCAGCGCGCGCCGAGGCGGTTCGCCAGGCCCGGGCGCACGTTCGCCTCGTGCACCACGACCGGCGTCCCGCGCCGGCGCGCGGCGAGGTACGCGGGGGCGGCGACGTAGCCGCCGAAGCCCACGACGACGTCGGCGCCGACCCGCTCGAGCACGGCGGTGGTGTCGCGCACCGCGCCGCGCAGGCGCCCCGGCAGCCGCGCCAGGTCGAGCGTCGGGCGCCGCGGCACCGGCACGGGCGGGATGAGCGCGAGGTCGTACCCGCGCTGCGGCACCAGCCGCACCTCGAGGCCGCGCTCGGTGCCGAGGGCGGTCACGCCGGTGGCGGGGTCGTGGCGGCGCAGGGCGTCCGCGAGCGAGAGCGCGGGCTCGATGTGCCCGGCGGTGCCGCCGCCGGCGAGCACCACCCGCAGGGGGCCCGTCACGCGCGCGCCCCGCGGCGCAGGCGCGGGCGCGGCAGGCGGGCCGGCAGCGCCCCGCGGACCGCCCACGCGGCCCGGCGCAGCGGGCTCGGCCCGCGCGCGGCGAGCGCCTCGGCGGCGCCGCGCTCCTGGCGGGCGAACGAGAGCAGGATGCCGAGCGCGACCATCGTCGGCAGCAGGGCCGAGCCGCCGTACGAGACGAGGGGCAGCGGGATGCCGGCGATCGGCAGCACGCCGAGCACGGCGCCCACGTTGACCATCGCCTGCACGAGGATCCACGAGGTGATCGCCGCCGCGCAGAGGCGCACGAAGAGGTCGTCCGTGCGCAGCGCGATGCGCAGGCCCCCGTAGGCCAGGGCGGCGAAGAGCGCGAGGACCACCACCGTGCCCACGAGCCCCAGCTCCTCGCCGATGACGGCGAAGATGAAGTCGGTCTGCTGCTCGGGCAGCCAGTTCCACTTCTCGCGCGAGGCGCCCAGGCCGAGGCCGAACCAGCCGCCGGAGCCGAGGGCGTACTTGCTGTGCAGCAGCTGCCAGCCCGCGCCGAGCGGGTCCGCGCTGGGGTCGGCGAAGCTCAGCAGGCGCGCGCGGCGGTTGTCGCTCGACACGGTCAGCGCGACGACGAGCGCGAGCGCCGCGCCGCCGAGCAGGCCGAAGAGGCGCATCGGGGCGCCGGCGAAGAAGAGCAGCGCCCCGGTGATCGCCATGAGCACCAGGCTCGTGCCGAGGTCGCGCCCGAGCAGCACGAGGCCGAGCACGAGCACCGACACGGGCACGAGCGGCACGAGCAGGTGCTTCCACTGCACGAGCAGCCGGTGCTTGCGCGCGAGCAGGTCGGCGCCCCAGACGGCGAGCGCGAGCTTGGCGAGCTCGGAGGGCTGCAGGCGGAACGGGCCGCCCACGTCGATCCAGTTGCGGTTGCCGTTGACCGAGACGCCGAGCGGGGTCTGGGTCAGCGCCAGCAGGACGAGCGTGCCGAGCAGCAGGAGGTACGTCAGCCGCCGCAGCACCACGACCGGCAGCCGCGAGGCGGCCCAGAGCAGCGGCGCGCCGGCGACCACCCACATGAGCTGGCGGCTGAAGATCGTGAAGGACGAGCCGCTCTCCTCGTACGAGGTCACGATCGACGCGCTGAGCACCATGACCAGGCCGAGCGCGCAGAGCATGACCGTGGCCCCCAGCACCACGTAGTACGAGGTGAGCGGGCGCTCGAGCAGCTCGCGCAGCGGGGGGCGGCCCTCCTCGCGCGGCGGCGCCGGCGGGCGGGTCGTGGTGGTCGCGCTCACCGCGGCGCGGGCCCGCCGCTCGCGGCGCGCCGCAGCACGGCGTCGGCGAAGGCGTCGCCGCGCGCGCCGTAGTCGCGGAACATGTCCATCGACGCGCACGCGGGGGCCAGCAGGACGGTGTCGCCGGGGCGGGCGAGCCCGGCCGCGGCGCTCACGACGTCATCCATGGCCCCAGTGTCGGTGCGCTCCACCACGATCACGGGGACCTGGGGCGCGTGTCGGCGCAGCGGCTCGTGCAGCGCCTCGCGGTCGCGGCCGAGGAGCACCACCCCGCGCAGGCGCGGGGCCGCGGCGCGCACGAGCTCGTCGAAGGTCGCGCCCTTGGCCAGGCCGCCGGCGACCCAGACCACCGGGTCGTACGCCCGCAGGCTCGCCTGCGCCGCGTGGGCGTTGGTCGCCTTGGAGTCGTCGACGTACGCCACCCCGTCGAGGTCGGCCACGTGGGCGATGCGGTGGGCGTCGGGGCGGAAGGCCCGCAGGCCGTCGCGCACGGCCGCGGCGGGGACGCCGTGGGCCCGGGCCAGGGCGGCCGCGGCGAGGGCGTCCTCGAGCACGTGCGGCGCGAGCGGCACCACGTCGGCGGTCGTGGCCAGCTCGACGGCCGCGCCGGGGTCGGGCCGCCCGCCGTCGTCGTCGAAGGCGCGGTCGACGAGCAGGTCCTCGACGAGGCCGAGCTGCGCCGGGGCGGGCGGGCAGAGCGTGGTGCCCACGGCGCGCGCGCCCTCGGCGACGTCGGCGTCGCGGACCAGCTGCTCGGTGACCGGGTCGGCGGCGTTGTAGACGCAGGCCCGCTCGGCGCCGCGGTAGACCAGCCCCTTGTCGGCGGCGTACGCGGCGAGCCCGCCGTGCCAGTCGAGGTGGTCCGGCGCCACGTTGAGCACCGCCCCGGCCTGCACCGCGACCGTCGAGGTCCAGTGCAGCTGGTAGCTCGACAGCTCCACCGCGAGCACGTCGTACGCGCCGTCGAGGACGGCGTCGACGAGCGGCGCGCCCACGTTGCCGACCGCCACGGTGCGCCGCCCGGCCGCCGCGAGCACCGAGGCGAGCATGCGCACCGCGGTCGTCTTGCCGTTGGTGCCGGTGACCGCGAGCCACGGCGCCGCGCCCTCGCCGCGCAGCCGCCAGGCGAGCTCGACCTCGCCCCACACGGGCACCCCGCGGCGGGCGGCCCCGGCCAGCAGCGGCTGGGTCGGGCGCCAGCCCGGCGAGGTCACGACGAGCTCCGCGCCCTCGAGGTGGCGCGGGTCGTCCGCGTCCCCGAGGCGCACGTCGGCGCCGGCGAGCTGCACCGCGGCGTCGCGCTGGGCAGGGCCGTCGGCCCCGTCGACCGCGACGACGTCGGCGCCGAGGCGCAGCAGGGCGCGGGCCGCGGGCAGGCCGGAGACGCCGAGCCCGGTGACGAGCACCCGGCGCCCGTCGAGGCGCAGCGTCACAGCCCGCCCAGCCACTCGGCGTAGAAGGTGGCGAGGCCGAGCGCGGCGCAGAGCCCGGCGATGATCCAGAACCGGATGACGATGGTGACCTCGCCCCAGCCGACGAGCTCGAAGTGGTGCTGCAGCGGTGCCATGCGGAACACCCGCCGGCCGGTGAGCTTGAAGCTGCCCACCTGGATGATCACCGACAGGGTGATGAGGACGAAGAGGCCGCCGAGCAGCGCGAGGAGCAGCTCGGTGCGGGTGAAGACGGCCAGCCCGGCGAGCGTGCCGCCGATGGACAGCGACCCCGTGTCGCCCATGAAGATCTTCGCCGGCGAGGCGTTCCACCAGAGGAACCCAAAGCAGGCCCCCATGAAGGCCGCCGCCACCACCGCCAGGTCGAGCGGGTCGCGCACGACGTAGCAGTTCGCCGCGGGGTCCGCCGACGCGCAGCTCTGCCCGACCTGCCAGACCCCGATGAGCACGTACGAGCCGAAGACCATGACCGCCGCGCCCGTGGCCAGGCCGTCGAGGCCGTCGGTGAGGTTCACCGCGTTGGTCGTGCCGGCGATGAGCAGGACCGCCCACAGCACGAAGCCGACGGCGGTGAGCTCCAGCCCGGTGTCGCGGACGAAGGAGATGCTGTCCGAGGCCGGCGTCACCCCGTCGGCGTTCGGGAAGCGCAGGGCGAGCACCGCGAAGGCGACCGCGACGAGCGTCTGGCCGCCGAACTTCGTGGAGGCCCGCAGGCCGAGGCTGCGCTGCTTGAAGATCTTGATGTAGTCGTCGCAGAAGCCGACGAAGGCCATGCCCGTCATGAGCAGGAGCACGAGCAGCGCCGAGGCGGTCGGCGGGGTGCGGGTGTAGAGGTGCGCGACCGCGTAGCCCAGGAGCACGCCGAGCACCATGGTGATGCCGCCCATCGAGGGCGTGCCGCGCTTGGAGCCGTGGTCCGGGAAGTTGCCCTCGGAGACGTCGCGGATCGCCTGGCTGTAGCCGCGCCGCTTGAGCAGCCGGATGAGCAGCGGCGTGCCGAGCAGCCCGACGAGCAGGGCGACGATGGCGGCGGTGAGGACCAGCCTCACGCGCCGGCCCCCGCCCCGGGCGCCGCGGGGGCGCCGTCGGCGAGCAGCGCCTCGGCCACCCGCTCCAGCCCGGCGGCGCGCGAGGCCTTGACGAGCACGACGTCGCCGGGCGCGACCTCCTCCCGCAGCAGCGCGACGGCGTGCGCGACGTCCGGCACGAAGACCGACTCCTCTCCCCACGAGCCCTCGAGGCTCGCTCCCAGGTGCATGGGCCGGGCGCCGTCGCCCACCACGACCAGCCTGCTGACGTCGAGCCGCACGGCGAGGCGCCCGACCGCGTCGTGCTCCTCCGCCGAGGCGGCCCCGAGCTCGCGCATCTCGCCGAGCACGGCCCACGTGCGCCGCCCGCCGGCCATGCCGACGAGCGCCTTGAGCGCGGCGCGGACCGACTCGGGGTTGGCGTTGTACGCGTCGTTGACGACGGTGAACCCGCCCGGCGCCTCGGTGACCTCCATGCGCCAGCGGCTGCGCGGCGCGGCGCCCGAGAGCGCCTCGGCCGTGCCCTGCACCGTGGCGCCGGCCTCGAGCGCGACCGCCGCGGCGGCCAGCGCGTTGCCGACGTGGTGCTCGCCGACCAGGCGCAGCTGCACCGGCGCGGTCCCGCCGCGCGCGGCCAGCACGAACCGGGCCCGGCCCCCCTCGCCCAGCCCCGCGTCGAGCGCCCGCACGTCGGCGGTGTCCGCGAGCCCCGTGCGCACGACCCGCGCCGCGGTGCGCGGGGCCATGCCCACCACGAGGTGGTCGTCGGCGTTGAGCACGGCCACGCCGCCCTGCTCGGCCGGCGGCAGCGCCTCGACGAGCTCGCCCTTGGCCCGCGCGATGGCCTCGCGCCCGCCGAACTCGCCCACGTGCGCGCTGCCCACGTTGAGCACGACGCCGATGCGGGGCGGGGCGGTGCGGCACAGCTGCGCGACGTGCCCCTCGCCGCGCGCGCCCATCTCCAGGACGAGGTGGCGGGTGGTGGGGGTGGCGCGCAGCACGGTCAGCGGGACGCCGAGCTCGTTGTTGTACGACCCCTCGGGCGCGACCGTCTCCCCGAGCGGCTCGAGCACGGCGGCGAGCAGGTCCTTGGTGCTCGTCTTGCCCGAGGAGCCGGTGACGCCGACGACGAGCAGGTCGGGCAGGCGCTCGAGCACCGCCCGGGCGAGCCGGCCGAGGGCGGCGACCGCGTCGTCGACGACGACGGCGGGCACCCCGACCGGGCGCGTGGCGAGGACGCCCGCGGCACCGCCCGCGACCGCGGCGGCGGCGAAGTCGTGCCCGTCGGCCCGCTCGCCCGGCACCGCGACGAAGAGGGCGCCCGGCGCGACCTGCCGCGAGTCGACGACGACGGGTCCGAGCACGCGGGCCCCGGGGTCGGGGGCGTCGTGCAGCGCCCCGCCGGTCGCCGCGGCGACCTCGGCCAGGGTCAGGGGGATCACCGGGCGGCTCCCGCGACGGCCGTGGCCAGCTCCTCGCGCAGCACGGCGCGGTCGTCGAAGGGGGTCACGACGCCGGCCACCTCCTGCCCCTGCTCGTGGCCCTTGCCGGCGACGAGGACCCCGTCGCCCGACCGCAGCCCCCGCAGCGCGCGGCGCACCGCCGCGCGCCGGTCGGCGACCTCCTCGACCTGCGCGCGACCGGTCGCGCGCGCCCCGGCCAGGACGGCGGCGCGCACCGCCGCGGGGTCCTCGGAGCGGGGGTTGTCGTCGGTGACGACGACGAGGTCGGCGTGCTGCGCCGCCGCGGCGCCCATCGGCCCGCGCTTGCCGCGGTCGCGGTCGCCACCGGCGCCCAGCACCACGGCGAGCGTGCCCGGCACCACCGGGCGCAGCGCCGAGAGCGCCGCGGCCACGGCGTCGGGGGTGTGCGCGTAGTCCACCACCGCGAGCGGCCCGCCCTGCGGGCCGTCGACCCGCTCCATGCGCCCGGGCACGCCGCGGCTCGCCGCGAGCCCGGCGGCGACGCCCTTAGGGTCGGCGCCGAGGGCCAGCGCGGCGACCGCGGCCAGCGCGGTGTTCGCGACGTTGAAGGCGCCGGGCAGCGGGGCCTCGAGCGCCAGCTCCGCGCCGTCCGGGCCGAGCAGGCGGAACGCGGTGCGCGCCCCCGGCCGGGCGTCGACCACCCGCCACTGCGCCCGGGGGTCGCCCGACGGCGACACGGTCGCCACCGGCACCCGCGCCTGCGCGGCGAGCCGGGCGCCGTACGGGTCGTCGACGTCGACCACCGCGCGGCGGCACCGGGCGGGGGTGAAGAGCGACGCCTTGGCCGCGAAGTAGTCCTCCATCGACGCGTGGAAGTCGAGGTGGTCCTGGCTGAGGTTGGTGAACACCGCGACGTCGTAGACGACCCCGTCCACCCGGCCGAGGACGAGCGCGTGGCTCGACACCTCCATGGCGAGGGCGTCGACGCGCTCCTCGCGCATGACGGCGAGCAGCGCCTGCAGGTCCGGCGCCTCCGGGGTCGTGCGCGCGCTCGGCAGCACCCGGTCCCCCA
Organism: Vallicoccus soli; assembly: GCF_003594885.1. NCBI lineage: Bacteria > Bacillati > Actinomycetota > Actinomycetes > Motilibacterales > Vallicoccaceae > Vallicoccus > Vallicoccus soli. The sequence continues at coordinate 183,695 of NZ_QZEZ01000002.1, forward strand.
CCCGGGTCTCCACCGTGCCCACGACACCGGTGGTGAGGCCGGCGCCGCCCAGCGCCGCCTCGACGAGGTACGCCGTCGTCGTCTTGCCGTTGGTGCCGGTGATGCCCACGGTGCGCAGGGCCGCGGCCGGCTCGCCGTACACCCAGGCGGCGAGCGCGCCGAGGCGCCCGCGCGGGTCGGGCACGACGACCAGCGGCGCCCCGGGACCGGCGAGCGCCGCCCCCTCGGGGTCGGTCAGCACGGCGACGGCGCCGGCGGCGAGCGCGTCGCCGGCGAAGCGGGCGCCGTGCACGCGGGCGCCGGGCAGCGCGGCGTAGAGGTCCCCGGGGCGCACGGCGCGGCTGTCGAGGGTGACGCCGGTGACGGGCCGCTCGGCGCCCGCGGGGGCCTCGGCCCCGAGCAGCGCGCAGGCCTCGCCGACGGTCCGGCGCGGCAGCAGGCCCGCGTCGGCCGGGCGGGAGCGGAGGGGGCTCGGCACGGCGGTGAGGCTACCCGTCAGTCCGTGTAGACCCGGACCGCGGGCGGCTCCTCGCCGGTGGGGGGCACGCGCTGGCTCTGCAGCGCGAACTCCATGACCTCCTTGACCACGGGGCCCGCCGTGGAGCCGCCGCCGCTGCCGCTGCGGGGCCGCTGCAGGGCGACGTAGACGACGAGCTGCGGGTCGTCCGCGGGCGCCACCTGGACGTACGACATGGTCCAGCCGGAGTAGCCGCCGGCCTCCTCGTCGAACCGGTTCGCGGTGCCGGTCTTGCCGGCGGTGCGGTACCCCGCGATGGCGGTCGCCGGGGCCGTGCCGTCCTCGCCGACGACGGCCTCCATCATCCGCACGACCGCGTCGGAGGTCTCCTCGCTCACGACCCGCTCGCCCTCGCGCACCGGGTTCTCGCGCACGGTGCCGTCGGGGGCGACGACCCGCTCGACGAGCCGGGGGTGCACCCGCGTGCCGCCGCCGACCACGCCGGCCACGGCCGCGGTCATCTGCACCGCGTTGACCGAGTAGCCCTGGCCGAAGGTCAGCGTGTACGGCGTCGTCGCCGACCAGGTCTCCTCCGGCGGCAGGTAGCCGGGCTGCTCCGGCAGCCCGAGGCCGACCGGCTCGCCGAGGCCGAAGCCGCGGAAGTACGGCAGCAGCTCGGAGAAGCCCATCCGCTCGGCGGCGAGGATCTGCCCGATGTTGCTCGAGCGGGCGATCGTCCCGGCGTACGTCATCCCGACCGTGCCGTGGTCCTCGAAGTCCTTGAAGCTGTCGCCGCCGCGGGCGAGCCGGTTCGGGATCGTCAGCGCCGTCTCGGGGGTGACCGCGCCCTCCTCGACCACCGCGGCGGCGGTGAGGAGCTTGCCGACGCTGCCCGGCTCGTACGCGTCCTGCAGCGCGCTGTTGCCGCGCGCCTCCTCGGGGGTGCCGCCGGGGTCGGCAGGGTCGAGCGTCGGGGCGGTCGCCATGGCGAGGATGTCGCCGTCGACGGTCATGACGACGGCCTGGCCGCTGAGGGCCCCCGTCTCCTCGACCTTGCGGGCGAGCGCGTCCTGCGCGACCCACTGCACGTCCCGGTCGATGGTGAGCACGACGTCGTCGCCGGGCACCGGGTCCTCGCTGACGCTCTGCCCCAGGGGGATCTCGCGCCCGTCCGGGCTGCGCTCGTACGTCGTGTGCCCGTCCCGCCCGTCGAGCTCGTCGGCCAGGGCCAGCTCCACGCCGCCGAGCGGGCGCCCGTCGCCGCTGAGGAAGCCGAGCACGTTGCCGGCCAGGTCCCCGCTCGGGTACGTCCGCCGCGTCGTGCTGCCGCCGTAGAGGCCGACCGGGCGGCCGGTGCGGACCTGCCCGTCCTCGTCGCGCAGCACGCTGCCGTCGCGAGCCCGCAGCGGCATCGACCGGGTGACCCGGTCCCACTGCTCGGGCGTCACCGCGGACGCGACGACGACGTAGCGCCGCTCGCCCGTCAGGCGCTCGGTGAGGTCGTCGACGTCGATGCCCAGGATCGGCGACACCGCCTCGGCGATCGCGCGCGGGGTGGAGCTGCTCTCCGCGATCTGCTGCTGGTCGGCGGTGACCCGCACCGCCTCGACGCTGGTCGCCAGCGGGACGCCGTGCGTGTCGGTGATGCTGCCGCGCTGGGCGATGAGGGTGACCTCGCGCAGCCGGTTCTTCTCCGCCGCCGCGGCGTACGCCGACGCGTCGAGCCCCTGCAGCTGCACGAGGCGGCCCAGGAAGAGGGTCAGGACGATCGCGACGACGAGCATCGCCGCACGCAGGCGCGCGCGCCCGTCGGCGAGGCGCAGCGTCGCCGGGGGGCGCGGCGCGGGCCGGGGGCCGCGCGCGGGGGCCGGCCCGGGTCGGCGGCGCGCGCCGGGGCGCGGGTGGGGCGCCCGGCGCCGGGGCGGGGGCAGCTCGCGGTCGCTCACCGGCGGCCCTCCCCCTGCTGCTCGCCCTGCTGCTCGTCCTGCTGCTCGTCCTGCGCCCCGCCGCCGCGCTGGGCCGCCCGCTGCTCCTGGCCGCGGTCCGCCCCCGTCGAGCGCGGCGGGGCGGGCGGCGCCTCGGCGGGCTCCGGCACGCCGAGCACCCGCCCGGTCGTCGGGTCGATGAACGCCGGCGCCCCGCTGGGCACCATGCCGAGCGCGGAGGCCCGCTGCGCCAGGCTCGCCGGCGACTCCAGCTGGGCGAGCTCCTGCGCGAGCGCCTCCTCGCGGTCGGCGAGGGACTCCGACGTGGTCCGCAGGTCGTCGGCGACGAAGGCGCCCTGCGCCAGCGCCGTGTTGAGCATGAGGAGGCAGAGCAGCCCGCCGGTGAGCAGCCCGGCGACGAGCAGCGCGAAGGGCAGGCGCGCCGCCCGGCGCCGCGGCGGGGGGACCAGGCGCAGCGCAGCGCGCCCCAGCGCGTCGGCGCGCGCGGCCGGGGCGCCGGCGAGCGCGGTGGCGCCGCGGCCGCGGGCCGGGCCCGTCGTCGCGCGGGCGGCGGTGCCCGTGGCGGCGGAGCGCGGGCCGGGAGCCGCGGCGGGGGCGGGGGCCCCGGCGGCTGCGGCGCCGGTGCGCGCGGCGGTGGCCCCGCGCGCGGCGTACCGGCGCGCAGGGCGGCCGGCGGGCAGGTCGGCGGTGCTCATCGGCCCCTCCCTGTGGTGCTCGTGCGGGTCGGTCGTCGGGGCGCGGCGGCGCCCTGGGCGCGGTGCGCGCGCGAGGCGCCGGGGCGCAGCCGCTCGGCGGCGCGCAGGCGCACCGAGGCGGCGCGCGGGTTGGCGGCGACCTCCTCCTCGGTCGCCGCCTCCGCGCCGCGGGTCAGCGGGCGCAGCAGCGGCCGGTGCTCGGGCAGCTCCACGGGGAGCCCCGGCGGCGCGGTGCTCGCCGCGTCGGCGGTGAGCACGCGCTTGGCCACGCGGTCCTCCAGCGAGTGGTACGACATCACGACGACGCGCCCCCCGACGGCCAGGGCGTCGACCGCCGCGGGCACCGCGCGCTCGAGCACCTCGAGCTCGGCGTTCACCTCGATCCGCAGGGCCTGGAAGGTGCGCTTGGCCGGGTGCCCCCCGGTCCGGCGGGTGGCCGCGGGGATCGAGGACCGGACGAGCTCGGCGAGGCGCGCCGAGGTCGTGAACGGCTCGCGCTCGCGCTCGCGCACGATGGCGCCCACGATCCGCTGGGCGAAGCGCTCCTCGCCGTACGTCCGCAGCACGCGCACGAGCTCCCCCGGCGGGTAGGTGTTGACGACCTCCGCCGCGGTGCGCCCCCGGGACTGGTCCATGCGCATGTCGAGGGGCGCGTCGTGGGCATAGGCGAAGCCTCGCCCGCCCTCGTCCAGCTGCAGCGACGACACGCCGAGGTCGAACAGGACTCCGGCGACCGACCCCTCCCGCCCCAGGCCGAGGTCGTCGAGGACGTCCGGCAGCTCGTCGTACACCGCGTGCACGAGGTCGACCCGGTCGGCGGCGGGCGCGAGGCGCGCGCGGGCGAGCCCCAGGGCCTGCGGGTCGCGGTCCAGCCCGACGAGGCGCAGCCCCGGGTGCGCGCGCAGCAGCGCCTCGGCGTGCCCGGCCAGCCCCAGGGTCGCGTCGACCGCGACGGCGCCGGGGGCGTCGAGGGCGGGGGCCAGGAGCTCCAGGCAGCGCCCGAGGAGCACCGGCACGTGCCGCTCGTGCGTCGGCCGCTCGTCCACCGCTCCCCCCTCGCCGTCCCCGCTCCCGCGCCGCTGCCCGCCAGCCGCCCGCCCGACCACCGCGCCCACCGGGGCGCCCCGCGCGCCGTACGGCCAGGTCCCCCACCGGCTCCGCACCGCGGCCCGTCCTGGCGCCGGGGAAGGGGCGCCAGGGGCGGTGCACCACCGGCTCGTCCGGGGCCCGTCCTGGCGCCGGGGAAGGGGCGCCAGGGGCGGGGCACCGGCGGGGCCGGTCGGGTCCGGGGTCGGGAGGAGACCTCGTCGTACGGCGCGCGCGGGCGCGCCCGCTCAGGCCAGGCCGGGCAGCACCTCCTCGGACAGGGAGGAGAAGGTCTCCTCCTGCTCGCCCAGGTACGCCTCCCAGGTGGCGGCGTCCCAGACCTCCATCCGGGTGTTGGCGCCGATGACGACGCAGTCGCGGGTGAGCCCGGCGTACTCGCGCAGCGCGGGCGGCACGGTGATGCGGCCCTGCCGGTCGGGGACCTCGTCGGAGGCGCCGGCGAAGAACACGCGCATGTAGTCGCGCGCGCCCTTGCTCGTGACCGGGGCGGCGCGCAGCTGCTCGGTGACGCGGGCGAACTCCTCGACCGGCCACACGTAGAGGCAGCGCTCCTGGCCCTTCGTCACCACCAGTCCCTCCGCGAACGCCTCCCGGTACTTCGCGGGGAGGATCAGCCGGCCCTTCTCGTCCAGGCGCGGGGCGTACGTCCCGAGGAAGAGGGTCGCCACCGCGCCCACCCCCTCCCCGGCACGCGGCCGGACCCGCGCCCGGCCGCTCCGCTGTCCCCCACGTTACCCCACTCCGCTCCACCGGCAACCACCTCGCGCCCCACGGGCCCCCACGCCCCTCCCCCGGGGAACCCCGCGCGCCGCCGGGACGTCACGCCGGGGGGCCCGCCGGCCCGCTGCGGAAGCGTTCGCAGCGCCCGTCGGCGTCTGTGACACTGGAGGGCAGTGCCGGTGGTGAGCGCGCCGTCGGTGACCACGGGAGGACGCGTGACCGGCAGCACCATCGGCCTCGAGGGCACGGACGGCCCCGCGGGCACTCCCCTCGAGGGCCTCACGTCGACCGCCGCGCGCATCCGCGGGGCCGTGGAGCAGGTCATCGAGGGCAAGCCCGACGTCGTCAAGCTCGCCCTCACGGTGATGCTCGCCGAGGGGCACCTGCTCATCGAGGACGTGCCCGGCGTCGGCAAGACGATGCTGGCCAAGGCGCTGGCGCGCTCGGTGGACTGCTCGGTGCGGCGCATCCAGTTCACGCCGGACCTGCTGCCGAGCGACGTGACCGGCGTGAGCATCTTCGACCAGGAGCGGCGCGACTTCGAGTTCAAGCCGGGCGCGGTGTTCGCGAACATCGTCGTCGGCGACGAGATCAACCGCGCCAGCCCCAAGACGCAGAGCGCGCTGCTCGAGTCCATGGAGGAGCGCCAGGTCACCGTCGACGGCACGACGTACCCGCTCGCCTCGCCCTTCATGGTCATCGCGACGCAGAACCCCATCGAGATGGAGGGGACCTACCCGCTGCCCGAGGCGCAGCGCGACCGCTTCATGGTCCGGGTCTCCATGGGCTACCCGTCGGCGTCCGCCGAGCTCGCCATGCTCGACAGCCACGGCGCCGCCAACCCGCTCGACGACCTGGAGCCCGTCGCCGACGCGCGCGACGTCGTCAAGCTCGTCGAGGCGGTGCGCTCGGTGCACGTCTCCCCCGCCGTGCGCCAGTACGTGGTCGACCTCGTCGCCGCCACGCGCACCCACCCCGACCTGCGCCTCGGCGCCAGCCCGCGCTCCACGCTGCAGCTGGTGCGCGCGGCGCGCGCGAGCGCGGCGCTGGAGGACCGCGACTACGTGCTGCCCGACGACGTGCAGGAGCTCGCCGGGCCCGTGCTGGCCCACCGGCTGCTGCCGACGGTCGAGGCGCAGATGGCCCGCCGCGGCCCCGAGCAGGTCGTCGCCGACCTGCTCGCCCGGCTGCCCGTCCCGGGGCCCGCCGCGCGGTGAGCGCGGCCCGCCGGGCGCTGCGCGCGCTCACCACCAGGGGCCGCGCCGTCCTCGCGGCCGGCGCCGCGTGCGCCGTCGCGGCCGTGCTCGTCGGTCAGGACGACCTGCTGCGCGTGGGCGTCCTGCTCCTCGTGCTGCCGCTGCTCTCGGCCTGGGCGGTCTCGCGCACGCGCTACCGCCTCTCCTGCGCCCGCGAGGTCTCCCCGCCGCGCATCGCGGTGGAGCAGGAGGGCCGGGTGCTGCTGCGCCTGGACAACCTCTCGCGCCTGCCCACGGGGCTGCTCCTCGTCGAGGACACCGTGCCCGGCGCCCTCGGCGCGCGCCCGCGCTTCGTGCTGGACCGGGTCGAGCCGCAGGGCCGCCGGGCCGTCGCGTACGCCGTGCGCGCCGCGGCCCGCGGCCGCTACGCCGTGGGCCCGCTGCGGCTGCGCCTCGCCGACCCCTTCGGGCTGTGCGAGCTGCGCCGCTCGTTCACCGCGCGCGACGGGGTGACCGTCACCCCGGTCGTCACGCCCCTGCCGCGCACCGGGCTCGGCGGGGAGTGGAGCGGCTCCGGCACCAGCCGCGCGCGCTCGCTCGCCGCGGCCGGCGACGACGACGTCACGACCCGCGAGTACCGGCACGGCGACCCGCTGCACCGGGTGCACTGGCGCTCCACCGCCCGCTACGGCGAGCTCGTGGTCCGGCGCGAGGAGCAGCCGTGGCAGGCGCGGGCCAGCGTGCTGCTCGACGCACGGGCCCGGGCCCACCGCGGCAGCGGGAGCCTGCCCTCCACCTCCTCCCTCGAGGCGGCGGTGTCCGCGGCCGCGTCGGTCGGGGTGCACCTGGCCCGGGCCGGCTACCAGCTGCGGGTCGCCACCCAGGACGGCCCGCTCGTCGGCGGCGGGCACGGCCTGCCCGGCTCGTCCGACGTCGCCGCCGTCGAGGCCGAGGGGCTGCTCCTCGACGCCCTCGCCGTGCTCTCCCCCGGCGGGGGCCCCGGGCTCGGGGCCCTGCTGCCGGCGCTCGGCGGCGCCTCCGACGCGCTGCTCGTCGCCGTCCTCGGGGCCCTCGAGCCGCACGAGGCCGGCGAGCTCGCGCGCCGGCACGCCGGGCGCGGCGCCGCCGTGGCCGTGCTGCTCGACGTCGAGACGTGGTCCGAGCGCGCGCCGGCGCGACCGCCGGCGCGCCCGGTCGCGGCCCCGGACGACCCGGTCGGGCGGACCGCCGCCCTGCTCGCCGCCGAGGGCTGGCGGGTCCTGCGCCTCGGGCGCGGCGACGACCTCGCGGCGCTCTGGCCGCTCGCCGCCGGCCCGTCCGGCGCGGCGACCGCCGGGGAGCGGGTGACGGCATGACCCACCGCACCCGCCTCACCGCCGCCTCCGCCCTCGCCACGCTGCTGGCGGCCACCTGCCTGCACGCGCTGTACGGCTCCGGTGCCTGGGTGGTGCCGACCGTGCTCGCCGTCGCGGCGGTGGCGGCCGGCGCCGGCGCGGCCCGCCACCTGCTCCTGCCGCGCACGCTCGTCCCCGTCGCGGGCCTGCTCGGGCTGCTGCTCCTGCTCGTCGGCTGGTTCGCCGGGCAGCAGGCCCTGCTCTGGGTGCTGCCCACCCCGGCCGCGCTGGGGGCGCTGCGCGACCTCCTCGAGCAGGGCGGGGTGCTCCTCGGCGAGTACGCCGCCCCCGTCCCCCCGGAGCCCGGGCTGCTGCTGCTCGCCGCGGGCGGGGTGGGCCTGCTCGCGGTCGTCGTGGACACGCTCGCGGTGACCCTGCGGCGCCCGGCGCTGGCCGGCCTCGCCCTCGGCGCGCTGTGGGTCGTCCCGCCGGCGGTCACCGTCGAGGGCGTGGGCTGGGTGCCCTTCTGCCTCGGCGCGGCCGGCTGGCTGCTCCTGCTCATGCTCGACAACCGCGAGCGGGTCACCCGCTGGGGCCGGCAGGTCGACGGGACCGGGCGCAGCGCGTACGAGAGCGCCCGCCCGCTCGGCGTGGTCGGGCGCCGGGTCGGCGCGGCGAGCCTCGCCGCGGCGGTCGCCGTGCCGGCGCTGCTGCCGGGCCTGACCTCGGGCCTGCTCGACGGGACCCTCGGCCCCGGCGGCGGCGGCGGCGGGAGCGGCGGCACCACCGTCGACGTGTCCAACCCGCTCATCGACCTCGGCGCCGACCTCAACCGGCCCGAGGACCGCGAGCTCATCCGCTACCGGACGACCGACGAGTCGCCGGGCTACCTGCGCCTCGTCGTCCTCGACGACTTCACCGGCCGCACGTGGGCGCCCACCGAGCTCGAGGTCGACGACGACCAGACGGTGCAGCGGGGCCTCGCCGAGCCGGTCGGGCTGCGCAGCGGCGTCGCCACCGCGGGCGTCACCACGGACGTCGAGGTGCTCGACTACCGCACCCGGTGGCTGCCGCTGCCCTACCCGGCGCAGCAGGTCGACGTCGAGGGGCACTGGCTCTGGGACGAGGAGACGTTCAACGTCTTCTCCACGGACATCACCACGGAGGACCTCGACTACCGGGTCCGCAGCCTCGACGTCGTCCCCACCGCCGAGCAGCTGCGCGACGCCGGGCGCACGGAGGGCCTCGACCGGTTCCTCGCCCTGCCCGACGGCGTGCCCGAGCCCGTCCTCGAGGCGGCCCGCGAGCGCACCCGCGGCGCGGAGACCCCGTACGACCAGGCCCTCGCGCTGCAGGAGTGGTTCCGCGACCCGGACGTCTTCACGTACGACGAGGAGGCGCCCGACGGCAACGGCGTGGAGGCGCTCGAGGCGTTCCTCGCCGACCGCCGGGGCTTCTGCGTGCACTTCGCCTCGGCCATGGCGGTCATGGCGCGCAGCCTGGGCATCCCGGCGCGGGTGGCGGTGGGGTTCACCCCGGGCCAGCGGGTCGAGGGCGGGGGCTACTCCGTCGGCTCTCACGACGCGCACGCGTGGCCGGAGCTGTACTTCGAGGGCGTCGGCTGGGTGCCCTTCGAGCCGACCCCTGCCGCGCGCACCGGCTTCGGCTTCGACTGGGCGCAGCCCGAGGCGCCCGAGGCCGCGACGCCCACCCCGAGCGCCCCGACGCCGGCGCCGACCGCGGCCGTGCCCGGCAGCCAGGGCGGCGCGGACCGCTCGGTCGACCCGCTCGCCGTGGAGGGCTCTTCCGGCTCCGGCGGGGGCGGCGGCCCCGACGTGCCGTGGCGCGGGCTGGGCGCGCTGGCGCTGGCCGCGCTCGCCCTGCTCTCCCCGGCCCTGGCCCGCGCCGCCGTGCGCCACCGGCGCTGGTCGCGCGCCACGACCCCGGCCGCGCTCGCCGCGGCCGCCTGGGCCGAGCTGCTCGACACCGCCGTCGACCACGGCGCCACCCTGCCCCCCGCCGCCGCCACGCCGCGCCGCGTGGCGGAGGACCTCGCCCACCAGGGCCGCCTCGGCGAGGCGCCCGCCGCCGCCGCGGCCCGCGTCGCGCGCGCGGCCGAGCGCCTGGCGTACGCCCGCGACGTCGGCGACGTCGGCGACCTGCGCGCCGACGTCGAGGCCGTCGAGGACGCCCTCGTCGAGCGCTCCGGCCGCCGCGGCTCCTGGCGCGCCCGCCTCCTGCCCGCCTCCCTCACCCGCAGCGCCCGCACCGGCCTGGACTCCCTGCGCGCCCGCCCCCTCCCCGCCCGCCGCTGACCGCTGGCGGCGGGGCCTGCTGCCCGGGGTGCGCGCAGGGCGGTGCGACGGGGGCGGCGGGGGTGGGGCTGCCGGTGGGACCCGGGGGCCTCCCGGGGCCTGCTGTCCGGTCCGCACCCACGACGGTCGCCCGGAGCCGACGGTCGCCCGGAGCGGCGCGCCGACCCGGACCGCGAACCCCTCGTCCGGTGAGCACCCACAACAGTGCCGCGGGAGCGGGACGTCGGTCGGGACCGCGGGGCTCCTGTCCGCTGTGCACCCGCAACGCTGCGGCTGGGAGCGGCGTGTCGCGCGGCGGGGCCCGCGACACGCCGTGCGCTGGGTGCGCACATCGGACGTGAGGCTCCGGGGCGGCGAGCCTGGCGTCGGGCGGCTGGCACGCGATGGGCGGGGGGGCGAGCGGGAGCCGGCAGCAGGGGGGTCGACTGGTGGCGGGAGTCGACGGCCAGCGAGTCGCCGAGGAGCGGGAGTCGAGGAGCCGGAGTCACCGAGGAGCCGGAGTCGAGCGCCTGGCTCGTCCGGCCGGTCCGGGTACGCCGACGCCCGCGGCCCCTGGAGGGGACGCGGGCGTCGGGGACGTACGAGGTGGGGCTGGTCAGCGACCGCCCTCGTCGCGGCGCTTGTTCCAGCGCTCCTCGAGGCGGCCCATGAAGGAGCCGCTGCCGGAGCGCTGCTTGGCGCGGCGGGCCCGGGGTGCGGGGCCGCTGGCGGTCGCGCTGCCGGGGACGGTGAGGTCACCGGGGCCGGGGATCTGGCGCAGGCTCGACAGCGCGAAGAAGGCCGAGGCGAGCATGACGAGGAAGCCGAGGACGCTGACGAGCAGCAGGCCGTCGACGATGACACCGGTGAGGAGCAGGGCGATGCCCGCGAGGAAGCCGACGGACGCCTTGAGGACCCGGCGGCGGTGGTGGGTGCGGGGGTCCGCGCCGCGCAGCGATGAGGCGAACTTCGGGTCCTCGGCTTGCAGCGCTCGCTCCATCTGCTCGAGCAGTCGCTGCTCGTGCTCGGAGAGCGGCACGATGTCCTCCTCGCAGGACGATCCGCGCTGGTGGCGCGGGCTGGGCCTCAGGATATGCGTCGATCGGGTCGCACGAAACCCGGCCTGTGAACTCCAACGCCCTCGCGGTCGCGGGAGTGCCCGGGCGGTGACCCGGACGGGTGAGCAGTTCCCCGCGGAGACCCTCCTCACCCCCCGCCCCGGCGTGTCGCGCGCGGTTCCGTCGCGGCGCCCCGCCGGTCGACGAGCGCGGCCGGGCGGACCGCCCCGGCGCCGAAGCGCAGCACCGCCCGGTCGACCGCCAGCTCGGCCTCGCGCCACCCCTCGGCGCGCTCGTCGAGCACGAGCTGGCGGGGGGTGCGCTCGGTGTCGGAGAGGCCCTCGACCCGCACCCCGACCAGGCGGAGCCGGGCGCGGTCGAGGCCGAGGGCGTCGTACAGCTGGCGGGCCGTGGCGTAGACGACCCGGCCGACGTCGGTGGCCTCGCGCAAGGTCCTGGCCCGGGTGATCGTCGTGAAGTCCGCGAACCGGACCTTCAGCGTGACGGTCCGCCCCTGCTGCCCGCCCGCGCGCAGCCGGGCGGCGACCCGCTCGGACAGGCGCAGCAGCTCGCGGCGCACCACCTCGGGGTCGTCGACGTCGCGGGCGAAGGTCTCCTCCGCGCCGACGCTGCGCTCGGGCTCCTGGGCGACGACGCGCCGCTCGTCGCGGCCCCAGGACAGCGCGTGCAGGTGCGCGCCGGCGGTCGGGCCGAGCACCCGCTGCAGGGTGCGCACGGGGGTGTGGGCGACCTCCCCGACCGTGCGCAGCCCGAAGCGCAGGAGCGTCGCCTCGGTCGCGGGGCCCACCCCCCACAGCGCGCCCACGGGCAGCGGGTGGAGGAACTCCACGACCTCGTCGCGGGGCACGACGAGGAGCCCGTCGGGCTTGCTGCGGGTCGAGGCGAGCTTGGCCACGAACTTCGTCGAGGCGACGCCCACCGAGCAGGTGATGCCCTGCTCGTCGGCGATGCGGTCGCGGATGCGCTGGCCCAGCACCGCGGGGCTGCCCCAGCGGCGCAGGGCGCCGGCCACGTCGAGGAACGCCTCGTCGAGCGAGAGCGGCTCGACGAGCGGCGTCACCGCGCGGAACACCTCCATGACGCCCGCGGAGACCCGGGCGTACTCCTCGGGGTCGGGCCGCAGCACCACCGCCGACGGGCACAGCCGGCGGGCGCGCGACATCGGCATCGCCGAGTGGACGCCGTGGGCGCGCGCCTCGTACGTCGCGGAGAGGACCACGCCCCGGCTGTCGCCGCCGCCGACGATGACCGGCAGCCCGTGCAGGTCGGGGCGCTCGCGCAGCGACACCGACGCGTAGAAGGCGTCCATGTCGACGTGCAGCACCGTGCAGCCGGTGTCGTCGGGCGCCCCGGCCCCGGCGGGGCGCCGGGTGCCGGCACCGGACCGCTCGAGCTGGCGCCGGCTCACGACCCGCCCCCCGGCGGGTGCGGGACCGCGGGCCGGCCCGCGCCGGGGCGGGTGCTAGCCGCGGACGGCGAGGACGTGCAGCTGCGTGGCGATCGCGGCGAGGGCGGGGTGGGACGACGCGGCGGCCTCGAGGGCGAGCAGGGCGTCCGCGGCCCCCGGCTCGGCGTCGACGAGCGCCCCCGGTACGAGGTCGGTGAGCACGCGGACCCCGTGCACCCGCTCCACCCGCAGGCCGGCGGCCTCGACGAGCCCGCTGAGCTCGCCCGGCGTGAACCGGCGCGGGACCGGGTCGCCGCTCCCCCAGCGCCCGTCGGGGTCGTCGAGGGCGTGGCGGGCCTCGCCGAAGTGCCCGGCGAGGGCGCGCGCGAGCACGACGGCGGTGCGGTTGGCCGCGAGCAGGCTGAGCGTGCCGACGGGGCGCAGGGCGCGCACGAGGTGCCCGACCGCCTCCTGCGGGTCGTCGACGTGCTCGAGCACGCCGTGGCAGACGACGACGTCGGCCGACGCCGCGTCGACGACGCCGAGCAGCCCGCTCGTGTCGCCCTGCACGGCGCGGACCCGGTCGCTGACGCCGGCCTCGGCCGCGCGGCGCTCGAGCGCGGCGAGGGCATCGGGGCTGGGGTCCACGACGGTCGTGCGGTGCCCGGCGAGGGCGAGGGGCACCGCCGAGCCGCCGGTGCCGCCGCCCACGTCGAGCACGTCGAGGGCCTCGCGGCCGAGGGCCTCGCCCTGGCGGGCGACGGCCTCGCGCAGCGCGCCCTCCACGAGGGCGGTGCGCAGCGCGCTGCGGGCCCGGGAGCGCTCGCCGGCCCCGCCGGCGGGGCCTGGACGGGCGGACGGGCGCTCGACCACGGGTGGTCTCCTCGGGGGGCTCGCCGGCCCCGGGGGGCGCGGACGACGACGGCTGCGGGCGGGGCCCACCCTAGTGAGGCCGGGGCCGGGCCGAGCGGCTCACGCACCGGAGCTGCCCGGGCTCGAGTGCCAGAGCTTGCGCGGGGCGCTCTTGGAGTCGCCGCCGGCCGGCTTGACGTCGGCGTAGGGCGACTGGCGGAACCCGCTGGCGTGCACGAGGACCCGCCGCCCGCCGAGCGCCGGGCCCATCCCGCCGGCGCGGCGCTGCGGGGCCCCCGCGGGGTCGTCGCCGCCGAACTCGCGCGGCTCGTACACCTCCGCCGAGCCGCCCACCGGCGGGCGGGCCATCACCGGCCGGCTCGCCCGGCTCTCGGCCGCGCCGGCGACGGCCTGCTCGGTGACGCCGGACACCGGCGCGCGCAGGCCGTGCGTGAGCCCCATGACCGCCTCCATGCCGCCCTCCTGCCAGGCGGCGAAGAGCGCCGGCAGCTCCCAGCAGCCGGTGGCCCGCATCGAGACCCCGCGCGGGCCGGTGCGGCGCAGCACCCCCCGCACGACGAGCAGCCAGGAGTGGAAGACCGTCGCGGCGTAGGGGCCCTGGGCGTCCTCGAAGAAGGTGGCGTCGACCGGGCCCGTCGCGTCGTCGAGCGTCACGAAGACGACGCGGCGCCCGGAGCGGATCGGCGGGGTCTGGGTGGCCACCTTGACGCCGGCGACGAGCAGGTCGGACCCGCTGCGGCGGTGGCGCATCTCCGGCGCGCGGGTCGTGCCGAGCTCGTCGAGGAACGGGCGGTAGAAGTCGACGACGTGCCGGCTGACGTCGAGCCCGAGCACCTCGAGCTCGGCGCGGACCCGGTCGGCCCCGCTCATCTCGGGCAGCCCGCTGGGCTGCGCCTCGTCGGGGGCGTCGCCCAGCTCGAGGGCGAGCTGCACGGGCTCGGGCTCCACCGCGCGCGGCGCCCGCGACTGGCGGGCGGCGAGCCGGTGCGCGTCAGCGCCGGGGCGCCCCCGCTCGCGGGTGGTGACGAGCTCGGCGTCGACCGCCGCGCGGGCGAGCGCGCCGGCCCGCGCCGCGGCGGCGTCGGCCGCCGGGTCGGGCCCGGCGCCCGCAGCACCCGGGGCCCCCGGGGCCCCCGCCCCGGGAGCACCGCCAGCGCTCGCAGCACCGGAACCCGCAGCGGCACCACCGCCGGGCGCCCCGCGCCCCCGGCGCCGCGAGGCCCCGCGGGCGGCGCGCGCGGTCGCGCGGGACCAGCGGTCGAGCTCGGCGACCTGCAGGAGCAGGTCGCGGCGGGTCACCTGCCCCCGGCGGCGCCGGGCCGGGGCGGGCGGCATGGCGAGGAGCACGTCGTCGTCCCCGTTCCCGCTCCCCCCGCCCTGCCCGTCCCCGCCCCCCGTGCCGGCGGGCAGCGCCAGCCCCGCGCCGAGGGAGGTGCCGATGCCGTAGAGCCCGTCGAACGCGCCGGCGACGACGAGCCGCTCGACGACGGGCCGGGACGTGCCGGTGCGGTGCCAGAAGTCGGCGAGGGAGCCGTACGGGCGCCCGGCGAGGATGCGCGCGACCTCGGCCTCGGAGATGCCCTTGACGTCGGACAGGCCCAGGCGGATGCCGTGCGCCCGCGCGTCGGGCAGCCCCGGCTCGGGTGCCTGGCGCGGCGCGCGGCCGAGGACGACCGGCGGCGGCTCGTCGTAGGGCGCGACGCGCTCCACGTGGTAGCCGGCCCCGGAGCGGTTGACGTCGAGGCCGAGCACGGCGATGCCGAACTGGCGTGCGTCGTCGAGGATGAGCCGCTTGGGGTACATCCCGGGGTCGTGGGTGAGCACCCCGGCGAGGAACGCGGCGGTGTGGTGCGCCTTGAGCCAGGCCGACTGGTAGGTGGGCAGGGCGAAGGCGGCGGCGTGGGCCTTGCAGAAGCCGAAGGACGCGAAGGCCTTGAGCACCTCCCACACCCGGTCGACGACGGCCCGGTCGTAGCCGCGGTCGCGGGCGAGCGGGCGGAACCACGCCTCGACCTCGGGCTGGGTCTCCGGCGAGCCGAGGGCGCGGCGGGCCTCGTCGGCCTCGGCGAGGGTGCAGCCGGTGAGGGCCTCGACGATGCGCAGCACCTGCTCGTGGAAGACGACGACGCCGCACGTCTCCTCGAGGGCGGGGCGCAGGTCCTCGTGGAGGTACTCCGCGTCGCGCCACCCCTGCCGGGCCATGAGGAACGGCGTCACCATGTCGCTCTTGACCGGGCCGGGCCGGAACAGCGAGATGTCGGTGATGAGGTCGCCGAAGGTCTCGGGGGCGAACTTGCCGACGAGCTCGCGCTGGCCGGGCGACTCGATCTGGAAGCACCCGAGGGTGCGGGTGGACTGGATGAGCCGGTACGTCGCGGGGTCGTCGAGCGGCACGGCGTCGAGGTCGACCTCGACGCCGTCGACCCGGGCGACCTCGGCCGCGGCGTGCGCCATCGCCGACTGCATGCGCACCCCGAGCACGTCGAGCTTGAGCAGGCCGAGGTCCTCGACGTCGTCCTTGTCGAACTGGCTCATGGGGAAGCCCATCCAGCTGGCCTCGACGGGGGTGCGGTCGAGCAGCGTGGTGTCGGACAGCAGGACCCCGCAGGGGTGCAGCGCGACGTGCCGGGGCAGGCCGTCGAGGCGCTCGACGAGCCGGAAGAGCAGGTCGAGGCGGGCCGCGCCGATGCCCGAGGCCCGCAGCTCCGGCAGCTCGGCGAGGGCGAGGCGCGCGTCGCGGGCGCGGATGTGCGGGAACGCCTTGGCGAGCGCGTCGACCTCGCCCGGGGGCAGGCCGAGCGCGGCGCCGACGTCGCGGATGGCGTGGCGCACCCGGTAGGTGTCCATCATCGACACGCAGGTGCAGCGGTCGCCGCCGTAGCGCTCGAGGATGCGCTCGTAGATCTCGGTGCGCCGGGCGGACTCGACGTCGACGTCGATGTCGGGCAGCTGCGCGCGCAGCGGGGACAGGAAGCGCTCCATGAGCAGGCCGTGCGCCAGCGGGTCGACGCCGGAGACGCCGAGCAGGTAGTTGACGAGGCTGCCCGCGCCCGAGCCGCGGGCGGCGCAGCGCACGCCCATGCCCTTGATGAGGTCGACGACGTCGGCGACGGTGAGGAAGTACGACGGGTAGCCCAGGCGCCGCACGACCTCGAGCTCGTCGTCGAGCCGGCCCTGCACCGCCCGCCGCTGCCCGTCCGACGCCCCGGGGTAGCGGGTCGGCACGGCCTCCTCGCAGCGCCGGCGCAGCAGGACGTCGGCCGGCACCCGCCGCCCGTCCTCGAGCACCGCGCCGCTGACCACGTCGAGCTCGGGGAAGCGGACCTCCCCGATGCCGAGGTCGCGGCGCGGGTCGACCGCGCAGCGCTCGGCCAGGCGGCGGGTGCCGGCCAGCAGCTGCGCGGCCCCGCCGGACGGGCCGGAGCCGTCGAGCCCGGCCGCGCGCGCCACCTCGTCGGCGACGAGGGCCATCTCCTTGCCGCCCTTGAGGTAGCCCTCGGCGGTGCGCCGGTCGACGTGGCGCACGTCGAGGGCGACGAGCCGGCGGGCCGCGTCGAGGACGTCGGCGGTGGGGGCGTCGGAGCGGTCGGCGTAGCGCACCGCGTTGGAGAGCACCGCGCCGAGCCCCTCCTCGCGGGCGAGGCCGAGGACCCGGGCGGCGCGCACGGTGTCGCCGTCGCCGCGGTGCGAGACCACCTCGAGCTGCAGGTCGCCGGGGCCGGTGGCCTCGCGCCAGCGGCGCAGCACCGCGCGGGCGAGGTCGGGCCGGCGGGCGGCGAGGGCGCGGGCGGGCTCGGACTGCGGGCCGAGCAGGACGACGAGCCCGCCCTCCCCCGCCAGGTCCACGTGCTCGGCGACGAGGTCGAGGGTGCTCACCGGCCGGCCCCGCTCGCCGCGCAGGTGCGTCGCGGACACCAGCCGGCACAGCGCCGCCCAGCCGGGCCCGCTCGTGGCGAGCAGGGTGACCCGCGGGTGGCGCGGGTCGACCGAGGCGCCCCCGCGCGCGGGGGTGCGCCGCGCCGCGGCGGCGCCCGCCGCGCCGCGCAGCGCGGGGTGGACCCCCTGGAGCAGCCCGGTGGGCTCCACCGCGAGGTCGACGCCGAGGATCGGGCGGACCCCCGCGGCCTGGCAGGCCTTGACGAACTTCACCGCGCCGTAGGTGCCGTCGCGGTCGGTGAGGGCGAGCGCGTCCTGGCCGAGGTCGGCCGCGCGGCCCACGAGGACGTGGGGCAGCGAGGCGCCGTACCGCAGCGAGTAGCCGGACGCGACGTGCAGGTGGACGAACGGGTCGCTCACGCGGGCCCGCCCCCGCGGTGCTCGTGGGGCGGCGACGGCAGGGCCGGCTGGACGGTGAGCCCGAGCGTCGTCTCCACGAGGGCCAGGAACGCCTCGACGTCGCGCAGCAGGTCGTCGGCCTCGCGGGTGCTCACGGCGCGGCGCAGCCCGGCCTCGGCGGCGGCCCGCTTGCCGGCGCCGGCGGCGAAGAACGCCGCCCACTCCCCGAGCTCGGGCGCGGCGTCGGCGAGCAGCACCCAGGCACTGCGCGGGGAGGAGCGCCGCCCGGCCGGGCGGGCGCGCACGGCGAGCACGGCCGCGGCACCGCGCAGCGCGGCGAGGTGGGCCCCCGCGTAGCGCTCGGCGTCGTCGTCGGCGAGCGCCGCGGCGGCGGCGCCGCGGTGGGCCAGGCGCAGCAGGTCGAGGGCGGCGACGGGGACCGGCGCGCCGTAGGGGCGGGCGGGCGGGCGGGTGGGCACGGGCTCGGCGCCGCGGGCGGACCGGGCGGCCCGCTCGGAGCGGGCGGAGCGGGCGGAGCGGGCGAGGGGGGTGCGGGTGCCGGTGCTCATCGTCGGCGCCTCAGTCCATCGCTCGGGCGAGCGTCCAGGACCCGGAGGCCCCGTCGAGGCACAGGTCGTAGACGCCGCTGCCGGCCGCGCGCCCCGCGCTGGCCTCCACCCGCCACACCTCGCGCTCGGCGTCGTCGACGGCGAGCCCGCCGAGGGGCGGCGCCCCGGTCCCGCCGTCGGCGCCGGCCACGTCGGTGCCCAGCAGCGCCCGCGCCCCGGCCCCGCTCCACCACGTGCCGACCTCGACCCAGTGGTCGAGGACGTCGCGCACGACGTAGAGCCGGCCGCGCCACAGGAACTGCGCGGGCTCGTCGTCGCGGCGTCGCACGTCCACCTGCTCGTCGTAGCGCCGGGTCATGCCGCCTCCCCTGTCGTGCACCCGAGGGCGGCGCGCAGCCGCCCTCCCGTCCGGACCCGGCAGCGGCGGGGGAAGGCGCCGCGACGGGTCGCCACCGCTCCGGGCGGGCGCTTCCCCACGCCCGCCCGGAGCGGCGGTTGCGTACCCTCCAGGGGTGCGGGGGTCGAACGACCGCGCCCCCGGAGGGCACCTGCCCGAACATCTGTTCGAACAGGACGAGAGTAAACCTCCCCGCCGCCCGCCGCGTCAACGCGGGCCCCGGCCCCGAGGCTTCACCCGCCCGCCCCCCGCCGGACCCCCGCCCGCCGCCCCCGCGCCCCGGGGCCCCGGCACGGTCGGGGCGCGCGCGAGCACCCCCGGCCACGAGCCGCGAGGGGGCGCCCCGCGCGACCCCGGACGAGCAGGACGCGAGCAGCGGAGGCACCGGAATGCCCCACGGGCACGAGCACGACCACGACCACCACCACGAGCACCACCACCACGGCGCGGGGCAGGGGGCGCCGGACTGGGCCGACCCCGCCGACGACCGCCCGCTGTCGGTCTCGCGCCGGCGGTTCCTCGCCGGCGTGGGCGCCACGGGAGCGGCCGCCGTCGTCGCGGGCCCCGGTGCCGCCGCCCCCGCGAGCGCGGCCGAGGCGCAGGTGCGCACGACGAACGCGTGGGGCCCGCGGCGCTACCTCGCCGGCGACCACCACATCCACACCACGTACTCCCCCGACGCGATGTACGAGGTCGCCACGCAGGTCGCGCAGGCCCGCCGGTACGGCCTCGACTGGGTCGTCATGACCGACCACGGCGGCGTCGCGCACCAGAAGCTGTCGATCGACCAGATCACCCCGGAGATCGAGGCGGCCCGCCGGGCCTTCAAGGACGTCCTCGTCTACCAGGGCCTGGAGTGGAACATCCCCGGCGCCGAGCACGCGACCGTGTTCCTGCCCCCGGGCCGGCGCACGGTGGAGGTCCTCAAGGCGTTCGAGGGGGCGTACGACGGCGGGATCCTCGCCGACACCGGCGTCATCGCGCGCTCGACGTCGTCCGAGGGCGAGCCGTACGCGCTGGAGGCGCTGCGCTTCCTGGAGGCGCAGGTGCTCTCCGGCCGCGTCCCGATCGCGCTCATGCTCGCCAACCACCCGGCCCGCCGCGGCATCGACAGCCCGCACGAGCTGCGCGGCTGGCGCGACAGCGCGCCGGGCGTGGCGATCGGCATGGAGGGCGCGCCGGGGCACCAGGCGGCGGGCATCCCCGTGGAGCAGGGCGGCCTCGGCGACGACCGCGGCTACTACGGCGGCGCCCCCTCGCCGGACAGCTTTCCGGGCTACGACCCGACCGAGGACGAGAACCCGTACCGGACCTACGGCGGCTTCGACTGGATGACGGCCAAGCTCGGCGGCGTCTGGGACTCGCTGCTCGCCGAGGGCCGCGGCTGGTGGGTGACCGCGACGTCGGACTCGCACCAGGTGCACCTCGACACCCGCGTGCAGGGCCCGCTCGACTTCGAGCAGTACGGGCAGAAGGGCGCGCCGGTCGAGACCGGCACCCCGCAGGTGCGCGGCGACTTCTGGCCGGGCTTCTACTCCAGCACGGTCGTCGGGTCGCGCTCGCGGGCGTACGTCGACCTCATGCGCGGCCTGCAGGCCGGCGAGGTCCTCGCCGTGCACGGCCGGGTCATCGACGGGCTGGACCTGCGGGTGCGCTCGCTCGGCGAGGGCGACCGGCGCGGCGTGACGCTGGGCGGGCGGACGTACGTGCGCCGCGGCGACGACGTCGAGGTCACCGCGACCGTGCACCTGGCCGGCGGGCCGAACTTCTCCGGGGAGATCCCCCGCCTGGCCAAGGTCGACCTCATCGCCGGCCCGGTGACCGGCCCGGCGGTGGACCGCGACACCATGACGGCGCCGGGCACGCAGCTCGTCGACACCTTCGAGGTGCCCTCGCGCCGGCGCGGCACCTTCCGCGTGAAGTACGTCTTCCGCGACGTGGACGGCCCGTTCTACCTGCGCCTGCGCGGCTCGGACGGCAACCGGCTGACCGCGGACGGCGGCCCGGTGCAGGACGTGCCGGGCGACGCGGACCCGTGGTCGGACCTGTGGTTCTACGCCAACCCGGTCTTCGTGGACGTCCTCTGAGCGGCCACTGGGCGGGTGTCGTCCCGGCTCCCCGGGGCGGCACCCGCGCCAGCGGGCACGCCGCGGAGCACGACGCGCTCCAGGCGCTGGCCGCGCTGGGGCTCGAGCCGGACCTCGTCGCGACCCACGTGCTCGACGGGCTCTCCCCCGCCCGTACGGCCGTCACGGCGCGCCTCGCCGCCCCGCTGACCGCCGGGCAGGTGGGGGCGCTGGCCGCGTCGACCGGGGGCGCCGCGGTGGCGGACGGCGGCCTGCGCGCGGGCCCGGGGGACGTCGCCGCGGCGGCGGAGGGCGCGCTGGCCGAGGCGCGCGCGCTCCGCGGGGGCCGCCTGGTGCGCTTCCCGGGGCAGGGGGCGCTCACCGGCGACCTGCCCGTGGCCGAGCTGGTCCGGCGCTGCGCGGTCGACCGGGTGGCCGGCTCGGGCACGCGGGTGGGGCCCGAGGACGTGGTGGCGACGGCCGGCTTCGTCCGGCCGCGGGCCCGCGGCGGCGAGGTCGTCCTGCTCGTCGAGCGGGTGCGGGGCGGGCGGCTGCGGCCGCTGGAGGTGGAGCACCCGCACGAGTGCTGCGGGGGCGCGCACTGACGCCGGCGCGGGGTGGGAGCATCGGGCCGTGCCCGACGCCCCCACCCTGCGCCGCGCCCGCACGGCGGACGTGCGGACCGTCCGCCGGCTCATCGACACCTACACGGCGGACCGGATCCTGCTGAGCAAGGCGACGGTGACCCTGTACGAGGACGTGCAGGACTTCTGGGTGGCCGAGCTCGGCGGCGAGGTGGTCGGCTGCGGCGCGCTGCACGTGCTGTGGGAGGACCTCGCGGAGGTCCGCTCCCTGGCCGTGGACCCGGCGGTGCGCGGGCACGGCGTGGGCGGCGCCCTGCTGGACCGGCTCGTCGAGCTGGGCCGCGAGCTCGGGGTGCGCCGGCTGTTCTGCCTCACCTTCCAGACCGCGTTCTTCGGCAGCCGCGGCTTCCGCCCGATCGAGGGGGCGCCGGTGGCGCCGGACGTCTACGAGCAGCTCCTGCAGTCCTACGACGAGGGCGTGGCGGAGTTCCTCGACCTGGAGCGGGTCAAGCCCAACACCCTGGGCAACACCCGGATGCTGCTGCACCTGTGAGCGCCTAGCCTGGCGGGACCCCGCGAGGAAGGACCTCCCGCTGAGCCCGCTGAGCACCGACCCGCCCGAGCTCGTCACGCTGCACCTGTGGGGCGTCCCGGCGAGCGCTGTCCCCCGGGCCGTGGCGCGCATGGCCCTGGACCGCCGGCCGGTGCGCCGCGCGCCGGGCGCGCGCTTCGCGAAGCTGCTGGGCACCGGCGACGGGCGCACGTTCACGGTGCGCGACGCGGACCCGCGGCACTGGGGCCTGCTGGTGGCGTGGGACTCCGCCGCGGACGCGGGGGCCTTCGAGCGCTCGCGGACCGTGCGGGCGTGGGGCGCGATGGCCGAGGAGTCGCTGCGCGTGGCGATGCGGCCGCTGGCCTCGCGCGGCACCTGGGCCGGGCGGACCCCGTTCGGCGAGCCGCGCGGCGGGCGCCACGAGGGGCCGGTGGCGGCGGTGACGCGGGCGCGGCTGGTGGCCCGGCGGGCGCTGACGTTCTGGCGGGCGGTGCCGCCGGTGTCGGCGGACCTGCACCGCTCCCCCGGCCTGCGCCTGGCCGTGGGGGTCGGGGAGGCGCCGCTGGGGCTGCAGGGCACGTTCTCGCTGTGGGACAGCGGGCGGGCGCTGTCGGGCTTCGCGTACGGGCGCCCGGCGCACCTCGAGGCGGTGCGGCGCACCGCGGAGGTGGGCTGGTACGCCGAGGAGCTCTTCGCCCGGTTCGCGGTCCTCGACGCGGACGGGACCTTCGGCGGGCGGGAGCCGCTGCGGTGAGGCCGTGCCCGGCGGCGCTCCGGGTGGGCCCCGCCTAGACTCCGGGGGGTGACGGTCCACGACGTGGCGGCGCCGCCGCGCCCCCTGCTGCGCGCCCTGCCGTGGGCCCTGGCCGCCGCGGTGGTGCTGGCGCAGGTCGCGTACCCGCTGCTCGACGGCGAGCCGCTGCGGCTGGTGACGATCGTCACGGTGCTGCTGTTCGCGGCGGCGTCGACGGCGCACGCCGCGGTCGAGCACGGGGCGGCCTGGGCGGCGCGGCTCGTCGCGGTCGTGGTCGGGGTCTCCCTGTCCGCCGAGGTCCTCAGCGTGGCAACCGGTTTCCCCTTCGGGCGGTACGAGTACGCCGGCACCCTCGGCCCGCAGCTGGCCGGGGTGCCGCTGCTGGTGCCGCTGGCGTGGCTGATGTTCGCCTACCCGGCCTTCGTCGTGGCCCGGCGGCTGGCCCGCCGGTGGGTGCCGCTCGTCGGCGGCCTGGCGCTGGCGTCGTGGGACCTCTACCTCGACCCGCAGATGGTCGAGGCGGGGCACTGGGTGTGGGAGCACCCCGACCCCGCCCTGCCGGGGCTGCCGGGGATCCCGCTGACGAACTACGCGGGCTGGGTCCTCGTCGCCGTCGTCGTCATGGCCCTGCTCGACCGCCTGCCGAGGACCCCCGGGGCGGACGACCGCCAGCCGGTGGCGCTGTTCCTCTGGACCTGGGCCGGCTACGCCCTCGGCGCCGCGGTCTTCATGGGGCGGCCGGTGAGCGCGCTGTACGGCGCCGTCGCCATGGGCTGCGTCGCCGTCCCGCTCCTGCGCTCGCTGCGCCGCCGGTGAGCCGGCTCGTCCGCGCCGCCTCCGCCGGCGCGGTGGCGCTCACCGCCCACACGGTGCTCAACCTGCGGCTGCTGCGGGTGCCCCCTGCCGACCCGCCGCCGGTGGCGGACCCGGTCTCGGTCCTGCTGCCGGTGCGCGACGAGGCGCACCGGGTGGGGCCGTGCGTGGCCGCGCTGCTGGCCCAGGAGGGGGTGCCCGACCTCGAGGTGCTGGTGCTCGACGACGGTTCGCGGGACGGGACGGCCGACGTCGTGCGCCGGACCGCGGGCGGCGACCCGCGGCTGCGGGTGGTCGGGGGCGCGCCCCCGCCCGCGGGGTGGCTCGGCAAGCCCCACGCGTGCGACCAGCTGGCCGGGCTGGCCCGCGGCACCGTCCTCGTCTTCGTCGACGCCGACGTCGTGCTCGCCCCGCACGCGGTGGCGTCCACGGTGGCGCTGCTGCGCTCGACGGGGCTGGACCTGGTGTCGCCGTACCCGCGGCAGGTCGCCCTCTCCCCCGCCGAGCGGCTCGTCCAGCCGCTGCTGCAGTGGTCCTGGCTCACGACGCTGCCGCTGCGCCTGGCCGAGCGCTCCCCGCGGAGCTCGCTCGCGGCGGCGAACGGCCAGCTGCTGGCGGTCGACGCGCTGGCGTACCGCTGGTCGGGCGGGCACGCCGCGGTCCGCGACCAGGTCCTCGACGACATCGCCCTGCTGCGCGCGGTGAAGCGCTCCGGGGGGCGCGGCGTCGTCGCGGACGGGACAGCGCTTGCCTCCTGCCGCATGTACGACGGCTGGCTCGACCTGCGCGACGGCTACAGCAAGTCGCTCTGGTCCGCGACGGGGTCCCTCCCGGCGGCGGCCGCGACCCTCGGGGCGCTCGGCCTGCTCTACGTCGTGCCGCCGCTGGCGGCGCTGCGCGGCTCCCGCGCCGGGGCGCTCGGGTACGCCGCCGCCGTGGCCGGGCGCGCCCTGGTCGCCCGGCGCACCGGCGGGCGGGTGTGGCCGGACAGCCTGGCCCACCCGGTGTCGGTGCTGGCGCTGGGCTGGCTCACGGCCCGGTCCTGGCGGCTGCGCCGGCGCGGCGGGCTGGCCTGGAAGGGCAGGCCGGTCGGCTGAGCGCCCCCCGGTCCCCGAGCCCCCCGGCGGGGGTCCGCGGCTCAGCGGGAGCGGATGTCCCGCTGGCGCACGTCCCCGTCGGGGGTGCGGACGGTGCGCTCCTCGATCCGGGTGCGCGACGCCCGGCCGGTGGTGAGCAGCGTGAGCAGCAGGCCGAGCGCGCCGGCGCCCATGACGATCCAGCCGACCGCCTGCAGGTCCACGCCGTCGACGCGGTCCGCGACGGCGAAGGCCAGGACGGCGCCCACCGCGAGCAGGAGCACCGAGCTGCCGATGCGCATGACGACCTCCTCGTCGGCCGGACCACCCGGCCTGCAGGAGGTGTCCCCGCGGGTCCACCGCCGCAGGCTGCGCCGGACGGGTGACGCTCGCCGGCACCGGCTACCCTCCGCGAGTGGCTCGGGTCGTCGTGGTGGGTGCGGGGATGGGCGGGCTGTCCGCCGCGGCGCGGCTGGCGGCCCTCGGGCACGCGGTCACCGTCCTCGAGCAGGCGCCCGAGGTGGGCGGCAAGCTCGGCCGGTACGCGCGCGACGGGTTCGTCTTCGACACCGGCCCCTCGCTGCTGACGCTGCCGGCGGTCTACCGCGACCTGTTCCTCACGACCGGCGACGCCCTGGAGACGGTGCTCGACCTCGTGCCGGTCGACCCGACGGCGCACTACCGCTTCCCCGACGGCACCGAGGTCGACGTGCCGAACGCCTCGCGCAGCGGGGTGGCCCGGGCGTTCGACGAGGCGCTCGGGGCCGGCGCCGGCGCCCAGTGGACGTCGTTCCTGCAGCGGGCCGGGCGCATCTGGGACCTCACCCGCGAGCCGTTCCTCGAGTCGCCCCTCGACGGCTGGCGCACCCTCGCCGGGCTCGCCCGCTCCTGGGACGCCGTGCGCACCGTCGCGCCGTGGCGGTCGCTGCGCGGGCTCGGCGAGCAGCACCTGCGCGACCCGCGGCTGCGGATGTTCCTCGACCGCTACGCCACCTACACCGGGTCGGACCCGCGCCGCGCGCCGGCCGCGCTGGCGACGGTCCCCTACGTCGAGCAGGTCTTCGGCTCCTGGTACGTCCGCGGGGGCCTGCGGCTGCTCGGCGACGCGGTCCGCGACCGGGCCGTGGAGCGCGGGGCCCGCGTCGAGGCCGGGGTCGAGGTCGTCGAGGTCCTCGTCGAGGGCGGGCGGGCCGCGGGGGTGCGCCTGGCCGACGGGCGGACCGTGCCGGCGGACGTCGTCGTCTCGGGGGTCGACGCCGCGCAGCTGTACGGCGGCCTGGTGCGCGCGCCGTCCGCGGCCCGCTCCCTGCGCCGGGCCACCCCGTCGCTCAGCGGCGTCGTGCTGCTCCTCGCCCTGCGCGGGCGCACCCCGGGGCTGGCCCACCACACGGTCCTGTTCCCCGACGACTACGACGCCGAGTTCGACGCCGTGTTCGGGCGGCGCGGCCCGCAGCGCCCGGTCGACGACCCGACGGTCTACGTCAGCGCACCCGACGACCCCGCCCTGCGGCCGGACGACGACCACGAGGCGTGGTTCGTGCTCGTCAACGCCCCACGGCACGCGCCCGGCGCCGGGGTGGACTGGGACGCCGAGGGCCTGGCGGACGCGTACGCCGACCGGGTCCTCGCCGCGATGGCCCGCCGCGGTCTCGACGTGCGCGGGCGCCTGCTGTGGCGGGAGGTGCGCACCCCGGCCGACCTCGAGCGCGCCACCCGCTCCCCCGGCGGCTCGATCTACGGCACGTCGAGCAACGGCGCCCGGGGCGCCTTCCTGCGCCCGGCGAACCGCTCGCCGGTGCCGGGGCTGTTCCTCGTCGGCGGCTCGTCCCACCCCGGCGGCGGGCTGCCGCTGGTGGGCCTCAGCGCCGCGATCGTCGCCGACCTCGTGGGCCCCGCCTGAACCGTCCGCGCACGATCAGGGCGGGAGGGGGGCGCAGGGACGGGCGTCCCCGCAGCGGTCGTGCGCCGTCGGCGGCGGGCGGGGCTCAGGCGGCGGGGGCGGGCGCGGCGGCGAAGCGGCGCAGGAGGAGCCGGGCGATCGCGTCGTCGGCTCCGAGCGGGCCCGAGACCACCGCGGCCCCGGACAGGCACGCGGACTCCGCGACCCGGTCGGCGAAGAACCCGGGCGCGAGCAGGTAGGTGCACACCCCGACGCGGCGGTCCGGCAGCGCGGCGAGCGCCTCCTCGACGGTCGGGCGGGCGGCGCTGGCGTACGCGCAGGAGACCGGCAGGCCCGTCCGCTCGGAGAGCGCGGCGGCGACGGCCTCGACGGCGCGGGCGGCCGCGGGGTCCGACGAGCCCGCGGCCGCGAGGACGAGGGCGTCGAGCCCCTCGGCCTCGACGGGCACGTCCGGCAGCGGGGCGTGCCCGGTGCGGGGCGCGGCGAGGGCCTCGCGGAGCCGGCGCAGCACGAGGTCGGCCAGCTCCGGGGCCGGACCCAGGGGCGCGGCGACGACGGCCGGCACGGGCGAGCCAGCGACGGCCTCGGGCAGGTCCTTGGCGACGTGGTAGCCGGTGGACAGCAGCGCCGGCACGACGACCGCGGGCGCGTCGAGGCCCGCGAGCACGTCGGCGAGGCTCGGCCCGAGCACGTCGACGTACGACTCGCGCACGTCCACCCCGGGCGCCAGCGCGCGGACCCGGTCGAGCAGGGCGCGCACCACGGCGATGCCCGCCGCGTCGCGGGTGCCGTGCGCCGCGGCGACGAGCACGGGGGTCACGACGCGCTCCCCGGGCGCAGCCGGGCGCGCAGGGCGACGACCTCGCCGACGACGAGCACCGCGGGCGGGCGCAGCCCGGCCGCCTCGACGTCCGCCGCGATCGTCGCCAGGGTGCCGACGACGGTGCGCTCGCCGGGGAGCGTCCCGTTCTCGACCACCGCGGCGGGGGTGCCGGCGGCGCGGCCGCCGCGCTGCAGCGCCGCGGCGAACCGGTCGAGGTGGGTGACGCCCATGAGCACGACGACCGTGCCGGTGCCGGCGCCGAGCCGCTCCCAGTCCACGCTCGAGCGGGGGTCGTCGGGCGCGACGTGCCCCGAGACGACGGTCACGTCCTGCGTCACGCCGCGGTGGGTGACGGGGATGCCCGCCGAGGCCGGGACCGCGACGGCGCTGGTGACGCCGGGCACCACGTCGAAGGGGATGCCGTGCTCGAGGCAGGCCAGCGCCTCCTCGCCGCCGCGACCGAAGACGAAGGGGTCGCCGCCCTTGAGCCGCACGACGCGCAGCCCGGCGAGCGCCCGCTCGACGAGCAGCGCTTCGATCTCCTCCTGGGTCGTCGACGGGCGGTGCGGGTACTTGCCCACGTGCACCACCTCGACGTCGGGGCGCAGCCGTCGCAGGAGGTCCTGCGGCGCGAGGTGGTCGACGAGCACCACGTCGGCCTGCTTGAGCAGCTCCCCGCCCTTGAGCGTGATGAGCTCGGGGTCGCCGGGGCCGGCCCCGACGATCGCCACGTGGCCCTGCGTCACGTCTCCTCCTCGTGGCAGTCCTCGCCGTGCGGGCGGGGGTCGTGCGCGAGCCGGTAGCCGCGCTTGACGACGGTCTGCACGATCCGCGGGTCGCCGAGCCCGGTGCGGATGCGCGCGACGGCCATCTCCACCGCGTGGTCGTCGGCCCCGTCGCCGGTGAGCACCCGGCGCAGCGCCGGGCGGGCCAGCACCCGCCCGGGCTGCTCGGCGAGGGCGCGCAGGACCGCCATCGGCCCGGGCGGCAGGCAGACCGCCGCGCCGTCGAGCAGCACCGCGTGGCCCCGCACCTCGAGCTCGCGCCCGGCCACGGGCAGGGCCCGGGTGCGCGCGGGCAGCGCGTCGGCGACCTCGCGGACCAGCGAGCCGAGCCGCGAGCGGGTCGGCTGCAGCGACGGCACGCCCAGGCGGGTGAGCGGGCCCGCGGTCACGGGGCCGACGCACGCCGGGAGCACCCGCCCGCGCAGCGCCGCGAGGACCGCGTCGCGCTGCCCCCGCTCGTCGGCGACCCGCAGCAGCGAGGCGACGGCGGGGGCGCTGGTGAACGTCACGCAGTCCACCTGCTGGGCGGCGACGAGGTCGACGAGCCGGCGCAGCGGCGCCACGTCCTCGGGCAGCGTCCAGCGGTAGACCGGCACCTGCACCACGGTGGCGCCGGCGGCCTCGAGCGCCTCGACGAAGTCCGGCAGCGGCTCGCCGTGCAGCTGCACGGCGACCCGCAGGCCCTCGAGGTCGCGCGCGAGCAGGTGCTCGAGCACCTCCGTCGACGACTCGGAGTCCGGGGACCACGCGTCGCGCAGGCCGGCGGCGCGGATCGCGCCGCGCGCCTTGGGCCCGCGCGCGAGCAGCTCGGCGGCCCCGAGCCGCTCGAGCAGCCGCTCGCCGAGCCCCCAGCCGTCGGCGGCCTCCACCCAGCCGCGGAAGCCGATGCCCGTGGTCGCGACGGCGACGTCGACGGGCTCCTCGAGGCACCGCAGCGTGGCGCGGTGCAGCTCGGTGTCGTCCGCCAGCGGGACGAGCCGGATCGCGGGCCCGCTGACGACCCGCGCCCCGCGCCGCTCCAGCAGGCTCGCGAGCTCGTCGCGGCGCCGGGCAGCGGTCACCGCGACCGTGAAGCCCGTCAGGGGCCCCGCGGCCGGGGCGGCCGGGACCTCGGCGACGCTCACCGGCGGCCCCGGCCGGGGGCGAGGACCTCGACGAGCCCGTCGCGGACCCGCGTGCGCCACACCGGGAGCGCGACCGCGGCGTCGTCGAGGCAGCGGCCGGTGCGCAGGTCGAACGCCTGCTTGTACATCGGCGAGGCGACCGTGGGCACGTCGCCGCGCCCGCCGACGATGCCCCGGGCCAGGACGTTGGCCCCGCTGAACGGGTCGCGGTTGCCCACGGCGTGGACAGCGCCGTCCGCGGTGCGGAACAGCGCGACCTGGTCGCCGTCGACGATCGCGGCCGCGCCGCGGTCGGGGACGAGGGCGTCGTACGGGCACACGGGCACCCAGCCCACCTCCGTCCCGTCCTGCTCGAGCCTCTCGGCGACTGCGGTCATCGTGCCACCTCCAGACGGGGGCCTGCCACGAGGACGGCCCGTTCCTGCGCCGTGGCGGGGCGCGGCTGCCCCCGCTCCCGCACGAAGACGACGTCGGGGTCGGGACGGGACGGGTCGTTGACGAAGGAGGCGAAGCGCGCCAGCTTCGCCGGGTCGTCGAGCACGTCCTTCCACTCGTCGCTGTACGACGCCACGTGCCGCTCCATCGCCGCCTCGAGGTCGGCGGCGATGCCCAGCCTGTCCTCCACGACGACCGCCCTCAGGTGGTCCAGGCCGCCCTCCATCGCCTCGATCCACGGCGCCGTGCGCTGCAGCCGGTCGGCGGTGCGGACGTAGAGCATGAGGAAGCGGTCGAGGTAGCGGACGAGCGTCGGGGTGTCGAGGTCCTGGGCGAGCAGCTCCGCGTGGCGCGGCGTCGCCCCGCCGTTGCCGCCCACGTAGAGGTTCCAGCCGTTCTCCGTGGCGATGATCCCGAAGTCCTTGCCGCGGGCCTCGGCGCACTCCCGGGCGCAGCCGGAGACCCCGGACTTGAGCTTGTGCGGGGCGCGCAGGCCCCGGTAGCGCAGCTCGAGCGCGATGGCGAGCGCGACCGAGTCCTGCACGCCGTACCGGCACCACGTGGAGCCGACGCACGACTTCACCGTCCGCAGGGCCTTGCCGTACGCGTGCCCGCTCTCGAAGCCGGCGTCGACCAGCCGGCGCCAGACCAGCGGCAGCTGCTCGACGCGGGCGCCGAGCAGGTCGATCCGCTGCCCCCCGGTGATCTTCGTGTACAGGCCGAAGTCGCGCGCCACCTCGCCGATGGCGATGAGCCCCTCCGGGGTGATCTCGCCCCCGGGGACCCGGGGCACCACCGAGTACGTCCCGTCCTTCTGCAGGTTGGCCAGGTGGTGGTCGTTGGTGTCCTGCAGCGACGCGCGCTCCCCGTCGAGCACGTGCCCGCCGGCGAGGGTCGCGAGGATCGAGGCGACGGTCGGCTTGCAGACGTCGCAGCCGCGCCCGCGCCCGTGCCGGGCGACGAGCTCGGAGAAGGTCGAGGTCCCGGTGGCGCGCACGACCTCGTACAGCTCGGCGCGGGTCAGGTCGAAGTGCTCGCAGAGCGCCCTGCTCTGCTCCACGCCGCAGTCGTCGAGGATCCGCCGCAGCAGGGGGACGCAGCTCCCGCAGCCGGTGCCGGCCCTCGTGCAGGCCTTGACGGCGGGGACGTCGGCCAGGCCGTGCTCCCGGACGGCGCAGGCGACCTCCCCGCGGGTGACGTTGTGGCAGGAGCAGACCGTCGCCTCGTCGGGCACCGCGAGCGCCGGCGCGCCGCCCTCGCGGGCTGGCAGCACGAGGAGGGCGGGCTCGACGTCGAGCGTGGTCCCCACGAGCGGGCGCAGCGAGGCGTAGGCCGAGGCGTCGCCGACGAGGACCCCGCCGAGCAGCGTGCGCGCGTCGTCGGACACGACGAGCTTGGTGTAGACCCCGGCGACCGGGTCGGACCAGACGAGCTCCAGGGCGCCGGGCGACGCGGCGTGCGCGTCGCCGAAGCTCGCCACGTCGACGCCGAGCAGCTTGAGCTTCGTCGACAGGTCCGCACCGGGGAACGTCGCGTCGCCGCCGAGCAGGCGGTCCGCGACGACCTCGGCCAGGGAGTAGCCGGGCGCGACGAGGCCGTACACGGTCCCCTCGACGCTCGCGCACTCCCCCACCGCGAAGACGGCCGGGTCCGGGGTGCGTCCGGCGGCGTCCACGAGGACGCCGCCGCGCGGCCCGAGCGGGAGAGCGCTGTCAGCGGCGAGCTCGTCCCGGGGGCGCACGCCCGCGGCGACGACGACCACGTCGACCGGCAGTTCCGCACCGGCCTCCTCCTCCGCGAGCTCCATGACCGCGACGGCACCGTCGGCGCCGGCCCGGAGCCGCCTCGTCATGGCCCCGGTGCGGACCTCGACGCCGAGGCCCTCGACGAGCCGGCGCAGCGCGTGCCCGCCGCCCTCGTCGACCTGCAGGGGCATGAGGCGCGGCGCGTGCTCGACGACGGTGGTGCCCACGTCGAGCGCGCGCAGCACCCCGGCCGCCTCGAGCCCGAGCAGCCCGCCGCCCACGACGGCCCCGCGGGGGGCCCGCCCGGCGGCGCGCAGCCGGGCGACCCAGGCGCGCAGGGCGTCGAGGTCCTCGACGGTCCGGTAGACGAACACGCCCGGCAGGTCCCGGCCCTCGACGGGCGGCACGAAGGGGCGCGAGCCGGTCGCGAGGACCAGGGCGTCGTACGCGACGACGTCCCCGGCCCGGGTCGTGACCGTGCGGGCCGCCCGGTCCACGGCCGCGACGGCGGTGCCGAGGCGGAGCTCGACGAGCGGGTCGTCGTACAGGGCGTCGCCGAGCGCGAGGGCGCCGGCGTCCCAGCTGCCGGCGTACGACGACAGGGCCACGCGGTCGTAGGGGCGGCGCGGCTCCTCGCCCAGCACGACGACGCGCCAGGCGCCGGCGGTGTCGCGGGAGCGCAGCGCCTCGACGAGCCGGTGGCCCACCATGCCGGCGCCGGCGACGACCAGGGTCTGGGTCATGCGGGGACTCCTCGGGCGGGGGTGGCGGGTGCTGCGTCGGTGCTCTCGGGGTCGCCGGCACGCAGCCAGGCGACGAGGCCGTCGACGGTGTCGCGGCAGCCGCCGCAGCCCGTCGTGGCGCGGGTGCGGGCGGCGACGTCCGCGGTGCTGCGGGCGCCGGCGAGCCAGCAGGCGGTGACGGCGCCCTTGGTCACCCCGTTGCAGCGGCAGACGGTGGCGCGGTCGGGCAGGTGCGAGGGGTCGTCGTCCGCCGGTGCGGCGGGCGCTCGGCCGGCGAACAGCAGGGACAGCCGGTCGGCGGGCACGGGGTCGCGGCGGTCGAGGAGCTGGGTGAGGGTGCCGACCGTCGCGAGGTCCCCGAGCAGGACGGCCCCGACGAGCCGGTCGTCGCGGATGACGAGCTTCTTGTACGTGCGCCGCGCCGGGTCGTGGAACCGGACGACCTCGGCCTCGTGCTCCCCGGCGAGCGCTTCCCCCATGGCCGCGACGTGCAGGCCGGACGCCTTGAGCCGGGTGACCTCGTGCGAGCCGGTGTAGCGCGCCGACGGCTCGGTGCCGGTGAGCACGCCGGCGAGGACCGCGGCCTGCTCCCAGGCCGGGGCGACGAGGCCGTACACGCGCCCGTCGTGCTGCGCGCACTCGCCCAGGGCGTGGACCCGCGGGTCCGTCACCGACCGCAGCTGGTCGTCGACGACGACGCCCCGGTCGACGGCGAGCCCGGCGGCCTCGGCCAGGGCGGTGCACGGGCGCACCCCGGCGGACAGGACCAGCAGGTCGGCCTCGACGGTGGCGCCGTCGTCGAGCAGCACGCCGCGGACCCGCCCGTCGGGACCGCGCAGCACCTCGACCGCGCGGGCGCCGGCGCGCACGCCGATGCCGAGGTCGGCCAGGCTGCGCGCGAGGACCCGCCCGGCGTCCGGGTCGAGCTGGCGGTCCATGAGGTGCGGCGCCGCCTGGACGACCTCGACGGGCACGCCGCGGGCGACGAGCCCGCGGGCCGCCTCGATGCCGAGCAGCCCGCCGCCGAGGACGACGGCGCGCGTGGCGGCGCCCGAGGCGGTGAGCAGCGCCCGGCCGTCGTCCACGGTGCGGAAGGCGAGGGCCCCCGGCGCGAGCGCCCCGCCGGGGTCGCGCAGCCCCGGCACGGGCGGCAGGGCCGGCAGGCTCCCGGTGGCGAGGACGAGGACGTCGTACGGCACCTCCTCGCCGCCGGCGACGACGACCTGCCGGTCGCGGTCGAGGGCGGTGACCGTCGTGCCCGTGCGCACGACCACGTGCGGCGCCTCGGCCCGCGGCAGCGCGATGTCCTCGAGGACGACCTTGCCCGCGACGACGTCGGAGAGCAGGACGCGGTTGTACGCGGGGTGCTCCTCGGCGCCGAGCACGGTCAGGCGCACCCGCCCGCCGGGGTCGCGCGCGAGCACCTCCTGCGCCAGCCGCGCCCCGGCCATGCCGTTGCCGACGACGACGACCCGCGTCACGCCCCCGCCCCCTGCACTGGGACGTGCGCCGGCACGTGCGCGCCGACCCGCTCCAGGCGGACCGCGCACACCTTGAACTCGGGCATCCGCGAGACCGGGTCGAGCGCCGGGTTGGTGAGCAGGTTCGCGCGGCCCGCGCCGCCCCAGTGGAAGGGCATGAAGACCGTGTCGGGGCGCACGGTCGGGGTGACCCGGGCCCGGCCCACCGCCGCGCCGCGGCGGCCGACGACCCGTACCTCCTCGCCCTCCTGGACGTCGAGGCGCAGCGCGAGGTCGGGGTGCAGCTCCACGAAGGCCTCCGGGTCGGCGGCGGCGAGCTCGGGCACCCGCCGGGTCTGCGCCCCGCTCTGGTAGTGCCCGAGGACCCGCCCGGTCGTCAGGTAGAGCGGGTGCTCGGCGTCGCGGTCCTCCGCGACGGGCCGGTGGTGCACGGGGACGAAGCGGGCCCGCCCGTCGGGGGTCGCGAAGCGGTCGAGGAAGAGGCGCGGGGTCCCCGGGTGGTCCTCGTCGGGGCAGGGCCAGAAGACGCCGTCCCCGGCCTCGACCCGCTCCCAGGTGATGCCGGCGTAGTCGGCGGGCCCGCCCGCGCTGGCCCGGCGCAGCTCGTCGAACACCCGGCGCGGGTCGGCGCTGAACCGGTGCGCGCCGAGCCGGGCTGCCAGCTCGGCGAGCACCTCCAGCTCGCTGCGCACCCCGGGCGGCGGGTCGAGCGCCCGCCGGCGGCGCAGCACCCGGCCCTCGAGGTTGGTCATGGTGCCGTCCTCCTCGGCCCACTGCGTCGTCGGCAGCACGACGTCCGCGCGCCGCGCGGTCTCGCTGAGGACGAGGTCGGTGACGACGAGCAGGTCGAGCGCGTCGAGCCGCTGCTCGACCCGGCGGGCGTCCGGGGCGCTGACCACGACGTTGCTCGCGTGCACGAGGAGCACCGACGGGCCCTCGGGGGTCCCGAGGGCGTCGAGGAGCTCGTACGCCGAGCGCCCCGGCCCGGGCAGCGACGCGGGCTCGACGCCCCAGACCGCCGCCACGTGCGCGCGGGCCGCCGGGTCGTCGAGCCTGCGGTAGCCGGGCAGCTGGTCGGCCTTCTGCCCGTGCTCGCGCCCGCCCTGGCCGTTCCCCTGGCCGGTGAGGCAGCCGTACCCGGAGCCGGGCCGCCCCGGCAGCCCCAGCGCGAGCGCGAGGTCGACGAAGGCGCTGACCGTGTCGGTGCCCTTGCTGTGCTGCTCGGCGCCGCGGGCGGTGAGGACCATCGCGGTGCGGGCGCCGGCGAGCAGGTGCACCGCGCGGCGCAGGTCGGGCGCGGGGACGCCGGTGAGGCGCTCGACCCGCTCGGGCCAGTAGCCGCCGAGGACGAGCCGGCGCACCTCGTCCCAGCCGGTGGTGCGCTCCGCGACGTACGCGGCGTCGACCAGGCCGTCCACGACGGCCACGTGGAGCATCCCCAGCGCCAGCGCGAGGTCGGTGCCGGGCACCGGCTGCAGGTGCAGCGCCGCGGCCTGCGCCGTCGGCGTGGCCCTCGGGTCGACCACCACGAGGGTGCCGCGCTCGCGCTGGGCGGCAAGGTGCTGCAGGAACGGCGGCATGGTGTCCGCGGCGTTGCTGCCCACGAGGAGCACCGCCTCGGCGGCTGCGAGGTCCTCGAGGGGGAACGGCAGCCCGCGGTCGACGCCGAAGGCGCGGGTGCCCGCAGCCGCCGCGCTGCTCATGCAGAACCGGCCGTTGTAGTCGACCTGGCTGGTCCCGAGGGCGACCCGGGCGAACTTGCCGAGCTGGTACGCCTTCTCGTTCGTCAGGCCGCCCCCGCCGAACACCGCGACGCCGTCGGGGCCCTTGTGCGCCTGCGCCCTGCGGATCCCGGCGACCACGCGCTCGAGCGCCTCGTCCCAGCTGGCGGGGACGAGCGGGCGGCGCCGGTCGCCGCCCTCGCGGACCAGGGGCGTGGTGAGCCGCTCGGGGCTCGTGAGCAGCGCCGCCGACGTCCAGCCCTTGCGGCACAGCCCCCCGCGGTTCGTCGGGAAGTCCCGCGCGGCGACCTCCGCCCCGCCGCCCGGCAGGGGCACGAGGTGCATGCCGCACTGCAGGGCGCAGTACGGGCAGTGCGTGGGGACCGGGGCGCTCAACGCGGGCTCCAGGGGCTGGCGGGGACCGACGCGCTCGACGCTAGGCAGGGCGTGTTTCCGGCGCGTGACGGTGCCGGGAGGGGTGCTTCACGGTGTCCTGACGGCGCCCCGGCGGCGCCGTGAGGCGCGCCCCGGGGCGTCAGCGCAGGCGGCGGCGGACCACGACGAGCAGCTGCACGAGACCCACCACGCCCAGGCCGACCCAGGCGGCGGCCCCGAGGGCCGCCCAGGTCGCCGCGGCGCCCACGTAGAGCCCGGCGCCGAGGAGGAACAGCGACGTGACGACGACCCGGGTCGGGCGCTCCCACACCGTGACCACGCCGATGTCCTGCATGCCGCTCGCCGCGGCGCGGGCGCGGGCGTACTCCTGCAGCACGGTCAGCGCGCCGGCGGCGACGCAGAGGCCGGGCGGCGCGCCGACCAGCCACAGCGCCACGAGGTAGAGCCCGTCGCTGACCCGGTCCACCACGCTGTCGAGCACGCTGCCCCAGGCGGACGTGCGCCCGGTCAGCAGGGCCACCGCCCCGTCGAGGCTGTCGAGCAGGGCGGACAGGACGACCACGGCGGCGGCCGCGACGACCCACCGGCCCTGCAGCGCCGCGAGCCCGGTGGCGCCGGCGCTGACGAGGACGCCCAGCAGCGTCACCAGGTCCGGGGCCACGCGGGCGGCGACGAAGGGCCGGGCGGACCAGTACGCGAGCGTCAGCCAGCGCCACGACCAGAACGAGGTCCTCGGGTCGTAGCCGCCGTGCAGCCGCGACCAGAGGTCGAGGTACGCCTCGCGGCCCTCGCGGCTCAGACGAGCTCCCAGCGGACCTGCAGGACGACCGTCACCGAGGCCGACCCCGGCTCGTACGGCAGCGGGCCGGGGCCCGCTGCGGCGGCGCCCCGCTCGAGGGTCGCGACCCCGTACGGCCGCGGTCCGCCCCCGGCGTGCTCGGCGACCGCGAGCACGCGCCCCAGGTCCCTGCCCACCAGCCCGGCGAGCTGCTCCGCGCGGGCCCGGGCGTCCGCGACCGCGGCCTCGCGGGCCCGCGGCAGCAGGGCCTCCGGGCGGTCCAGGGCGCGCTCCAGCCCGTGCAGGCGCGCGGCGTCGCCGCCGGCGTCGACGACGGCCGAGACCAGGGCCCCGGCCCCCGCGGGGTCCCGGAGCGTGGCGGACAGCCCGGCCCGGGCGACGTACGGCCGGGCGGCCTCCTCCCAGGGCTCGTGGTTGACGCTCGTGCTCTCGACCGAGAGGTCGGCGTCGGCGACCCCGGCCGCGGCGAGGGCGGCGCGCATGGCCTCCACGGCGCGGACGACCTCGCCGAGGGCCGCCGCGACGCCCGCGCCGCGCGACTCGGCGCCCAGGGCGGCCCGGACGACGTCGGTGGGCGCCGAGGCGCTGCCCGTGCCGGTGACGACGACGCCGTCCTGCAGGCTCACGCGCGCTCCCGCCCCAGCCCGAGCCGCTGGTAGATCTCGAGGGTCGCCGTGGACCGGTTGAGGGTGATGAAGTGCAGCCCCGGCACGCCCTCGGCGAGCAGCCGCTCGGAGAGCCGGCTGGCGTGCTCGACCCCGACCGCGCGGACGGCCGCCGGGTCGTCCTCGACCGCGTGCAGCGCGGCCGCGAGGTCCGCCGGGAACGCGGCGCCGGACAGCTGCGCCATGCGCTCGATCTGCCGGACGTTCGTGACCGGCATGATCTCGGGGATGATCGGCACCTCGCAGCCGGCCGCCGCGACCCGGTCGCGCAGGCGCAGGTAGTCGTCGGCGCGGAAGAACATCTGGGTGATGGCGTAGTCCGCGCCCGCCTCGCACTTGCGGACGAAGTGCCGGATGTCGCTGTCCCAGTCCGGCGAGCGCGGGTGCCGCTCGGGGAAGGCCGCGACGCCGACGCAGAAGTCGCCGGAGGCGCGGACGAGGCGCACGAGCTCCTCGGCGTACTCGAGCCCCTCGGGGTGGCGCACCCACTCGCCCTGCGGGTCGCCGGGCGGGTCGCCGCGCAGCGCGAGGACGTTGCGCACGCCCGCGGCGGCGAGCGAGCCGACGACGCGGCGCAGCTCGGCGACCGAGTGCCCGACGGCGGTGAGGTGCGCGACCGGCGTCAGCGTCGTCTCGGTGGCGACCCGCTCGGTCATCGCGACCGTCCGGTCGCGGGTCGAGCCGCCCGCGCCGTAGGTGATGGACACGAAGCTGGGGCGCAGCGGTTCGAGCCGGCGGATGGCCGTCCAGAGCTGGCGCTCGCCCTCGTCGGTCTTCGGCGGGAAGAACTCGAAGGAGAAGGAGCGGCGCCCCGAGCGCAGCAGGTCGCGCACCGTCGGGGCGGCGGGGCGGTGGAGGGCGGGGCCGGCGACCATGCGCCCAGCCTAGGCGCCCGCGGCCGCTCGACCTGCCGGACGCGGGCCCAGCCTCTACGGTGGCGGGGTGAGCCCCGCCGACCCCGTCCTCGACCGGGAGGACCTGCGCACCCGCGTGCAGAAGGCCCTGGACGACGTCCTCGCCCGCCAGGCGGCCGCGCTGGAGGACGTCAGCGTCGACCTGGCCCCGCTCGTGGAGGCGGCGACGGCCCTGCTCAGCGGGGGCAAGCGGCTCCGCCCGGCGTTCTGCTACTGGGGCTGGCGGGGCGCGGGCGGCGCCGACGGCACGGGCATCGTGCAGGCCGCCGCCGCGCTCGAGCTCTTCCAGGCCGCGGCGCTCGTGCACGACGACGTGATGGACGGCAGCGACACCCGCCGCGGCATGCCCGCCGCCCACCGGCGCCTGGCCGCGCTGCACCGCGGCAACGCGTGGGTGGGCAGCGCCGACCGCTTCGGCGAGGCCGGCGCCATCCTGCTCGGCGACCTGTTCCTCTCCTGGTCCGACGAGGTCCTCGTCGCCAGCGGGCTCGGCGACGAGGAGCTGCGCCGGGGCCGGGCGACCTTCGACCTCATGCGCACCCAGCTCATGGGCGGGCAGTACCTCGACATGCTCGAGCAGGCGCGCGCGGCCACCGACGGCTCCTCGGTCGAGCGGGCCCGCCGGGTCATCCGGTTCAAGAGCGCGAAGTACAGCGTCGAGCACCCCCTCGTGCTCGGCGGCTCCCTCGCCGGCGCCGGGCCGGAGCAGCTCGCGGCCTACTCCGCGTACGGCCTGCCGCTCGGCGAGGCGTTCCAGCTGCGCGACGACGTCCTCGGCGTGTTCGGCGACCCCGCCGAGACCGGCAAGCCCGCGGGCGACGACCTGCGCGAGGGCAAGCGCACCGTCCTCGTCGCGATGGCGCTCGAGCAGGCCTCGCCGGCCCAGGCCGCGGCCGTGCAGCGCCACCTCGGCGACCCGCACCTCGACGCGCACGGGGTCGCCGTGCTGCGCGAGGTGCTGGTGGACACCGGCGCCCTCGCCCGGGTGGAGGCGCTCATCGAGGAGCTCACCGCCCGCGCGCACGCCGCGCTCGACGGCACCGCGCTCGAGCACGACGCCCGCACGGTCCTCACCGGCCTGGTCGGGGCCGCCACGGCGCGCTCGGTCTGACCGCCCGACCCCTGCACGGAAGGCACGGAAGGCACAGATGCGCCAGGTCACCGGTCCCACGGACCACGTCGTCGTCGTCGGGGCGGGCCTCGGCGGGCTGTCGGCCGCGCTGCGCCTGGCCGGGGCCGGGCGGCGGGTCACCGTGCTCGAGCGCGAGGACGAGCCCGGCGGGCGCGCCGGCGTCGTCCGGCGCGGCGGCTACGCCTTCGACACCGGCCCGACGGTGCTCACCATGCCCGACCTCATCGCCGACGCCCTCGACAGCGTGGGCGAGGAGATGTCCGACTGGCTGGCCCTCAAGCCCGTCGAGCCGCTCTACCGGGCGACGTACGCCGACGGCTCGCAGCTCGACGTGCACCCCGACGCGGACCGGATGGCCGCCGAGATCGAGGCCGTCGTCGGGCCGGACGAGGCCGCGGGGTACCGGCGCTACGTCGACTTCGTGTCGAAGGTCTACCGCTACGAGATGCGCGACTTCATCGACCGCAACATCGACTCCCCGCTCGACCTCGTCACCCCGAACCTCGCGCGGCTCGCCGGCATCGGCGGCTTCCGCCGGCTGGCGCCGAAGGTCGGGCAGTTCCTGCGCGACGACCGCACGCAGCGGGTGTTCTCGTTCCAGGCGATGTACGCCGGCCTGTCCCCCTACGACGCCCTCTCCCTCTACGCGGTCATCGCGTACATGGACTCCGTCGCCGGCGTCTACTTCCCCGAGGGCGGGATGCACGCGGTGCCGCGCGCCCTCGCCGGTGCCGCCGAGAAGCACGGCGTCGAGATCCGGTACGGCACCGAGGTGTCCCGCGTCGAGCTCCGCGGCCAGCGGGCAACCGCTGTCCTCACGACCGACGGCGAGCGCATCCCGTGCGACGTCGTCGTGCTGAACCCCGACCTGCCCGTCGCGTACCGGGACCTGCTGGGCTTCACGCCGGCCAAGGTGCGGCGGCTGACCTACTCCCCGTCCTGCTACGTCCTGCACGCGGGCTCCGACCGGCGCTACGACCACGCCGTGCACCACAACATCTCCTTCGGCGCGTCCTGGGAAGGCGTGTTCCGGGAGATCATCGACGAGGGCCGGGTCATGAGCGACCCCTCGGTGCTGGTGACCAACCCGACGTACTCGGACCCCGCGCTCGCCCCCGAGGGCAAGCACATCTACTACGTCCTCTTCCCCACCCCGAACCTGCAGGCGGGCGCGCGCAGCGGCCTGGACTGGCGGATCGAGGAGCCGCGCTACCGCGAGCACGTGCTGCGCACCATGCAGGAGCGCGGCTGGACCGGCTTCGGCGACAGCCTCGAGGAGGTCCACACCTGGACCCCCCTCACCTGGCAGGCCGCGGGGATGGAGGCCGGCGCCCCGTTCGCCGCGGCCCACACCTTCCGCCAGACCGGCCCGTTCCGCCCCAAGAACGTCTGGGGCGACAACGTCGTCTTCACCGGCTCCGGCACCCAGCCCGGCGTCGGCGTCCCCATGGTCCTCATCAGCGGCCGGCTCGCCGCCGAGCGCATCACCGGCCCCGACCCCGCGTACCGCTCCCGCGCGCTGCGCTGAGGAGGCGGCCGGGCGCGCGTGCCCGGTTTGCACCCACGACGCGCGCCGGGAGCGGCGTGCCGTCGGCCTGCGCGCGCGATGTGCCCGGTTTGCACACACGACGGCACTCCGGGGCCGGCGTGTCGACGGCGCGCGGGCACGATGTGCCCGGTTCGCGCACCCGACGGTGCTCCAGGGGCGGCGTGTTCACGGCCTCCGGCCGCGACACGCCGACGGTCCGTTGCGCGAACCGGGCATCCGCCGTGCGCACGAGCGGCGTCCACAAGCACTGGGCAGCCCGTCGTCCACAGCGGGCAGCGGGCGCCGGGACGGCGCACCCGGGGCCGCCGCACCCTCCTGGCGTGCGACTGCTCCCCCACCTCGCCGCGCGCGGCGGAGCCGACCGGCGGGCGGACCTGCACGAGGCGGGGTACGGGCCCGGCCTGCTCGCCTGGGCGCTCGACCGCGGCCTGCTCGTCGCGCACCCCGGCTGGGTCGTGGCCCTGCCCGGCGCCGCCCCGGACGTCGTCGTCGCCCGGCGCCTGCGCGGGGTCCTGTGCGACGCCTCGGCGGCGCGGTGGCACGACCTGCCGGTGCTTACCGCGCCGCGCAGCACGAGCGTGGCGGTGGGCCGGGGCACGAGCCGGCGCGCCCTGCCCGGGGCCGAGGTGGTGCGCCGGACCGTCCCGCCGGAGCACCGGCTCGACGGCCCGCCGGTGACGACGCCCCTGGCGACCGTCCTGGACTGCGCGCGCCGCCTGCCGTTCCTCGACGGGCTGGCCGTCGCCGACGCCGCCGCCCACCGCGGGCTCGTGACGCCCGACGACGTGCTGCGCGGAGCGGCCGCCCTGAGCGGGCCCGGGGCCCGTCGCGCCCGCGAGGTCGCGCGCCTCGTCGACCCGCGCTGCGAGTCCGTGCTCGAGACGGTGCTGCGGACCCTCCTGCTCGAGCTGCGGCTGCCGTACGAGCTGCAGGTGGACCTCGACGGCGTCGGCCGGGTCGACGCACTGGTCGACGGGCGGCTCGTCGTCGAGGCGGACGGGTTCGAGCACCACAGCCGTCGCGCCGAGTTCCGGGAGGACCGCCGGCGGGCCAACGCCCTCGTCCGGCGCGGGCTGCCGCTGCTGCGGCTCACGTACGAGGACCTCGTCCACCGGCGGGCCCGGACGCTGCGCCTGCTGCGCGAGGCGGCGACTCCCGCCGCGCACCGCTCCCGCTCCGCCTGACACCCCTGGCCCCGCTCGTGCCGGACCGGTCCGACGGTCCGGTTCGCGCACTCAGCGCGCGGCGTGTCGCGGCCGGGACCCCGCGACACGCCTGCTCCGGGCACCCGTCGGGTGCGCGAACCGGGCACCCCCGTGCCCGGGACCCCGCGACACGCCGGCTCCGAGCACCCGTCGGGCGCGCGCAGCCGGCACGCCGCGCGGCGTGGGCGGGTCGGGGCGCGTGCGCCGCGGCACCGCTGCCCGCGGGCACGGACCGCCGCGGCGGCAGGAGCCGCCCGGCTGGCGCCGCGGGCGGGCGAGGCGGCAGGATCGGCGCGATGAGCAGCCGAGAGCTCGATGCCGCGGGCATCGTCGACCCGCGCCTGCGGGCGTCGTACGAGAGGTGCCGCGCGCTCAACGCCGAGCACGGCAAGACGTACTACCTGGCGACGCTGCTGCTCGCGCCGGAGAAGCGGCCGTACGTGCACGCGCTGTACGGGTTCGCGCGCTACGCGGACGAGTTCGTGGACTCCTTCGAGCACCCGGACCCCGACGCGCTCTTGCGGTGGTCGGACGCGTTCCTGCGCGACTGGGAGACCGGGCGCTCCGAGGACCCGGTGTACAGCGCGGCGATCGACACGGCGCGCCGCTGGGGCATCCCGAAGGAGCACTTCGAGGCGTTCCTCGGCTCGATGGCCATGGACATCACGGTGACCGAGTACCCGACGTACG
The DNA here is from genome assembly GCF_003594885.1 of Vallicoccus soli. NCBI lineage: Bacteria > Bacillati > Actinomycetota > Actinomycetes > Motilibacterales > Vallicoccaceae > Vallicoccus > Vallicoccus soli. Next base: position 225,977 of record NZ_QZEZ01000002.1, read on the forward strand.
AGGACCTCGAGAAGTACATGTACGGCTCGGCGGCGGTCATCGGGCTGCAGATGGTGCCCGTGCTGGAGCCGCTGGCGGGGTACGAGGCCGAGGCCGAGCACTGCGCCCGCCGGCTCGGCGAGGCGTTCCAGCTGAGCAACTTCATCCGCGACGTCGGCGAGGACCTGCAGCGGGGGCGGGTGTACCTGCCCATGGAGGACCTGCACGCGTTCGGCGTCACCCGGGTCGACCTCGAGCTCGGCATCGTCACGCGGCGGGTCCGCGAGCTGCTGGCGTTCGAGGTGGAGCGCACGCGCGCGCTCTACCGGGACGCCGAGCCGGGGATCGCGCTGCTGCACCCGACGAGCCGGGACTGCATCCGCACGGCGTTCGAGCTGTACGGCGGCATCCTGCGCGCCGTGGAGGACGCGGACTACGACGTGCTCACCCGCCGGGTGCGCGTGCCGCTCCCCCGCCGGCTGCGGGTCGCGGGGCCCCGGCTGCTGCACGCGCAGCGGGTACGGCGCACGGAGCGTCGCTGGCACCGCCTCGACGCGGACGCTGCGTCCTCCTAGTCGTCACGTTGCGTGCTCGGGACCGGTCGCCCGGGTGCTCGACGCGGCGAGAAGCCACGCAGCGTGACGACAGCCGCGCAGACTCCTGCACATGGAGAACGCGCAGTCACAGGACGTCACGACGCCGCGGGTGGCGGTCGTCATCGCGGCCCACGACGAGGAGGCCGCCATCGGGGCCACCTGCCGGGCCGCCGCCGCGCAGGACCACCCGCTCGTGGCGGTCCTCGTGGTGGCCGACGGCTGCTCCGACCGCACCGTCGAGATCGCCCGCTCGGTCCCCGGCGTCACCGTCGTGGAGACCGTGGGCAACGCGCACCGCAAGTCCGGGGCGCTCAACGCGGCGTGGCGGATGCTGCGCGGCGAGGTCGACTACTTCGCCTGCATCGACGCCGACACGATCCTGCCGGCGGAGTCCGTGACGCAGTGGGTGCGCCAGATGGAGGCCGAGCCGGGCACCGCGGGGGTCTCCGCGCGCTTCACCATGCTCCCGCAGGAGGGCCGCAGCTGGCGCCAGAACACGTGGGCCCGGCTGCAGAAGGCGGAGTTCGCCCGCTGGACCGACACGGCGCTGAACCGCGGCGGGCACACCAGCGTGCTCGCCGGCACCGCCTGCATGCTGCGCGTCTCCGCCCTCGACGAGGTCCACGAGCAGCGCCGCGGCGAGGGCGTCGACACCGGCCCCTGGTCGTACGCGTCCCACGTCGAGGACTTCGAGCTGACCTACCGGCTGCGCGGCCTCGGCCACGCGACCAAGGTGTCGTACGAGGTCCGCGCCTACACCGACCCCATGGTCGAGGTCGGCGCCCTCTGGGCGCAGCGCATGAAGTGGCAGGGCGGCACGGTCGAGGACCTGCTCGCCTTCGGCGTGAACCGGCTGACCCTGCGCGACTGGGGGCAGCAGCTGCTCGGCCTGTGCGCCGCCGCGGTGCGCGTCGGCTGGCTCCTCACGACCCTCGCCTTCGCCCTCGCCGGCTCGCTGCACGTGCAGCTGCTCTGGTTCCTCGTGCCGCTGCTGTTCATCGCCAACGACGTGAAGCAGTCGCTGCGGGTGCCGCACCGCGACGCGAAGGACGTCCTCCTGGCGGCGCTGCTGCTGCCGCAGGAGGCGTTCGCCTGGATGCGCGCCGGCTGGTTCCTCAAGGCCTGGGGCGAGTGCCTGCAGGCCCGCCTCACCGGGCGCACCCGCGACCGCTGGGCGCTGCAGTACGCCGCCGAGCGCGCCGCCGCCTGACGTCCCCACCACCTCCACCACTCCCACCGCAGGACAGGAGCACCACCGTGTACGGAGCCAAGACCACCCTCGGCGGCACCAGCGCCAGCGTCGCCGGCGTCAGCCTGCCCGCCGCGCAGGACGTGTGGTGGGTGTTCGCCGCCATCACCGTCCTGTTCGCGGTGAGCGCCGCCTGGCAGCTCGTGCGCCGCCCGGCGCGCCACCTGCCCTGAGCGACCCGCCCCCGGGCCCGGCTCAGCCGCCGAGCCGGGCCAGCCGGGTGGCGGCGTCCTCCAGCACCTCGCGCCGCTTGCAGAAGCAGAACCGCACGAGCGAGCGCCCGAGCGCGGGGTCGTCGTGGAACGGGGCGAGCGGCACGGCCACCACGCCGGCGAGCTCGGGCAGCCGGCGGCACAGCTCGTACCCGTCCTCGAAGCCCAGCGGCGCCGCGTCGGCGACGACGAAGTACGTGCCCTGCGGCACGCTGGTCGCGAAGCCGGCGGCGCGCAGCCCGGCCACGAGCAGGTCCCGCCGCTGCTCGAGGTCCGCCGCCTCGCGGGCGTAGTCCTCGTCCGGGCGCCCCAGGGCGCGCGCGACGGCCGGCTGGAACGGCGCCGCGCCCACGTACGTGAGGAACTGCTTGACCGTGCGGACCGCGGCGACCAGCTCGCGCGGGCCGTGCACCCAGCCCACCTTCCAGCCGGTGACGGAGAAGGTCTTGCCGGCCGAGGACACCGTGAGGGTCCGCTCGGCCATGCCCGGCAGCGTCGCCAGCGGGACGTGCTCGGAGCCGCTGAAGACCAGGTGCTCGTACACCTCGTCGGTGAGCACGAGCAGGTCGCGCTCGCGGGCCAGCGCCGCCACCGCCTCGAGCTCGGCGCGCGTCAGCACCGTGCCGGTCGGGTTGTGCGGGCTGTTCACGACGAGCACCCGCGTGCGCGGGGTGACCGCCGCCCGGAGGGCGTCGAGGTCGAGCGCGAAGCCCGGGAAGCGCAGCGGGACCGTGCGCCGCTCGGCGCCGGCCAGGGCGATCCCCGCCGCGTACGCGTCGTAGTAGGGCTCGAGGACGACGACCTCGTCGCCGCGCTCGCACAGCGCGAGCAGCGCGGCCGCGACCGCCTCGGTCGCGCCCGCGGTGACCAGCACGTCGTCGGGGTCGACGTCGAGGCCGTAGAAGCGCTGCTGGTGCGCGGCCACCGCGCGGCGCAGCTCGGGCACGCCGGGACCCGGCGGGTACTGGTTGGCGCCGGCGCGGATCGCCGCGACGGCGTCCTCCAGCAGCGAGGCCGGCCCGTCGGTGTCGGGGAACCCCTGGCCGAGGTTGATCGCGCCGGTGCGCACGGCGAGCGCGCTCATCTCGGCGAACACGGTCGTGCCGAAGCCCCGCATCCGCTCGGTCAGCACCGGGCGCCGCACCGGACCCGCCGCCCTCAGAACGCCAGGGCCTGGGCCCGGCGGCGCACCTCGGTCTTGCGGTCGGCCACGAGCGCGTCGACCGGGCTGCCCGGCAGGTCGTCCTGCGGCGTGAACAGCCAGCGCAGGGACTCCTCCGTCGTGTAGCCCGCGTCGCCCAGGACGGTCAGCGTCCCCTGCAGGCCCTTGAGCACCTGCCCGTCCTGCACGAAGGCCGCGGGCACCTGCAGCACCCGGCGCTCGCCGCGGCGCACCGCCGCCAGCGCGCCCTCCTTGACCAGCTGGCGGACCCGGGTCACCTCGACGCCGAGCGCCTCGGCCACGTCGGGGAGGGTCAGCCAGGCCGGGACCAGCCGCTCGAGCTCGTCTGCGTCGCTCACGCGCCCAGCCTGCCAGAGGGGGCGGGCGACGCCCGTACGGGCCCGGCCCGGTCACCGCCCCCCCACGCCGTCCCAGGGTCCCCGTGGTCCCCCACGTCACAGCAGTCCCGCACGCCCCACTGGACGCAGGAGTACCGCCTGCCTACCGTGGGCACTCCGTACCCGCACCGAGCGCGACCGGACGACCGACCGACAGGAGCCACCCGTGCCGAGCAGCCCGTCGCGCCGCCCCCGGGCGCGCCACGCCGCCCCCGCCCAGCACGACGCCGCCGCGCTCGCCCGCGGCACCGCCCGCGCCGTCGCGGTCCCCGCGGTCATCGCGGCCGTCGCGACCGCCTCGGCCCCGGGCTGGACCTCGTACCGCGTGCAGCCCGGCGAGACGCTCTCGGGCATCGCGACCCGCTCGGGCACGAGCGTCGACGCCCTCGTGCGGGCCAACGGCCTGCCGGCGGGCGGCGGGTACGTCCGCGCCGGCGAGGTCGTGCAGGTGCCCTCCGGCGGGCCCGCCCGCCGTGCCGCCACCGCGCCGGCGCGCCCCGCGACGCACACGGTCCGTGCCGGCGACACGCTGTGGGGCATCGCCCGCGAGCGCGGCACGACCGTCGGCGCGCTGGTCGCCGCGAACCGCCTGCGCTCGAACACCCTGCAGCCGGGGCAGGTGCTCCGCCTCGGCGCCGGCGCCCGCGCCGCCGCCCCCGCCGCCGCCCCCGCGTCCGCCGCCCCGCGCGCGTCCGGGGGCCCCTCGCACACGGTCCGCGCGGGCGACACGCTGTGGTCCGTCGCGCGGGCGCACGGCACGACCGTGACGGCGCTGCGCCGCGCCAACGGCCTCGGCGGCGACACGATCCGCCCGGGGCAGGTCCTGCGGCTGGGCGCCGGCGGGCAGGCGGCGCCGCGGCAGGAGTCCGCGACCACGTTCGCCGGGCGGACGTACCCGGACGACGTCGTCGCGGCCGCCGCGCGGAACCGCGCCGCGCTCGAGTCCGCCGGGGTGCCCTCGCGCGACGCGGTGCGCGACCTCATCGCCTCGACCGCGCGCTCGTACGGGGTCGACCCGGCGCTCGCCCTCGCCGTGAGCTGGCAGGAGACCGGCTTCCAGCACGACAAGGTCTCCGTGGCCAACGCCGTCGGCGCCATGCAGGTCATCCCGGCCACCGGGACCTGGATGTCCGGCGTGGTCGGGCGCGACCTCGACCTGCTCGACCCGCGGGACAACGCCACTGCGGGCGTCGCGCTGCTGCGCCTCCTGCTGTCCCAGGCGCGCTCGGAGGCCGAGGCCGTCGCCGGCTACTACCAGGGGCTCACCTCGGTGCGCGAGCGCGGGATGCACGCGGACACCGAGCTCTACGTGCGCAACGTCCTCGCGCTCAAGCAGCGCTTCTCCTGAGGGACCCCACCGGGCACCCGGCACCCTCCGACACCAGATCGTCACGCGGGGACTTCCGGAGGTCACGCGGTCGGAGTAGCGTCTCGCGCCCCGGACGTCCCGGTACGGGCGCTGTGCGGCCTCCGTCCCGGCCCGTCATCGCGCCAGCGCCCGGAGGTGCCCGTGACCGGCCAGTCCCCCCACCACCAGACCCACCAGCACGCGCCCGGCGCGTGCCCCCACGACGGCCTGGACCGGCGCACCTTCCTGCGCCGCACCGGCGCCCTGGGCGGCCTGCTCGCCGCGGGCGTCGCCGGCGGCGGCCTGGCCGCCGACCTGCTCGGCGGCTCGGCGCCCGCCCGGGCCGCCGGCGAGGTCGCCGCGGGCGACCTCGACCCGCTGGCGCTGCTGCGGGAGATGCTCTCGTACGACACCCAGAACTTCGGCGAGGGCGGCAACACCCGCCCGCACGCGGAGATGCTCAAGGCCAAGTGGGACGCGGCCGGCGTCAGCTCGAAGATCATCCCGACGCCGCAGCCGGACAACGTCCACCTCGTCGCCCGCATCGAGGGCGACGCGTCGAACGACCCCCTGCTGCTGCTCGGGCACTCCGACGTGGTGCCGGTGGAGCGCGAGCAGTGGAGCGTCGACCCGTTCGGCGGCGTGGTCAAGGGCGGCATGGTCTACGGCCGCGGCGCCCTGGACATGAAGGGCGCCAACGCGGCCTTCATCAGCGCGCTGCTGCGGCACGTGTCGGAGGGCGCCAAGTTCGACCGCGACATCATCGTCCTCACCGACGCGGACGAGGAGGCCGGCTCGTACGGCTCCGCGTGGCTGGCGCAGAACCACTGGGACGAGATCGACGCCGGCATGGTCCTCACCGAGGGCGGCTGGTTCCTCGCCCAGGAGGACGGCCGGACGCCGATGATGATCACCGTCACCCGGCAGGACAAGCAGTACTTCAACATCGACGTCACGGCCGAGGCGACCGCCACCCACTCGTCGAAGCCGATCCCGGACGCGGCGGTCGTGAAGCTGTCCCGGGCCCTGGCACGGCTCGGCGAGTGGTCCGCGCCGGTGCGCATCACGCCCGTGACCCGGCGGTACTTCGAGGCGCTCGCCCGCGCGACGGAGGACGAGCGGTGGGCGCGCGCGATCCGCCAGATGCTGGGGGCGCGGAACGCGGCGGTGCGGGAGCGGGCGGCGAAGGTGGTCGTGTCGCGCAGCGACTACCCGTGGCTGCACAGCGCGCTGCTGCGCACCACGCACTCCTTCGTCATCGCCGAGGCCGGCTACAAGGAGAACGTCATCCCGTCCACGGCGACCGCACGGCTCAACTGCCGCGGCCTGCCCGGCGGGCAGACGCCGCAGCAGTTCATGGCCCAGCTGCGCCGGGTCGCCGGCGACGACGTGACCCTGGAGTTCCAGCGCTACGAGGGCGAGAGCGACGAGGACGTCGAGGCGCGCCTCGCCCAGCCCAAGATCGCCTCGTCGGTGGACTCGCCGCTCTACCGGGCGATCGCCGCGTCGGCGCGCGCGACGTACCCGGAGGCGGTCTTCGCCCCCGCCCTCTTCGAGGCCGGCACGAGCCTGGGGCCGTGGGTCGAGCGCGGGGTGCCCGGCTACGGCGTCTACCCCTACGTCCTCGACGGGCCCAGCCTCGTCACCATGCACGGCAACGACGAGCGGATCGGGGTGCAGGCGCTGCGCCAGGGCACCGAGTTCATGTACGGGGTGTTCGACCGCTTCCGCCGCTGACGCGCGGCGACGGGGTCCGGGAGCGCACGGACCGTAGAGTGTCCGGGTGGACACGGCGCTCTCGGACCCCCTCGTCGGGCGGGTGCTCGACGGGCGCTACCGGGTCGTCGCGCGCATCGCCCGGGGCGGCATGGCGACCGTGTACGAGGCGCTCGACACGCGCCTGGACCGCCCCGTCGCGGTCAAGGTCATGCACCCGGCGCTCGCCGCCGACGAGGAGGCCGTGGCCCGGTTCATCCGCGAGGCGCGGGCCAGCGCCCGGCTGTCCGACCCCGGCGTCGTCGCCGTGTTCGACCAGGGCACGGACGGCGACGAGGTCTTCCTCGTCATGGAGCACGTCGAGGGCCGGACCCTGCGGGCGCTGCTGCGCGAGCGCGGCCGGCTGGGCCCCGGCGAGGCGCTCGACCTGCTCGAGCGGGTGCTCGCGGCGCTGGCCGCGGCGCACCGCGCCGGCATCGTGCACCGCGACGTGAAGCCCGAGAACGTGCTGCTCGCCGACGACGGCCGGGTCAAGGTCGCCGACTTCGGCCTGGCCCGGGCCGCCACGAGCAGCCACACCGGCGGCGCGCTCGTCGGCACCGTCTCCTACCTCGCCCCCGAGCTGGTCGAGCGCGGGGTGGCCGACGCCCGCTCCGACGTGTACTCCGCGGGCGTCGTGCTGTTCGAGCTGCTCACCGGCGGCAAGCCGTTCACCGGCGACTCGGCGGTGCAGGTGGCCTACCGGCACGTCCACGACGACGTGCCGCCGCCGTCGAGCCGGGTGCCCGGCCTGGACCCGGCGCTGGACCGCATCGTCGCCCGCGCCACCTCCCGCGACCCCGACGGCCGGCCCGCCGACGCGGGGGCGATGCTCGACGAGGTCGTGGCGGCCCACCGCCGGCTCGGCGCGGAGGCGCTCGAGCACGACCCCGGCGCGCCGGAGCCGACGCTCGTCGTCGACGCGGACGGCCACGAGCCCACGACGGCCGTCCCGCGGCACGGCACGCCGCGGCGCCGCCGCCGCAGCCCGCTGGTGGCGCTGCTGCTCGTCCTCGCGCTGCTCGGCGGCGGCACGGCCTGGTGGTACGCCGCCGGCCCCGGCGCCCGCACCGACGTCCCCGCGCTGCTGGGCCTCACCGCCGAGCAGGCGGCCGACCGCGCGCGCGAGGCGGGCCTCGAGGTCCGCACGCTCGACCCCGCGTACAGCGAGACCGTCCCCGCCGGGCAGGTCCTGCGCACCGAGCCCGGGCCCGGCGGGTCCGTCGCCGACGGCGGCACCGTCGGCGTCGTCCTGTCCCGCGGGCCCGAGCGGATCGCCGTGCCCGACGTCGTCGGCGCCCCCCGCGACGACGCCGAGGCGGCGGTCGACGGCGCCGGGCTGCAGCCGGTCGTCGAGGGGCGCTGGGACGACGACGTGCCCGCCGGCGAGGTCGTCTCGGTGTCGCCCGGCGAGGGCCAGGAGCTGCGGCGCGGCACCGCCGTCACCCTCGTCGTCAGCCGCGGCCCCGCCCCCGTCGAGCTCGAGGACTGGAGCGGCCGCCCGGCCGACGAGGCGACCGAGGCGCTGGAGGGCGCCGGGCTCGTCGTCGAGCGCGAGGAGGCGTACGACGAGCAGGTCGCCCGCGGCGACGTCCTCGTGCAGGACCCGGCCGCCTCCACGGTGCGCCGCGGCGACACCGTCACCCTGCTCGTGAGCCTCGGCCCGCCGCTCGTCGACGTGCCCCGCGTCGTCGACCGCAAGGTGGACGACGCGCGGGAGGCCCTCGAGGGCGCCGGGTTCGCCGTGCGCACCCGCGGCACGGAGATCCTCGGGCGCGTCCTCACCCAGAGCCCCGGCGGCGGGCAGGCGCCCAAGGGCTCCACCGTCACCCTGACGACGATCTGAGCGTGCCCGCCCCGCTCCCCCCGCCCGTCGGGGTCCACGTGCCCGTCGGCGGCGGCCTCGCCCGCAAGGGCCTGGCCTACGCCGACGCCGTCGGCGCGCGCGCCGTGCAGGTCTTCGTCGGCAACCCGCGCGGCTGGGCGACGCCGGCCGGCGACCCCGCGCAGGACAGCGCGTTCCGCGACCGCTGCGGGGAGGAGGGCGTCCCGGCGTACGTCCACACCCCGTACCTGGTGAACCTCGGCTCCCCCACCGCCGCCACCGTGGAGCGGTCGGTCGCCGCCGTCGCGCACGGGCTCGCCCGCGGCCGCGCCATCGGCGCGCTCGGGGTCGTCGTGCACACGGGCTCGGCGGTCGGCGAGGGCGCGTACGACGCCGCGATCGCGCAGGTGCGCGAGCAGCTGCTCCCGGTGCTCGACGCGCTGCAGGACGGCGGGCCGCAGCTGCTCCTGGAGCCCACGGCGGGGCAGGGCCGCTCGCTCTGCGCGACGGTCGAGGACCTCGGGCCGTACCTCGCCGCCCTCGACCACCACCCCCGCGTCGGCGTGTGCCTCGACACCTGCCACGTGTTCGCCGCCGGCCACGACCTCGCCGCGCCCGGCGGCACGAGCGCCACCCTCGACCGGCTCGTCGAGGTCGCGGGCCCGGGCCGGCTCGGGCTCGTGCACGCCAACGACTCCGTCGACGTCTGCGGCTCGGCCCGCGACCGGCACGAGCGGATCGGCCGCGGGCACATCGGCGAGGCCGCCTTCGCCGAGCTGCTGCGCCACCCCGCGGTCCAGGGCGTCCCCGTCGTGCTCGAGACGCCGGGGAAGGAGCCCGAGCACCGCGAGGACATCGCGCTGCTCGAGCGGCTGCGGGACGGCTGAGGGGCGCCCGGCGCGCACCTGTGTCCGCTTCGCGCACACGACGGTCCCCCAGGAGCGGCGTGTCCCGGCCGGGGCGCCGCGACGCGCCGTGCGCTGCGTGCGCGAACCGGGCAGGCGGGGCGCGGGAGGTCCCCCCGGCCCCTCAGACCCGGAGCTGCACGTCCAGGTCGAGCTCGGCGGACAGCCGGCGCTGCAGGCCCCGCCCCTGCCGGACGAACGCCCGTCGCACGTCCGCGCCGGCCCAGCCCTCCTCCGGGCGGGCGTTGCCCCGCGCGAAGAGCTCGCACCAGGCGACGAGTTCCGCGTGCAGGCCCGGGCTCACCGGCGGCTCCCCCGCGGGCAGCGCACCGGCGTCGGTCCACACCGGCCAGTCGACGCCGTGGTCGACCATGAGGCGCACGGGGCCGACCAGCTCGCCCGCGTGCTCCGCGAGCCAGGCCTCGACCTCGGGCGTGCGGCGGGTCCCCACGGGCCCACCCTGCCACCCCTGCGCAGCCCCCGGGGTACCGCAGAAGGGCACCTCCTCGCGGCTAGTCCGCGAGGAGGTGCCCTTCTGCGGGACCCGGGGGTCCCGGCGCGCCCGCGGGTCAGGGCTTGCGGGCGGTGACGAACCGGTCGAGGCCCTCGTGGTCCACGTGGTCGGCGACGTCGCGCCACCGGCGGGCGAAGACCGCGGGGGCGCTGCGGCCCTGGCGGTCGGAGTGCTCGACGACGACGAGGCCGCCCGGGCGCAGCAGGCGCCAGGCCGTGGCCTCGACCATCCGCACGAGGTCGAGGCCGTCGGCGCCGGCGACGAGGGCGCGCAGCGGGTCGTGGTCGCGGACCTCGGGGTCGACGGCGGGGAGCTCGTGCTCGGCGACGTACGGCGGGTTGCTCACGACCACGTCGACCCGCCCGTCGAGCCCGGGCAGGGCGTCCTCGGCGGAGCCGAGGTGGCAGGCCACGTCGAGCCCGAGCGCGTCGCGGTTGCGCTCGAGCCAGGCGAACGCACCGGGGTCGGCCTCCACCGCGTGCACCCGCGCGCCCGGCACCTCGTGGGCGACGGACATCGGGATGGTGCCCGCGCCGCTGCAGAGGTCGACGACGACGGGCGCGTCCAGCCCCTCCAGCCCCGCGACGACGGCGTCGACGACGCTCGACGTCTCCGGCTGCGGCGTGAAGACGCCCGGCCCGACGAGCAGGTCGACCCCGCGGAAGCGCGCCGTGCCCAGCAGGTGCTGCAGCGGCTCGCGGGCGGCCCGGCGCTCGACGAGGTCGCGCAGGCGCCCGGCCCCGGCGCGGTCGAGCGCCGCCCCGCCGCCGGCGACGTGCTCGGCGAGGGCCTGCGCGTCGGCGCGCGCGTCGCGCACCCCGGCGTCGGCGAGGCGGCGGGCGGCGCGCTCGACCTCCACCTCGAGCGGCAGGACGTCGAGCTGGGGACTGCTGGCCACGGGCTCCTCCGAGCGGTCGTACGGGCGCGCCGGCGCTCCCGTACCCACGACCCTGGTGATCGCACCCGCCCCCCGCAACCGCAGCCCCCGGCCTGCGTCCGGCCTGCGTCCGGCCTGCGTCCCGCATCCTGGGACGGGCTGTCCAGCAGGAGGACGGTGGGCTAGCGTGGCCCCCGTGACGCGCTGGTTCCCCTATGCCACCCGGTCCGAGGTCCCTCGGGCGGGTCGGCCGGCCTGCGCTCCCTAGGCGAGCGCCAGCCAGCACCCCGCACCGCAGAGCCCCGGGCCACCGCCCGGGGCTCTTCGCATGCCCGGCGCCGAACCACCACCCACCACCCACCACCCACCACCCACCACCGCAGGAGAGCAGCATGGTCGTCGTCATGGGTCCCGAGGCCGCGACGGCGGAGGTCGACGCCGTCGTCCGCCGCGTCGAGGAGGCCGGCGGCGAGGCCTTCGTCAGCCGCGGCGTGTCCCGCACCATCGTCGGCCTCGTCGGCGACGTCGAGCAGATGCGCGCGCTGAACCTGCGCGGCATGGCCGGGGTGGTCGACGTCGTGCGGGTCAGCGCTCCGTACAAGCTCGTGAGCCGCGAGCACCACGAGCGGATGACGACGGTGCGGGTCGGCGGGGTGCCCATCGGCCCCGACACCTTCACGCTCATCGCCGGCCCGTGCGCCGTGGAGGACCCCGAGCAGACCCTCGAGGCCGCCGAGATGGCCAAGGCCGCCGGCGCGACGCTGCTGCGCGGCGGGGCGTACAAGCCCCGCACGTCCCCGTACGCCTTCCAGGGGCTCGGCGAGACCGGCCTGAAGATCCTCGCCGACGTGCGCGAGGCCACCGGCCTGCCCGTCGTCACCGAGGTCGTCGACGCGCACGACGTGGAGCTCGTGGCGTCGTACGCGGACATGCTGCAGGTCGGCACCCGCAACATGGCGAACTTCGCGCTGCTGCAGGCCGTCGGCTCGGTCGGCAAGCCGGTCATGCTCAAGCGCGGGATGAGCGCCACCATCGAGGAGTGGCTGAGCGCGGCGGAGTACGTCGCGCAGCGCGGCAACCTCGACATCGTCCTGTGCGAGCGGGGCATCCGGACGTTCGAGAAGGCCACCCGGAACACGCTGGACATCAGCGCCGTCGCCGTCGCGCACGGGCTGTCGCACCTGCCGGTCGTCGTCGACCCGTCGCACTCCGGCGGCCGGCGCGACCTCGTGCTCCCGCTGTCGCGCGCGGCGATCGCGGTCGGCGCCGACGGCATCATCGTCGACGTGCACCCGCACCCCGAGCAGGCGCTGTGCGACGGCCCGCAGGCGCTCGTCGACGGGGACCTGCGCGCCCTCGCCGCGGCGGTGCGCCAGCTGCCGCCGCTGCTCGGGCGCGGCCCGGCCGTGGCCTGAGGCGTACGACCCGCCGGCGCGGGCGCCCCGCGAGGGGCGCCCGCGCCGCGCCTCACCAGCTGTGCGCCACGTCGACGACGAGCCGCGAGGTCCCGCTGACCGGCGGCAGGACGAGCACCCGGAACGGCAGGCGGGCGCGCACCCCCAGCCCGACCTGGCTCTGGCCCTCGAAGCTGCCCACCCAGGCGACCTGCCGGAACGTCGCGTAGCCGCCCACCCCGACCGCCTCCGACGGACGCGCCGGCGCGTAGGTCGGGCGCCCCTGCCCGTCGTACCCGGCCGCCTGCACGACGACCTCCAGCCGGGCGCGGCCGCGCAGCGGGACGACCTGCCCGGAGCCGTCGGCGCGGACCTGGTCGACGTACCGGACCGCGTAGCCCGTCACCCGTCCGCGCACGTCGACGACGAGCCGGTCGAAGCACGGGTGCTGCCCGGCGCGCAGCCCGCGCACCGTCCCCGTCGTCGTGGCCGGCGCCCGCTCGGCCAGCGACCCCCACGGCGTCGCGCAGCCGGCGGCCCCCGCCACCGGTGCCGCCGCCACCGCGCCGCCGCCGAGCAGCGCCGCCACCCCCAGCGCGGCGGTCGCCCGCCGCGCCCCTCGCCCCGTCCGCCCCGCCAGACCCCGAACGCCCATCACGGCCCCCTCGCCGTCGCCCCCACGCCCGGCCCGAGCGCCGGACCCGTGGGACGGGGAGCGGCGCCGCACCGCGCCTGATACGCCGACGGTGCGCCTCAGCGGGCGCTGCGTCCAGGGGTCGTCACCGACGCGTGACCAGCAGCTTCGCGAGCACCTCGGCCGCGGCGTCCACGCCCTCGTCGTCGACGTCCAGGTGCGTCAAGAGACGGGCGGTGCGCGGCCCCAGCACGCTGACGAGCACGCCCTGGGCGGCGGCGTCGCGGGCCAGGCCCGGCGCGTCGTCGACGGCGAGCACGACGATGTTCGTCTCGACCCGCGAGGGGTCGACGACCGCGGGGTCGGCGTCGGCGAGCCGCTCGGCGAGGCGGCGGGCGCGGGCGTGGTCGTCGGCGAGGCGCTCGACGTGGTGGTCGAGGGCGTGCAGGCCCGCGGCGGCGAGCAGGCCCACCTGGCGCATCCCGCCGCCGAGCCGCTTGCGCAGCACGCGCGCCTGCGCGACGCGCTCCGCGCTGGCGACGAGCACCGAGCCGACGGGCGCCCCGAGGCCCTTGGAGAGGCAGACCGAGACGGTGTCGGCGCAGGCCCCGTACGCCGCCAGCGGCACGCCCGCCGCCACGTGCGCGTTCCACAGCCGCGCCCCGTCGAGGTGCACGGCGACGCCCGCGTCGGCGGTCAGCGCGCGCAGGCGCTGCAGCTGCGCGAGCGGCTGGACGGTGCCCCCGCCGAAGTTGTGCGTGTTCTCCACGGCGACCGCCGCCGTGGAGACGAGGTACGGCCCCGCGTCGGGCTCCATGAGCGCCGCCGCCGCCTCGGCGTCGAGCCTGCCGTCCTCGCTCTGCCAGGTGCGCGTCGTGATCCCCGACAGGGCGGCGCCGGCGCCGAGCTCGGCGCGCACCACGTGCGCGCGCACGTCGCAGAGGAGCTCCTCGCCGGGGTCCACCAGCAGGCGCATCCCCAGCTGGTTGGCGAGCGAGCCGGTGGCGGTGAGGAGGCCGGCCTCGTGGCCGAGCAGGTCGGCCACCCGGCGCTCGAGCGCGGCGACGGTGGGGTCCTCGCCGTAGACGTCGTCGCCGACGTCCGCCCCGGCCATGGCCCGGCGCATGGCGGCGGTGGGGCGGGTGACGGTGTCGCTGCGCAGGTCGAGCACCGGGCGAGGGTACGGCCCCGCGCCGCCCGCCCGCGCCGTCGGGCCCCCGCACGGCCCGGGGGCCCGACGGCCGTCGTGGGTCAGAGCTGCGGGCGCAGCCGGTGGTGGTCGGTCACCTGCTGGAACGCGTGCACGACGCGCAGCGCGAGCTCGTCGTCGCCGGGCGCGGCGTTGACGAGCATGGACAGCGGCATCCGCTCCGCCGACGAGAGCCCCGTCGGCACCGCGATTGACGGCGAGCCGGTGAGGCTCCAGGGACTGCGCTTGCTCCCCGAGGACGGCCGGGGCCGCGCGGGGTTGCGCTCGGCGTCCTTGTAGGGCGCCACGTCGTCCTCCGGGTGCAGGAACACGTCGACGTCCTCGAACATCGCCAGGAACTGCTCGTTCCACAGGCTCCGCGCGCGCTGCGCCTGCACGTACGCGCTCGCCGGCAGCACGTTGCCGTTGTTGACCTGGTTGCGGTACGGGGCGGTGAAGGCCTCGGCGCGCTCGACCCAGTTGTCGTACTGGAAGGCCGCGACCTCGCTGTTGACGATGGGCGTGGTCATCGAGGCGAGCGTGGTGAAGGGCTCGGGCAGCGTGCTGGTCCGCACGCTCACCACGGTGGCGCCCAGGCTCGCCAGGACGGCTGCCGCCTCGTCGAACGCGGCGAGCTGGTCGTCGCTCGGCACGCCGCGGAAGTAGTCGCCGGGAGCCGGCACCCCGACGCGCAGCCCGCGCAGCGGGCGGCGCCCCTCCGACGCGCGCAGCGCCCGTGCCAGGGCGTAGCGCTCCACGGGGCGGCTCGTCGGGTCCTGCGGGTCGTGCCCGCCCATGACGTCGACGAGGATCGCCGCGTCGAGCGCCGAGCGCGCCAGGGGGCCGACGTTGTCGATGGTGTAGCTCAGCGGGAAGACGCCGTGCTTGCTCACCATGCCGTACGTCGTGCGGTAGCCGGTGAGGCCGCAGTTCGACGAGGGGCCGCGGATCGAGCCGCGGGTGTCCGTGCCGATGCCGGCGAGGAACTGCCCGGCGGCGGCCCCCGACGCCGAGCCGGAGCTCGACCCGCCGGGCTGGCGCTGCAGGTCCCACGGGTTGTTCGTCGGGGCGGGGTCGCCCGAGGCCAGCTCGATGGTGTGGGTCTTGCCGACGACCACCGCGCCCGCCTCCAGCAGGCGGGTCACGCACGTGGCGTCGAAGTCCGGGCGGAACCCGCGGTAGAGCGCGGAGCCGCCCTCGGTCGGGATGCCCTTGGTGAAGATGATGTCCTTCAGGCCGATCGGGACGCCGTGCAGCGGCCCCAGGTAGCGCCCGCGCCGCAGCAGCCGGTCCGCGCGCCGGGCCTGCGCGAGCACCAGGTCGGCGTCGTACTCCAGGGCGTAGGTCAGGACGCGGCCCTCGACCTCGGCGCTGCGCTCGAGCACCGCCTGGGCCAGCTCGACGGCGGTGACGCGCCCCGTGCGCAGCAGGCGGGCCGCCTCGGTGATCTCCAGGTCGTGCAGGGGCCGGTCGGCCCCTGGCGCCCCGGCCCCTGCGGGGGCGGCGGACGCGGGACCGGCCAGCGCCGGCGCCGCGGCGGCGGCCAGCGCCGCCCCCGCAGCGCCCTTGAGGAAGGCCGCGCGGCTCACCGGCTCAGCCACGGCGCTCACGCCCCGACGGCTCGACCACGGGGACGGGCACGTAGCGCGGCAGGGGGTAGGGCCCGCGGGGCTGCCCCACCCGGGCGACGAACGCGGAGCACTCCTCGAGCCCGTTGAGCCCCTCCGCGAACTGGGCCCCCGAGGGCAGCTGCCCGGGGCGCAGCCCCCGGGCCCGCCCGATGCCCTCCGCGATGGCCGCGGCTTCCTCCGGCGTGACCGGCACGTGGTCCTCCCTCTGTCGGCGCTGGGGCGCCCACTCTGGGAGACGGGTGTTTCGTCCGGGTGTCGCCCGTGGGACGGGCGGCGAACCGCGGGGCCGGCCGGCGCTCAGGCGCCGAGGACGTCCCGGTCGGTGTAGCTGCCGACGCGGGCCGGGGCGAGGGCGCGGCCGTCGCGGTCGACGTACGAGCCGGCGACGGCCGGGGCGGTGCCGGCGTAGGCGCCGGGCACGAGGGGCCGGCGGGCGCCGTCCCGGTCGACGTACGCGCCGACCGGGCGGGTCGAGGGGGTCGCGGTGCGGGCGGTGCGCGCGGGGCGCAGCAGGGTGGTGCTCATGGCGGTCTCCTCGGCAGGGGTGGGCTCTTCTCTGGAACGGTTCCAATCCTACGGTGCCGTAGGGTGCTCGCCCCCGCCGGTGGGGCAGGATCCGGGCATGAGCGTCGTCACCCCCGGCAGCCCCGGTCCCGCGCCGCAGCCGTGCGGCACCTGGAGCACCCCCGTCAGCGCCGCCCTGGCGTCCGGCTCCACCGTCCGCCTCGAGGGCGTGGCCTGGGACGACGACGGGTCGCTGTGGTGGTCCGAGGGCCGCGCGGACGGCGGCGGGCGCGCCGTCGTCCTGCGGCGCGGTGCCGACGGCTCCGTGCGCGAGGTCACCCCGCCGGGCCTCGACCCGCGCACGCGGGCCCACGAGTACGGCGGCGGCGCCTGGGTCCCCGTGGGCGGGCGGCTGGTGCTCGCGGGGTGGGCCGACCAGCGCCTGCACCTCGTGGAGCCGGACGGCGCGGTGCGCGCCCTCACCCCCGAGCCGGTGCGGCCGCAGGGCGTGCGCTACGCCGACCTCGTCCCCTCCCCCGACCGCGCGGAGGTGTGGTGCGTGCGCGAGGAGGTGGACGGGGCCGACGTGCGGCGCGCCATCGTCGCCGTGCCCCTCGACGGCGGCGGCGAGCGGGTGCTGGCCGCCGACGGGCACTTCCTGTCCACCCCGCGACCCTCGCCCGACGGGCGCCGCCTGGCGTGGCTGCGGTGGGACCACCCGAGATTGCCCTGGGACGGCACGGAGCTGCGGGTGGCCGACGTCGCCCCGGACGGCTCGGTGGGCACGGCGCGCACCGTCCTCGGCGGTGCCTCGGAGAGCGTGTTCCAGCCCGAGTGGCTCGCCCCGGACCGGCTCGTCGCGGTCAGCGACCGCAGCGGCTGGTGGAACCTCCACGAGGTCGGGCTCGACGGCGCGGTGCGCGCACTGTGCCCCCGGGAGGAGGAGTTCGGCGTTCCCCAGTGGCAGTTCGGCATGACCACGTACGCCGTCCTCGACGACGGCCGCCTCGCCGTCACCCACGGGACCGCGGAGTGGGCCCTGTCCGTCCTCGACCCGGCCGACGGCAGCCTGCGGCGCGTCGACCTGCCGCAGACCGACTGGCGGGCCTCGGTCCGCGCCCGCGGCGGGCACGTCGCGGCGGTGGCGGGCGGGCCGGCGACGCCGGCCGAGGTGCTCGACGTCGACCTGGCCACCGGGCGCGCCGAGGTCGTTGCCCGCGCGCTGGCGGAGGTCCCCGACGAGCGCTACCTCCCGCGGCCGCACCCGCTCACCGTGACCGGCCCCCAGGGCCGCGAGGTGCACGCGGTCGTCTACCCCCCGCGCAACCCGGGCGCCGTGCCGCTGCCCGGGGAGCGGCCCCCGTACGTCGCCTTCGTCCACGGCGGGCCGACGGCGCAGGTCCGCGCCGGGCTCGACCTGGTCAAGGCGGCGTTCACCAGCCGCGGGATCGGCGTGGTCGACGTGAACTACGGCGGCTCGACGGGGTACGGGCGCGCGTACCGCGAGCGGCTGCGCGGGCAGTGGGGCGTCGTCGACGTCGAGGACGTGGTCGCCGTGGTGCAGGCGCTCGCCGAGCGCGGCGAGGCCGACGGCGAGCGGTTGCTCGTGCGCGGCGGCAGCGCCGGCGGCTGGACGGTCCTGGCCGCCCTGACCCGCACCTCCGCGTTCGCGGGCGGGACGTCGTACTTCGGGGTCGCCGAGCTCGTCCACTTCGTCGAGGACACCCACGACTTCGAGTCGCGCTACGTCGACGGGCTCGTCGGCCCGCTGCCGGAGGCCCAGGACCTCTACGTCGAGCGGGCGCCGCTCTCGCACGTGGACGGGCTGTCCTGCCCGGTCCTGCTCCTGCAGGGCCTCGACGACCGGGTGGTGCCGCCGTCGCAGGCCGAGATGCTCCGCGACGCCCTGCGGCGCAAGGGGATCCCGCACGCGTACGTCGCCTTCGAGGGCGAGCAGCACGGCTTCCGCTCCGCGGCCGCGCAGCGGGCCTCGCTCGAGGCCGAGCTGTCGTTCACCGGGCAGGTCTGCGGCGTCGTCGTGCCGGACGTCCCAGCGCTGGCCCTCGAGCGGTAGGGGGTTGGCACTCCCGCGTCGTGAGTGCTAAATACTGGGGTGTCGCGGAGCGCGTGCGCGACCACCACCCGCAGCACCGCCCCCGCGACCGCCGGAGCCAGAGCGGCCCGGCGCACGTGACGAGGAGGTGGTTCCGGTGGTGACCAGGTTCGACCCCTTCCGCGACGTCGACCGCCTCGCCGAGCGGCTCTTCACCGCGGCGAGCGACGTCGGCCAGGCCGCCCGCGCCATGCCGATGGACCTCTACCGCTCGGGCGACCACTACGTGCTCCACGTCGACCTGCCCGGGGTCGACCCCGGCTCGGTGGACGTGGGCGTCGACGGGCGCGTGCTCACGGTGCGCGCGCAGCGCAGCCCGCGCGGCGAGGACCTCGAGTGGCTGACCCAGGAGCGCCCGGTGGGCTCGTTCGCCCGCCAGCTCACCCTGGGCAGCGGCCTCGACCTCGACCGGATCGAGGCGACGTACGAGGACGGCGTGCTCACCGTGACCCTGCCGGTCGCCGAGCAGGCCCGGCCGCGGCGCATCGAGGTCGCCCACCGCGCCGGCCGCCAGGCCGTCGCCGGCAGCGCGGCGGGCTCGGTGGGCTCGGTGGGCTCGGCGGAGCAGCAGGCCGTCGAGGGCTGAGCGGGAGCACCACCGCCGGCGGCGGGGTGCCTGATCGCCGGCGGCGGGGTGCATGGTCGCGGTCGGTCGGGGGCCGCGCCCGGAGGGCTCCGGGCGCGGCCGTCCCCTCAGCGCTCGCTGTCGAGGGCCGCGAGGTGCTCGGGGGTGTCCCGCTCCCCCGCCACGCCGGCCGCGGCCTGCTCGGCGCGGGCCAGGTCCTCGTCGGAGAGCTGAACGTCGAGGGCGCCGAGCGACTCCGCCAGGCGCTCGCGGGTGCGCGCGCCGACGAGCGGCACCACGTGCTCGCCGCGGGCGAGGGCCCAGGCGATGGCGAGCTGGGCGACGGTGCAGCCCTTCTCCTCGGCCAGGGCGCGCAGCTGCTCGACGACCGCCAGGTTCCGCTGCAGGTTCTCGCCCTGGAAGCGGGGCCCGTACGCGCGGAAGTCGTCGGCGCCGAGCCGCCGGTCCGGGGTCCAGTGCCCGCTGAGCAGGCCGCGGGAGAGGACCCCGTACGGGGTGAACCCGACGCCGAGCTCGCGGGCGGACGGCAGCGCGTTGCGCTCGACGCTGCGCGACACGAGCGACCACTCGATCTGCACGTCGGCGACCGGCTGCACGGCGTGCGCCCGGCGCAGCGAGTCGGCCCCGACCTCCGACAGGCCCAGGTGCCGCACCCAGCCGGCCTGCACGAGCTCGCCCACCGCCCCCGCGGTCTCCTCGACCGGCACCGCGGGGTCCACCCGCGCGGGGCGGTAGACGTCGACGTGGTCGGTGCCGAGCCGGCGCAGGGTGTACGCCAGCGCGCTCTTGACTGCGGCCGGGCGGCCGTCGATGCCGAGCCACGAGCCGTCGGGCCCGCGCAGCGCCCCGAACTTCACGCTGAGGACGACGCCGTCCCGGTCGCGCCCGGCGAGGGCGTCGCGCAGCAGCAGCTCGTTGTCGCCCATCCCGTAGAAGTCGCCGGTGTCCAGCAGCGTGACGCCCGCGTCCAGCGCCGCGCGGACCGTGGCCAGGGCCTCGTCGCGGTCGGCGGGGCCGTAGAGGTCGGACATCCCCATGCAGCCGAGCCCGAGGGCCGAGACCTCGGGTCCGGTGGTGCCGAGCCTGCGCGTCTGCATCGTGCTCCTCCTCGTCGCGGGGCCGGCCGTCGCCGGGCTGGACGTCGCCGGGCCGGCCCCAGCCTCGCGCCCGGCGCCCCGCCCCGCACGCTCGGGGGTGCTCGGGCGGGGGGTGCTCAGGCCCCCGCGGCCGTGCCCTCGGCCTGCGCGGGCGGGGAGAGCTCGCGCACCGCGTCGCCGTACCAGGGCGCGGCCCGCGCGTCCTTGAGCGCGCGCCGGCGGGTGCGCCCGCCCAGCCGCTCGAGGTAGAGCCGGCCGTCGAGGTGGTCGACCTCGTGCTGGAAGCAGCGGGCGAGGAAGCCCTCGGCCTCCACCGCGACCGGCTCGCCGCGCACGCCGACGCCCGTCACGCGCACGTGCTCCGCCCGCGGGGTCTCGTACGCCAGGTCGGGCACCGACAGGCAGCCCTCCTCGCCCTCCTGCAGGCCGCCCTCGAGCCGCTCCAGCGACGGGTTGACGACGACGCCGCGCTCGCCGGGGCCCGTGTCGTACACGAAGACGCGCAGGCCCACGCCGATCTGCGGGGCCGCCAGCCCCGCGCCGACCGCCGCCTTCATCGAGGCGAACATCCGCTCGACGAGGTCGGCGAGCGCGTCGTCGAAGACGGTGACCTCCTGCGCCGGCGCGTGGAGCACCGGCTGGCCCATGAGGACGATGGGCGGCAGCGGGTGCTCGAGGCGGGGCGCCCGCACCTCAGCGCTCCGCGAGCATCTCGGCGACGAGGAAGGCGAGCTCCAGCGACTGCTGGTGGTTCAGCCGCGGGTCGCAGGCCGTCTCGTAGCGCGTGCCGAGGTCGGCGTCGGCGAGCCCGCCGCCGCCGCCGGTGCACTCGGTGACGTCGTCGCCGGTCAGCTCGACGTGGAGGCCGCCCGGCCACGTGCCCAGCGCGCGGTGGACCTCGAAGAACCCGCGCACCTCGTCGACGACGTCCTCGAAGCGGCGGGTCTTGTAGCCGCTCGCGGACTCGTACGTGTTGCCGTGCATGGGGTCGCACACCCACGCCACCTGCGCCCCGGACGCCGTCACCTTGGCCACGAGCTCGGGCAGCGCCTCGCGGATGCGCCCGGCGCCCATGCGGGTGATGAAGGTGAGCCGGCCCGGCTCGCGGTCGGGGTCGAGCCGCTCGATGAGCGCGAGCGCGTCGTCGGGGGTGGTCGTCGGCCCGACCTTGACCCCGATCGGGTTGCGGATGCCCGCGGCGAAGGCGACGTGCGCGCCGTCGAGCTGGCGGGTGCGCTCGCCGAGCCAGACCAGGTGCGCCGAGACGTCGTACGGCAGGCCCGTGCGCGAGTCGGTGCGGGTGAGGGCCCGCTCGTAGTCGAGGATCAGCGCCTCGTGCGAGGCGTAGAAGTCGACCGTGCGGAACTCGCGGGGGTCCGCGCCGCACGCCGCCATGAACGCCAGGGCGCGCTCGATGTCGCGCGCCATGTCCTCGTAGCGGGCCATGGCGCCGCTGTCGCGGACGAAGCCGCGGTTCCACTCGTGCACCTGGCGCAGGTCGGCGAAGCCGCCCTGGGTGAAGGCGCGGATGAGGTTCAGCGTGCCGGCCGAGGCGTTGTAGACCCGCAGCAGCCGCTCGGGGTCGGGCGTGCGCGCCTCCGGGGTGAAGGCCAGGTCGTTGACGGCGTCCCCGCGGTACGCCGGCAGGGTCACGCTCTCGCCGTCGACGACCCGGGTCTCGCTGCCGCTCGAGCGCGGCTTGGCGAACTGCCCGGCCATGCGCCCGAGCTTCACCACCGGCACCGAGGCGCCGTACGTCAGCACGACCGCCATCTGCAGCACCGTCTTGACCTTGCCGCGGATCGCGTCGGCGGTGGCCCCGGCGAAGGTCTCGGCGCAGTCGCCGCCCTGCAGGAGGAACGCCTCGCCGCGCGCGACGGCGCCCAGGCGCTCCTTGAGCTGGTCGCACTCGCCCGCGAAGACCAGGGGCGGCAGCGTCGCCAGCGTGGCCATCGCCGCGTCGAGCCGGGCCCGGTCCGGCCACTCCGGCTGCTGGGCGGCCGGCAGGTCGCGCCAGGCGTCGAGCCGGGCGTCGGCACGGGCCCCGGCAGGGGCCTCGGCACGCGAGGGGGGCACGGACGGGGTCGCGGGCGCGCTGGTGCTCACCGCGCCAGGGTACGGCCCGGCGCGGGGCCCGTACGGGTCGTCCACAGGTCTAGGGTGGGTGCCCACGGCAGCGTCGCCGGTCGGCAGTCCGCCCCGCGGGGCGCCAGAGCAGGCGCCCCCGTCAGCCCGTGGAGGGTCCTCCCCATGTCCGTCCGCACCGTGGCCCTGCTCACCGCAGGCGGCCTCGCTCCGTGCCTCTCCTCCGCCGTCGGCGGACTCATCGAGCGCTACACGGAGATCGCCCCGGACGTCGAGATCCTGGCCTACCGCGACGGCTACCAGGGCCTGCTCACCGGCGACTCGGTCCGCGTGACCCCCGAGGTCCGCGAGAGCGCGCACCTGCTGCACCAGTTCGGCGGCAGCCCCATCGGCAACAGCCGGGTCAAGCTCACCAACGTCGCCGACCTCGTCAAGCGCGGCCTCGTCGCCGAGGGCGACGACCCGCTGCGCGTCGCGGCCGAGCAGCTCACCCGCGACGGCGTGGACGTGCTGCACACCATCGGCGGCGACGACACCAACACCACCGCGGCGGACCTCGCGGCGTACCTCAGGCGCAACGACTACGACCTGACGGTCGTCGGGCTGCCCAAGACCATCGACAACGACATCGTCCCGGTGCGCCAGAGCCTCGGCGCGTGGACGGCCGCCGAGCAGTCCGCCCTCTTCGCCCGCAACATCGTCGCCGAGCACGGGTCGAACCCGCGCATGCTCATCGTCCACGAGATCATGGGCCGGCACTGCGGCTGGCTCGCCGCCGCGACGGCGAAGTACTACCGCGGCTGGCTCGACGACCGCGACAACCTCGGCTGGAACCCCGGCATCGGCCTGGACCGCATGAGCTGGGAGGTCCACGGCGTGTACGTCCCCGAGCTCTCCTTCGACGTCGAGGCCGAGGCCGCCCGCCTGCGCCGGACGATGGACGAGGTCGGCTGCGTCAACATCTTCCTCAGCGAGGGCGCGGGCATCGACACCATCGTCGGCGAGATCGAGGGCCGCGGCGAGACCGTCGCCCGCGACCCCTTCGGCCACGTCAAGATCGACACCATCAACCCCGGGTCCTGGTTCGCCGGGCAGTTCGCCGAGCGCATCGGCGCGCTGAAGACGATGGTCCAGAAGAGCGGCTACTTCAGCCGCTCCGCCGCCCCCAACGCCGACGACCTGCGCCTCATCAAGAGCTGCACCGACTACGCCGTCGAGTGCGCCCTGCGCCGCGAGCCCGGGCTCATCGGGCACGACGAGGCGGCCGGCGGGCGCCTGCGGGCCGTGGAGTTCGAGCGCGTCGCCGGCGGCAAGGCCTTCGACGTCACCACCCCCTGGTTCGTGCGGATGCTCGAGGAGATCGGCCAGCCGCTCGGCGAGCCCGCCGCCGCCCACTGACGCGCCCGGAGCACGCCGACCGGAGGGCGCATCGGCGCCGTGGACCAGGGGAAGGGGGACCGCCATGTGCGGGATCACCGGTGAGGTCAGGTTCGACGGCACGGCGGCCGACGTCGCCGCCGTCGCGCGGATGTGCGACGCGATGCAGCGGCGGGGCCCCGACGACCACGGGGTCCACGCCGCGGGGCGGATCGCCCTGGGCCACCGGCGGCTCTCGATCGTCGACCTGTCGACGTCGGGGCACCAGCCGATGGTCGACCCGGTCCTCGGCCTCGAGGTCGTCTTCAACGGGATGGTCTACAACTACAAGCAGCTGCGCGAGGAGCTGCGGGCCGCCGGCTACTCCTTCTTCTCCACCTCCGACACCGAGGTGGTCCTCAAGGCGTACCACCGGTGGGGCGAGTCGTTCGTCGACCACCTGCTCGGCATGTTCGCGATCGTCATCCACGAGCGCGACACCGGGCGGGTGGTCATGGCCCGCGACCGGCTCGGCATCAAGCCGCTCTACCTCGCCCAGGTCGGCGGCGCGCTGCGCTTCGCCTCCAGCCTCCCCGCCCTGCTGCGCGCGGGCGGGGTCGACACCTCGATCGACCCGGTCGCGCTGCACCACTACCTGTCCTGGCACGCGGTCGTCCCCGCCCCGCTGACCATCCTCCAGGGCGTGCGCAAGCTGCCGCCGGCGACGGTCCGGGTCGTGCAGCCCGACGGCGCCACCCGCGACCACGTCTACTGGTCGCCGGCGTACGAGCGCCTGCCCGAGCGCGCCGCGTGGTCCGAGCAGGACTGGGAGGAGGCCGTCCTCGAGGCGATGCGCGTCTCCGTCGAGCGCCGGCTCGTCGCCGACGTGCCCGTCGGGGTGCTCCTCTCCGGCGGCGTCGACTCCTCGCTCGTCGTCGGGCTGCTCGCCGAGGCGGGGCAGAGCGGGCTCGCGACGTTCTCCATCGGCTTCGAGTCCTTCGGCGGCGAGGAGGGCGACGAGTTCAAGTACAGCGACCTCGTCGCGGAGCGCTTCGCCACCAACCACCACCGCATCCGCATCGAGACCGAGCGCATGCTGCCGGCCCTCGACGACGCCATCCACGCGATGAGCGAGCCGATGGTCAGCCACGACGCCGTGGCCTTCTACCTCCTCTCCCAGGAGGTGTCGCGGCACGTCAAGGTCGTGCAGAGCGGGCAGGGCGCCGACGAGGTGTTCGGCGGCTACCACTGGTACCCCCCGCTGGCCGGCGTCGGGCGCGAGGAGTCCGTGGCGACGTACCGCCGGGCGTTCTTCGACCGCACCCACGAGGAGATGGCGCAGGTGCTCTCGCCCGCGTACCTCCTCGACCAGGACGCGAGCGGCGCCTTCGTCGCGGCGCACATGGGCCGGGCCGGCGCGGCCACCGCGGTGGACGCCGCGCTGCGGCTCGACACCGAGGTCATGCTCGTCGACGACCCGGTGAAGCGGGTCGACAACATGACGATGGCGTGGGGGCTCGAGGCGCGCGTGCCGTTCCTCGACCACGAGCTCGTCGAGCTCGCCGCCACCTGCCCGCCCGAGCTCAAGCTCGCGCAGGGGGGCAAGGGCGTGCTCAAGGAGGCCTCGCGGCGCGTCATCCCGTCGGAGGTCATCGACCGGCCCAAGGGCTACTTCCCGGTGCCGGCGCTCAAGCACCTGCAGGGTCCCTACCTCGAGCGGGTCCGCGACGCGCTGCAGGCGCCGGAGGCCCGTTCGCGCGGGCTGTTCCGCGAGGAGGAGGTGCAGCGCCTGCTCGCCGCGCCCAACGAGGACCTCACCCCGCTGCGGGGCAACCGGCTCTGGCAGCTCGCGCTGCTCGAGATGTGGCTGCAGGCCCAGGGCGTGCGGTGAGCGGGGGCGGCGACGTCGGCGGGGGCGGGTTCCGCCGCGGCACCGCCCCCCGGTCCTGGCCGCGCGGCGCCGAGCCGCCACGGCCCTCGGCCCGACCCTGGGAGGAGGCCCCCGAGCACCTGCGCAAGGGCATGGCCTCGGACGTCGTCCTCGACTGCGGCTGGGGCCGGCTGGTGTTCGGCCACACCTTCGACGAGCCGCTCGACGTGCGCGACGTGCTGCGCGCGGAGGAGGAGGGGCAGCGCGACATCTGCCTCTACCCGCGCGACCCGCACGTCCTCGTCTCCCGGGCGCCGGACGAGCTGTTCATCGACCCGAGCTTCACGTACCGGCTGGACTTCACCCGGTACCGCCCCCGCCGCGAGGTCATCCCCGGGGTCTTCGTGCGCAAGGTGCAGAGCCTGCAGGACGCCCACGAGATCAACCGGGTGTACGCCGGCGCGGGCATGGTGACCGCCGACCCGGAGCTCATCTGGGCCAACCAGCGCACGCCCGTGTTCACGTACCTCGTCGCGGAGGACGCGCGCACCGGGCAGGTGATCGGCACCGTGACCGGGATCGACCACGTCCTCGCCTTCGGCGACCCCGAGGGCGGCTCGTCGCTGTGGTGCCTCGCCGTGGAGCGCGGCGCCGGGGTGCCCGGGACGGGCGAGGCGCTCGTGCGGGTCCTCGTCGAGCGCTACCACGCCCGCGGCCGCGTCCAGCTCGACCTGTCGGTGCTGCACGACAACGCCCCGGCCATCGCGCTGTACGAGAAGCTCGGCTTCCGCCGCGTGCCCGTCTTCGCGGTCAAGCGCAAGAACCCGATCAACGAGCCGCTCTACGCCGGCGCCGGGGCGGACCTCGAGGGGCTCAACCCGTACGCGCGGATCATCGCCGACGAGGCCCGCCGGCGCGGGATCCGGGTGGACGTCATCGACGCGGAGTGGGGCGAGATGCGCCTCACCCACGGCGGCCGCTCCGTGGTCACCCGCGAGTCGCTCTCCGAGCTCACCAGCGCGGTGGCCATGAGCCGCTGCGACGACAAGCGCATCACCCGGCGCACCCTCGAGCGGGCCGGGCTGCGCGTGCCGCGGGGGCAGCTCTCCGCCGGGCCCGAGCAGGACAGCGCGTTCCTCGCCGAGGTCGGCGAGCTCGTCGTCAAGCCCTCCCGCGGCGAGCAGGGCCGCGGCATCACCGTGGGCGTCACCGACGCCGAGCAGCTGGCCCGGGCCGTCGAGCACGCCCGCTCGTACTGCCCCGACGTGCTGCTCGAGGAGCTCGTCGCCGGCGAGGACCTGCGGGTCGTCGTCATCGACCACGAGGTCGTCGCCGCCGCGGTGCGCCGGCCCGCCACCGTCGTCGGCGACGGGCGGCGCACCGTGCGCCAGCTCGTCGAGGTGCACAGCCGCCGGAGGGCCCGCGCCACGGGCGGGGAGTCGCGCATCCCCCTCGACGAGCGCACCGAGGCCACCGTCCGCGCGGCCGGGCACACCCTCGACGACGTGCTGCCCGAGGGGCAGGAGCTCGCCGTGCAGCGCACGGCGAACCTGCACACCGGCGGCACCATCCACGACGTCACAGCCCGGCTGCACCCCGAGCTCGCCGCCGCCGCGGTGAAGGCCAGCCGCGCCCTCGACGTCCCCGTGACCGGCCTCGACCTGCTCGTGCCGGCGGTCGACGGCCCCGAGTACGTCGTGCTCGAGGCCAACGAGCGCCCGGGCCTGGCGAACCACGAGCCCCAGCCCACCGCCGAGCGCTTCGTCGACCTGCTCTTCCCCGGCACGTCCGCCCGGCCCCGGGCGTGGCGGCCCCCCGAGCCCGGCTCCCGGCACGGCTGAGGGGGGCGCGGCCGTCCGTCCGCTCACCCGGCCGGCGGCTGCTGCAGCACCCACGTGTTGCCGTCGGGGTCGGCGAAGCCCACGAACCGGCCCCAGGGCTGCTCGTCGACCTCGCTCGCGGCGACCCCGCGCGCCAGGAGCTCGGCGCGCGCCGCCTCGACGTCCGCGACGACCATGAGCAGCCCCTGCTGCGACCCCGGCGCCATCTCGCTCGTCCCCTCGCCGATGACGACGCTGCACGCGGAGCCGGGCGGGGTGAGCTGCACGAAGCGCAGCCCCTCGTGCACCCGGTGGTCGTGGTCGGCGACGAACCCGACCCGCTCGACGTAGAACTCCTTGGCCCGGTCGGTGTCGGTCACCGGCACGGCGACGAGCTCGAGGCGCATGTCCACGGGGTCCTCCTGTCGGGTGCGGCGCCGGGCGTGTCCCGTCGCCGTCCCCGACGCTAGGCGCGCCTGCGGTCAGGTCCTGTCCGCTGTCGGCGCGTCCCGACGGTGCCGTGCGGTGAGTCCGGGGCGCGGCGGGGGTCGTACGGGGAGGAGGCCGACGACGGTGACCGAGGAGGAGCGATGACCGTCCAGCACGTGCTGTCCGTGGTGAGCGTCCGCGACCTGGCGGCGGCGGAGGCGTTCTACGCGCGGCTGCTCGACCGCGCGCCCGACAACCGCCCGATGCCCTCCCTGGTGGAGTGGCAGGTGGTGCCCGGGGCGTGGGTGCAGGCGTACGTCGACCCGGGGCTCGCGGGGTCGAGCCGGCTCAACCTCGCCGTCGACGACCTCGACGCCGAGCGCGAGGCGCTGCGGGCGCGCGGGCTGGACCCGCAGCCGGTGGTCGAGGCGTCCCGAGGCGTGCGGCTCTGCGCGCTCACCGACCCCGACGGCAACGTCGTCACCGTGATCGGCGGCTTCCGGGTCGAGTACTGAGCGTCGGGCCGCTGCACGACCGGCGCCGGGGAGGCGCATGATCGCGGCCGCGGGGCTGCATGGTCGCGGCCGGGGGGATGCGTGGTCGCGGCCGGGGGCTGCGTGGTCGCGGCGGGTCAGGCGTCGGGGACCTCGCGGCGCAGCTCGTCCAGCCAGGTGCGGGCGGTGGCGTCCGACGGGGCGCGCCAGTCGCCGCGGGGCGAGAGCGAGCCACCGGCGGACACCTTGGGCCCGTTCGGCAGGGCCGAGCGCTTGAACTGGCTGAAGGCGTAGAAGCGCTGGCAGAAGACCTCGAGCCAGTGCTTCACCTCGGCGAGGGTGTACGCCGTGCGCCGCTCCGGCGGGAAGCCGGGCGGCCAGGGGCCGCGGTCGACGTCCTCCCAGGCCCGCAGCGCGAGGAAGGCGACCTTGGAGGGGCGGAAGCCGTACCGCAGGACCTGGAAGAGGGCGAAGTCCTGCAGCGCGTACGGCCCGACCTTGGCCTCGGTGCTCTGCAGGACCTCCCCCTCGGCGGCCGGCACGAGCTCCGGGGAGATCTCGGTGGCCAGGATGAGCCGGAGCACCGCCCCGACCTCCTCCTCGAACCGCCCGGAGTCCGCGACCCAGCGGATGAGGTGCTGGATGAACGTCTTGGGCACGCCGGCGTTGATGTTGTAGTGCGACATCTGGTCGCCCACGCCGTACGTCGACCAGCCCAGCGCCAGCTCCGACAGGTCGCCGGTGCCCAGGACGATGCCGCCGCGCTGGTTGGCCAGGCGGAACAGGTAGTCGGTGCGCAGGCCCGCCTGCACGTTCTCGAAGGTGACGTCGTAGACCGGCTCGCCGGCGGCGTACGGGTGGCCGATCTCGCCGAGCATGAGCGAGGCGGTGGGGCGGATGTCGAGCTCCTCGAGCGTCACCCCGAGCGCCGTCGCGAGCCGCACGGCGTTGCCGCGGGTCTCCCCGCTCGTCGCGAACCCCGGCATCGTGAAGGCGAGGACGTCCGAGCGCGGGCGCCCGAGGCGGTCCATGGCGCGCGCGGCCACGATGAGCGCGTGGGTCGAGTCGAGCCCGCCGGAGACGCCGATGACGACCTTGGTCCCGCCGAGCGCGTCGAGGCGCCGCTCGAGGCCGGCGACCTGGATCGCGTACGCCTCGTAGCAGTCCTGCTCGAGCCGGGCCGGGTCGGCGGGGACGAACGGGAAGCGCTCGACGGTGCGGCGCAGCCCGAGGTCGGTGCGGGGCGGGTCGAGGACGAACCCGACGGTGCGGAACGCCCCCGTACGGTCCGCGAAGGCCCGCCGGTTGTCGTCGAACGTCCCCATCCGGGCGCGCTCCGCGCGCAGCAGGTCGAGGTCGACGTCGGCGACCGAGCGGCGCGGCCCCTGCGGGAAGCGCTCGGTCTCGGCGAGGAGCACGCCGTTCTCGAAGACCATCGTCTGCCCGTCCCACGACAGGTCCGTCGTGGACTCGCCCTCCCCGGCGGCGGCGTAGACGTACGCGGCGAGGCAGCGCGAGGAGGCCGAGCGGGCGTGGAGCCGGCGGTCCGAGGCCCGCCCGACGGTGATCGGCGAGCCGGAGAGGTTGGCCAGGACCGTGGCGCCGGCGAGCGAGGCCACCGCGCTCGGCGGCACCGGCACCCAGAGGTCCTCGCAGACCTCGACGTGCAGCACCAGCCCCGGCACGTCCTCCGCGGCGAAGAGCAGGTCGGGGCCGAACGGCGCCTCCTGCCCGGCGACCCGCAGCGTCCCGCGCACGTCGTCGCCGGGGGCGAGCTGGCGGCGCTCGTAGAACTCGCGGTACGTCGGCAGGTACGACTTCGGCGCGACGCCGAGCACCCGGCCCCGGTGCACGACGACCGCGGCGTTGTAGACGCGGTTCCGCCACCGCAGCGGCGCCCCCACGACGAGCACGGGCAGCAGGTCGGCGCTGCCGGCGACGACCTCGGCGAGCGCCTCCTCCACCGCGTCGAGCAGGGCGTCCTGCAGGAGCAGGTCCTCCACCGAGTAGCCGCAGAGCCCGAGCTCGGGGAAGACGGCGACGGCCACCCCGTCGTCGTGGCAGGCCGCGGCCTCCTCGAGCACCCGGGCGGCGTTCGTGCGGGGGTCCGCGAGGGCGACGGGCAGCGTGCAGGCGGCCACGCGGGCGAAGCCGTGGGAGTACGCGGAGCGGAACACGCGCCGATCCTCGCAGGGCCCTGCCGGGGCAGCGGGCGGCGGGCCCGGGGGCGCAGCCGGACGGCAGGGCCGGGCGGGGCGGCGCCGGCGCCCGAGGCCGTACGCTCGCCCCCGTGCGCCTGCTGCCCATCGACGAGGACTACCTCCGCGAGACCATGCTCGAGCTGCTGCGCATGCCCAGCCCCTCGGGCCGCACCGACTCGGTCATGCAGCTCGTCGGCGAGCACCTCACCAAGCTCGGCGTCAGCACGACGGTGACCCGCCGCGGCGTGCTGCGCGCGACGCTGCCCGGCGAGCTGCCCGGGTCGAGCCGGGCCGTCGCCGTGCACGCGGACACCATCGGCTGCATGGTCAAGCGGCTCAAGGACAACGGCCGCCTCGAGGTCGTGCCCGTCGGCACGCACAGCGCCCGCTTCGCCGAGGGCGCGCACGTGACGATCTTCGTCGACGACCTCGAGACGATCTACACGGGCACGGTCATCCCGCTGCTGTCGAGCGGGCACAACTACGGCGACGCGGTCGACACGCAGGGCGTGGGCTGGGAGCACGTCGAGGTGCGCGTCGACGAGCCGGTCGGCGGGGCCGCGGACCTCGCCGCGCTCGGCATCCAGGTCGGCGACTTCGTGGCGCTGGACGCCTCGCCGCAGGTCACCCCCAACGGCTTCGTCAAGTCCCGCCACCTCGACGACAAGGCGGGCGTGGCGGCGTGCCTGGCGGCGTACAAGGCCCTCACCGAGGCCGGGGTGGGCATCCCCGTGACCGCGCACCTGCTCGTCACCATCGGCGAGGAGGTGGGCGTCGGCGCGACCCACGGGCTCGACGACTCGGTCGCCGAGCTCGTCGCGGTGGACAACGCGGTCGTCGCCGACGGGCAGCAGTCCCGCGAGGAGACCGTCAACATCGGGATGCACGACTCGACGGGCCCGTTCGACTACCACCTGACGCGGCGCCTGCTCGCGCTCGCCCGCGAGCACCACCTGCCGGTGCGCCGCGACATCTACCGCTTCTACCGCTCCGACGCGGCGCCGGCGGTGGAGTCCGGGCTCGAGCTGCGCACCGCCCTCGTCGGCTTCGGCATCGACTCCAGCCACGGGCACGAGCGGACGCACCTCGACGGGGTGCGCGCCGTGGCCGAGCTGCTCGTGCTCTACCTGCAGTCGCCGCTGACCTTCGAGGAGTGGGACGCGACGCCGACCGGCCCGCTCGAGGAGTTCCCGAGCGTCACGGTGCAGCCGGCCGAGCCGGAGCCCGAGCACGGCCCCGGCCGCTGGGGCTGAGCCCGTCCCCCGACCCCGCGACCTGCTAGGTCCGCGGGTCCCCGTCGAGGCCCTGCTCGAGGGCGTACCGCACGAGCTGCGAGCGGTTGTGCAGCTGCAGCTTGCCCAGGACGTTCTGCACGTGGTTCTGCACGGTGCGGTGGCTGATGCCGAGGCGCTCGGCGACCTGCTTGTACGGCACCCCGGTCGCCACGGCGCGCAGCACCTCGGTCTCCCGGGCGGTGAGGCTGGGCGCCGCGGGGCCCTCGCCCGCGGGCGCGGCGGCCATGCGGCGGTACTCGCCGAGCACCAGGCCCGCGAGCCCCGGCGTGAAGACGGCCCGGCCCTCAGCCGTGGCCCGCACGGCGGCGACGAGCTCCTCGCGGGACGCCGACTTCACGAGGTAGCCGGTGGCGCCCGCCTTCACCGCCTCGAGCACGTCGCCCTGCTCCCCGCTCGCCGACAGCACCAGCACCCGCACCGGCGGCTCCCCCGCCGTCACCCGGCGCGCCACCTCGACGCCGGGGACGCCGGGCAGCTGCAGGTCGAGCACGAGCACGTCCGGGCGCGCCGCGGGCACCCGGCGCAGCGCCTCGTCGCCGGTGGCGGCCGTGGCGACGACGGCGAACCCCTCCTGCTCGAGGTCGCGGGCCACCGCGTCGCGCCACATCGGGTGGTCGTCCACGACCATCACCCGCAGCGCCGCGCTCACCGCGGCACCCGCAGCTCGACCGTGGTGCCCGTGCCCGGCGCGGAGGCCACCGAGGCCGCGCCCCCGAGGTCGCGCACCCGGCCCACGATGGACTGCGCGACGCCCAGCCGGCCGGCGGCCACCGCCTCCTCGAGCCGCCCCGGGGCCACGCCGGGCCCCTCGTCGCGCACCACGACCGTCACCGCGTCCCCCTCGTCGTCCACGAGCACCCACACCGGCGCGCCCGGCGCGTGCCGGCGCGCGTTGTCCAGCGCCGCCCCCACCGCCGCGGCCAGCTCCCGCGCGGTCGCGGCCGGCAGCTCCACGGCCCCCGCCGGCGCGGCGACCTGGGCGCCCGGGCCGGCCAGGGACCGTACGAGCGCCACGAGGTCCAGCTCCGCCGGCGGGGCGGCCGCCCGGCTCGCGCCGCCCGGGGCCGCCGCCCGCCCGGCGACGAGGGAGCGCAGCGCCGCCTCCTGCTCCGCGGCCAGCCGGGCCAGCGCGGGGTCCACGCCGTCGCCGGCGCGCCGCCCGACGAGGGCGAGCACCTGGAGCACCCCGTCGTGCACCACCCGCGCGAGCCGGTCGCGCTCCTGCGCGGCCGCGAGCCGGCGCTGCTCGCGGGCCAGGCGCTCCTCCGCGTCGCGGGCCCGGCGCACGGCCCAGCCGACGATCGCGCCGGCGAGGAGGAGCAGCAGCGCGTTGTGCAGCGTCGTCGGAGCGGGCTCGCCGCGCACCGCGAGCCCCGCCGCGCCGACCACGAGGGCCGCCCCGGCGCCGGCCCAGGGGCCGCGGACCACCGCCGCGGCGAGGACGGCGGCGGCGGGCCAGACGATCGGCAGCGTCTGCGTGCCCCGGTCGATCCGCTCGGGCGCGTCGACGAGGGCCGTGCTGAGCACGGCGCACGCGGCGAGCACGACGTCGAGCACGGCCACCCGGTCGCGCGGGGCGCGGGCGTAGAGCGGGACGGCCGCGGCCGTCCACAGCGCCATCGCGGCCACGACCGCCCACGCCAGGCCCGGCCGGGGCAGCTCGCCCTGCACCCGGACGAGGACGGCGGCGGCGTACGCCAGCGCGAGGGCGCGGAACACCGCGACCGCCCGCCACAGCGGGACCTCGACCGCCGGCACGGGCGCGCGGAGCGGGGCGGGTCAGGCGGCGGGGCGGTCCACGGCGGAGGTGCCGCCCCCGGAGCCGCCGGCGCGCTTGAGGGCCTCCTTGGCCGACGCGGCGTACACGTCGACGTACTCCTGCCCGGAGAGCTGCATGAGCTCGTACATGACCTCGTCGGTGATGGACCGCAGGACGAACCGGTCGCCCTCCATGCCCTCGTAGCGCGAGAAGTCCAGCGGCCTGCCGATGCGCACGCCCACCCGCATGACCTTGGGGATGACCTGGCCGGGCGGCTGCGCCTTCTCGGTGTCGATCATCGCCACCGGGATCACGGGGACCCGGCCCTCCAGCGCCATGCGGGCCACGCCGGTCTTGCCGCGGTAGAGCCGCCCGTCCGGGGAGCGGGTGCCCTCGGGGTAGATGCCGAGCAGCTCGCCCGAGCGCAGCACCTTGAGCCCGGTGCGCAGCGCCGCCTCGCTCGCGCGGCCGCCGGAGCGGTCCACCGGGAGCTGGCGCGCGGCCTCGAAGAACTTCGCCGTCGCACGGCCCTTGAGCCCGCGGCCGGTGAAGTAGTCGGACTTCGCCAGGAACGTCACCCGCCGGTCGAGCACGAGCGGCAGGAAGATCGAGTCGGAGAACGAGAGGTGGTTGCTGGCGAGGATCGCCGCCCCCTCGGCGGGCACGTTCTCCAGGCCCTCGACCTCGGGCCGGAACGCGACCCGCAGGGCCGGCCCGACCAGGAGGTGCTTGAGCACCCAGTAGAACATCCGCCACCTCCGCCGAGCCGTGTCGGTGAACACTATGGCAAGCCCGTGCCCGCGTGCGACGATGCGCGGGTGCCGTGCCCGCCGCTCCCCCGCCGACCGGTCCCAGGGCGGCCCTGAGTGGCCGGCCCCGCCGGCCGCGGCAACGGGCTGACCGCCGCGGCGTACGTCCCCCTGGCCGACCTGCAGCCCTACGTCGCCGACGCCGTGCTCGACCTGCTCGCCGACGCCGGCATCGCGGCGTACGCGGCCCCGGCGGGCGAGCGGCGCACCAGCGAGATCGTCGCGCCGCGCGTGCGCAGCGTCCTGGACCGGGTCTACGTCGACAGCGGCTCGCGCGAGCGGGCCCGGACCCTGCTCGCCGCGGCGCGCGAGGACCTCGAGGGCGGCCCCGCGGGTCCCGCGGGCCCCGCCGCGCCCGCGTCCCCCTCCTCCCCCGCGTCGCCCCCCGCCGCGCCGAGCGACGACGAGGTGTGGGCGCAGCTCGTCGCCTCGTACGACGCCCCGGCGCCGGCCGGCGCCGGCCCGTGGCCGGACGCGGAGGACGTGGCCCGCGAGGACGTCCCCCGCGGCCTGCGGTGGCGTCGCGCGGACGACGCGGCGCCGGCGGGCGCCGGCGGGGAGGACGCGGACGGGACCGGCGACCCCGACGACGACTGGGGCCCCCGCCGCCCGGAGGGCGGGGAGCCGGCGCCGCGCCGCGACCCCGAGGAGCACTTCGTCCCGCCGCCCCCGCCGCCGCTGCCCCGCGGGGACGCGGTCTCGCGCTGGGCCTGGCTGGGCCTGCTCGGCACCCCCGTCTTCTTCTTCCTCGCCGTGCTCCTCGACCTCGACCTCGAGGGCTGGATGGTGCTCCTCGGCGTCGCCGCCTTCGTGGGAGGCTTCGTCGTGCTCGTGGCCCGCATGGGCGACGGGCGCGGCGACGCCGACGACGGCGCCGTCGTCTGAGCCGACGGGCGGGAGGCGGAGCGGCGTGGCCGGGATGAGCGAGACCGTCGAGATCCGGGGCCACCTCATCGACTCGGGCGTGCTGTCCGGCGTGCTCGACGCGATCCGGGAGTACGGCGCCGACTACACGATCGACCGGTTCGACGTCGGCAAGGACCAGCCCGACGCGTCGTACGCGCGCCTCACCGTGCGCCACGACGACGCCGCGACCCTGGCCCGGCTCCTCGGCACCCTGCAGGGCGCCGGGGTCAACCTCGCCGAGGCCGCGGACGCGCTGCTGCGCCCGACCGACGGCGACGGGGTCTTCCCGGAGGACTTCTACTCCACGACGAACCTCGAGACGTCCGTGCGCCTCGGGGGCCGGTGGGTGCCGGTGGAGCCGCCGGAGATGGACTGCGGCATCGTCGTCGCGGACGGGCGGGCGCGCACCGTCGCGGTGAGCGACGTGCGCGCCGGCGAGCTCGTGGTCTGCGGCGCGCGCGGCGTGCGCGTCGAGGTGCCGCAGCAGCTGCGCTCCTCGGCGGAGGCGTTCGAGTTCATGAACTCGGTCGTGTCGAGCGAGAAGCCGCAGGCCCTGCTCGTGCGCCAGGTCGCCGACGAGGTCCGCGCGGTCAAGGCCCGCGGCGAGCGGGTGCTCTGGGTGGCCGGCCCGGCGGTCGTGCACACCGGCGCCGCCCCGGCGATGGTCGCGCTGGTCGAGGCGGGCTTCGTCGACGTCCTCTTCGCGGGCAACGCCCTCGCCACCCACGACATCGAGTCCGCCCTCTACGGCACCTCGCTCGGGGTGGACCTGACCCGCGGCGCCGGCGTCGACCACGGCCACGAGCACCACATCCGGGCCATCAACCGCATCCGCCGCGCCGGGTCGATCGCCGCGGCGGTCGAGCAGGGCGTGCTCACGGGCGGGGTCATGCACGCGCTGGTGCGCCAGGGCGCGCCGTACGTCCTCGTCGGCTCGGTCCGCGACGACGGCCCGCTCCCCGACGTGCTCACCGACGTCGTCGAGGGCCAGCGCGCCATGCGCCGCGAGCTGCACGACGTCGGCGTCGCGGTCATGGTGGCGACGATGCTGCACTCCGTCGCCACGGGGAACCTCCTGCCCGCGCGCGTGCCGCTCTTCTGCGTCGACATCAACCCCGCGACGGTCACCAAGCTCTCGGACCGCGGCTCCTCGCAGGCCCAGGGCATCGTCACCGACATCGGGCTGTTCCTCGAGACCCTCGCCGGCGAGCTCGTCCCGGGGTGGGACGCGCAGCGCTGAGCGGGGCCGGGGGGCCCGGGCGCCGGTCACGGTGACCGGGGGGAGCTGCTCAGGTTAGGCTCACCTGCGTACGTCCTCCCCGAGCCGCTGGAGCACCGCGACCCATGACCGCTGCGGCACCCCCCGCCCCCGTACGGGCGGACCCGCCGGCGCGGGGGCTCGCCCGGGCGCGCGGCGCGCGGGTCGCCGTCCTGCTCGCCGTCACCGCGGCGCTCGTCGTCGTGGTCCTCGCGAGCATCGCGGTCGGCGCGCGCTCGATCCCCCTCGGCGAGGTGTGGTCCGCCCTGTGGTCCCCCACGGGCTCGGACGAGGACGTCATCGTGCGCTCGCTGCGCGTCCCGCGCACCGTCCTCGGGCTCGCCGTGGGCGCGGCGCTGGGGGTCGCCGGCGCGCTCATCCAGGGCCACACCCGCAACCCGCTGGCCGACCCCGGGCTGCTCGGCGTCACCTTCGGCGCGTCCTTCGCCGTGGTCCTCGCCATCTACCTGCTGGGGGTCACCTCGGCGCTC
Organism: Vallicoccus soli; assembly: GCF_003594885.1. Classification (NCBI taxonomy): domain Bacteria; kingdom Bacillati; phylum Actinomycetota; class Actinomycetes; order Motilibacterales; family Vallicoccaceae; genus Vallicoccus; species Vallicoccus soli. Next base: position 262,718 of record NZ_QZEZ01000002.1, read on the forward strand.
GGGTACGTCTGGTTCGCCTTCGCCGGCGCCCTGGCCGCCAGCGTCGTCGTCTTCGTCCTCGGCTCGGCCGGCCCGGCCGGGGGCACGCCCGTGACGCTCGCGCTCGCCGGCGCCGCCGTCAGCGCCCTGCTGCAGGCCCTCACCAGCGCGGTGGTGCTGCTCGACGTGACCACCCTCGACGCGTACCGGTTCTGGAACGTCGGCTCGCTCGCCGGGCGCGACGTGGAGGTCCTCGGCCAGCTCGCGCCGTTCCTCGTGCTCGGCCTGGTCCTGTCGCTCGCGCACGCCCCCGCCCTCAACACGCTGTCCCTCGGCGAGGACGTCGCGCGCGGGCTCGGCCAGGACGTGCGCGCCACCCGGGTCGTCGGCGTCGTGGCCATCACCCTGCTCGCCGGCGCCGCGACCGCCGCCTGCGGGCCGATCGCCTTCGTCGGGCTCGTCGTGCCGCACGTGGCCCGCGCGCTGACCGGGCCCGACCAGCGCTGGCTCGTCCCCTGCGCCGGGCTCCTCGGCGCCCTGCTGCTGCTCACCGCCGACGTCGTCGGCCGGGTCGTCGCCCGGCCCGGCGAGCTGCAGGTCGGCATCGTGCTGGCCGTCGTCGGCGCGCCGTTCTTCGTCGCGCTCGTGCGCCGGCGCAAGCTGGCCGCCCTGTGAGCGCCACCCTGCAGCGCCCGCCGGCCGGGCCGCTGCCGCACCGGCGCGCCGTGCGCCTCGGCCCGGTGTCGGGCACCTGGACCCCCCGCGGCGTCCTCGTCCCGCTCGTCCTCGCCGCGCTCTGCGCCCTGCTCGTGGCGCTCGGCGTGGCCCGCGGCGACCTGGCCCTGCCCCTGGGCGACGTGCTGCGCATCCTCGCCGGCGGCGGCGAGGGCGCGGAGCGCTTCGTCGTGGTGGACCTGCGCCTGCCCCGCGCGCTGACCGGGCTGCTCGTCGGCGCGTCCTTCGGGCTCGCCGGGGCGCTCACGCAGACCATCACCCGCAACCCGCTGGCCAGCCCCGACCTGCTGGGCATCACCGCCGGCGCCGGCGCCGCGGCGGTCGCCCTCATCGTCCTGGGCGGCGGCGCCGCCGGGGGCGCCCTCGCGTACGTCGGCCTCCCGCTCTCCGCGCTGCTCGGCGGCCTGCTCACCGGGGTCGCGGTGTACGCGCTGGCGTGGCGCGGCGGCATCGACGGCTTCCGCTTCGTCCTCGTCGGCATCGGGTTCAGCGCGGCCCTGGGCTCGGTGACGTCCTGGCTGCTGCTGCGCGCGGAGATCACCGACGCGGGGCGCGCCCAGGTGTGGCTCACCGGCAGCCTCAACGCCCGCGGCTGGGAGCACGTGCTGCCCGCGCTCGTGGCGCTCGTCGTCGTCGGCGGCGCCGTGCTCGTGGCCGCGTTCGCGCTGCGGGCGCTCGCGCTCGGCGACGACAGCGCCCGCGGGCTCGGGGTGCGCCTGCAGCTCGGGCAGGGCGCGCTGCTGCTCGCCGGCGTGGTCCTCGCCGCGGTCGCCACCGCCTGCGCCGGCCCCATCGCCTTCGTGGCCCTCTGCGCGCCGCAGATCGCGCTGCGCCTCGTGCGCAGCCCCGGGCCGCCGCTGCTGGCCAGCGCGCTCGTCGGCGCCGCCATCGTCCTGGGCGGCGACCTCGTGGCCCGCACCCTCCTGCCCGTCGAGCTGCCGGTCGGCATCGTGACCGCCGCGCTCGGGGCGCCGTACCTGCTCCACCTGCTCGTCCGCCGCACCCGGGAGGCCAGCGCATGAGCCCCAGCACCCCCGTCGCGCCGCACCCCGGCGTGCCCGAGGACCTGCGCGCCCCCCGGGCGCGGCTGCAGGCGCGCGGCGTGACCCTCGGCTACGGCGAGCGGGTCGTCGTCGACGGCCTCGACCTCGAGGTCGTCGAGGGCACGGTGACCGCGGTGATCGGTCCGAACGGCTGCGGCAAGTCCACCCTGCTGCGCGCCCTCGGGCGCCTGCTGGCCCCGCGCGGCGGGCAGGTGCTGCTCGACGGCAAGCGGATCGACGCGCTGCGCACCCGCGACGTCGCCAAGGTGCTCGGGCTGCTGCCGCAGGCGCCGACCGCCCCCGAGGGGCTGACCGTCGGCGACCTGGTGGCGCGCGGGCGCCACCCGCACCAGTCGTGGTTCCGCCAGTGGTCCCGCGACGACGAGGAGCACGTCGCCGAGGCGCTGACCCGCACCGGGATGCTCGAGCTCGCCGACCGGCCCGTCGACGAGCTCTCGGGCGGGCAGCGCCAGCGCGCCTGGATCTCCATGGCCCTCGCGCAGGGCACCGACGTGCTCCTGCTCGACGAGCCCACGACCTACCTCGACCTGGCGCACGCCGTCGACGTGCTCGACCTCGTCGACGAGCTCAACGCCACCCTCGGGCGGACCGTCGTCATGGTCCTGCACGACCTCAACCTGGCCGCCCGCTACGCCGACCGGCTCGTCGTCATGGCCGGCGGGCGCGTCGTCGCGGCCGGAGCCCCCGGCGACGTGCTCACGCCGGAGCTGCTCGAGGAGGTCTTCGGCCTCGCCGCGCGGGTCCTGCCCGACCCCGTCACGGGCCGTCCCCTCGTGGTGCCCGTGGGGCGCCGCCGCCGCTGAGGGTTGGGGCGGGCCCCGGCGGAGCACGCTCCCGGGCGTCGAGGACGACCCCACCCGGGAGGACCCGTGAGCGAGCCCAGCACCCCCGCCGACGAGCGCCCCGCGGGCGCGGAGCAGCTCGCCGAGCTGCGCGAGCTCGCCGCCGCCGCGGGCGAGGAGGTCCCCGAGGGCGTGCGCGCCGCGGAGGCCGACCAGCGCATCACCGAGCTGCGCGCCCTCCTCGGGCGCTGACGGCGCGGCAGCCCGGCGCGGGGGTCACTCCCCCGCGGCGGGCCGCGCCGCGGTGAGCCGGGCGAGGACCGGCCGGTGGTCGGTGGCCCGGGCGAGCAGGTCCGGGTCGAGGTGCTCCGGGACGCCGCAGCCGTCGACCCGCGCCCCCCCGGCGAGCACCGCGTCGATGCGCCGGCGGGGCGCCCGGGCCGGGAACGTCAGGTCGCCGCCGTCCGGCGCCGCGGCCCGCGCGTCGCGCAGACCGAGGCCCGGGACGACCGCGTCGTCGCCGGCCAGCAGCGACCACACCGGGCCGCCCGGCGCCTCGTTGAGGTCCCCGGCGAGGACGACGGCCGCGCTCCCGTCACCGCGCCAGGCCGCCAGGCGCCCGGCGACCTCGGCGGCGTGCCGCGCCCGCTCCCCCGCGTCGAGGCCGAGGTGCGTGCTGGCGACGAGCCACTCCGCCCCGCGCAGGCGCAGCCGGGCCGCCGCGAGCCCGCGCCGGTGCAGCCGGTGGCGCAGGCGCGGCGTGCGCGACAGGCGCGCCTCGTACGTCCCCCGCACGTCGACGGCGAGCGAGGTCAGCAGCGCCGGGCCGGTGGTCGTCGCGCCGCCGCAGGTCACGTAGAGCTCCGAGCGCCGCGCGAGCTCGGACAGCGCGTGCCGCCAGCGGCCGAAGCGCGGCGCCTCCTGCAGGCAGACGACGTCGGGGCGCAGGTCGCGCAGCACCTCGACGACCGCCCCCACGTCGTCGCGCAGCGAGCGGACGTTCCAGCTCAGCAGGCGCAGCGTCCCCGCGCCCCCGGCGGCGGTCCCGGTCGCGTCCCCGGTCGCGTGCCCGGGCGCGCTCACCGGCGGGCCAGCGCCGCGGCGCCGACGATGCCCGCGTCGTTGCCGAGCACGGCCCGGCGCACGTCGGCGTTCGGCCGGTGGCTCCCGGCGGTCAGCGCCGCGCGGAACGCCCGGCGGGCCGGCTCCAGCAGCGCGTCGCCGGCCTCGGAGACGCCGCCGCCGATGACGAAGCAGCCGGGGTCGAGGATCGCGGCGAGGTCGGCCATGCCCTGCCCGAGCCACGTGCCGCAGGCCTCGAAGGCGCCGAGCGCCACCGGGTCGCCCTTCTGCGCGGCGGCCGTGACGTGCCGGCCCTCGATGCCCTCGATGGTCCCGTCGCCGAGGGCGAGCAGGTCCAGGGCGAGGTCCGGGTCCTCCTCGGCGCGGGTGCGGGCCTCGCGGACGAGGGCGCGCCCGCTCGCGTACTGCTCCCAGCAGCCGCGGTTGCCGCACCCGCAGGGCCGCCCGCCCGGCACGACGCGCAGGTGGCCGATCTCGGCGGCGACGCCCCAGCGCCCGCGGTAGAGCTCGCCGCCCAGCACGATCCCGCCGCCGATGCCGGTGCCGACGGTGATGCACACGACGTACGCCTCGCCGCGCCCGGCGCCGTGCTCGACCTCGCCCCAGGCGGCGGCGTTGGCGTCGTTCTCCACGACGGTGCGCAGCCCGACCCGGGCCTCCACCTGCGTGGCCAGCGGGTCGTCGGGCCACTCGGCGAGGTTGGGCGCGAAGACGACGGTGGTGCGCTGGACGTCGACGAACCCGGCCGCCCCGATGCCGACGGCGCGGACCTCCACCTCCTGCGCCCCCGCGCGCAGCTCCTCGATGGTGTCGACGATCGCCGCGACCGTGCCCGCGCCGGTGTCGCCCGGCGGCGTGGAGCGCCGCGTCTTGGCCACGATCGTGCCGTCGGGCGCGACGAGGCCGGCGGCCACCTTCGTGCCGCCGACGTCGACGCCGATGGTGTGGGCCGGTCCGGTCTGGGCCGTCATCGCTGCCGCTCCTCGGGGTCGGGGTGCTCGGGGTGCTCGGGGTGCTCGGGGTGCTCGGTCTGCTGGGGCTGCGGGGTCTGCGGGGTCTGCGAGCGCTGCGGGGGCTGCGGCCCCGGCGGGCCCGCGCGGTCCTCGCCCGCCGGCGGGTCGGGGTCCAGCGGCACGGGCGCCAGCCGGGGCGCGGGCGCCGGGTCGGACCGGCCGTCGGCGCCGGGCCGGGGGCCGCCACCGGAGCCCGGTCCGCCCCCGGGGCCCGGTCCGTCACCGGGCCCGGGGTCGTGGCCCGTCCGCGGGCCGTCGCCGGGCCGGGCGCCGGCGGGCGCCGCGGGCCCGGGCGCGCGGAAGGCCTGCAGGGCGGCGAGCAGGCTCGTCGCCGCGTCGCCGAGGTGCTCGACGACCTCGGGGCGGGTCTCGCGCAGGGCGGCGAGCAGCCGGCACACCGGGCAGGCCCGGCAGGTCCCGTCCCCGTGCGGCCCGTCCTGCGGCCCGTCGTGCGGGACGTCGTGCGGCCCGTCGTGCGGGACGCCCGGCGGCACGTCGGACGGCGGCCGGTGCGGCGACCCCTGCGGCTCGGGCGGGACGAGGGCGGCGAGCAGGCGCAGGGCCTCGGCCGCCAGCCCCGCGGCGCCCGCGGGCTCGCTCACGCCGTCCGCCACAGCGCTGGGTCGGGCCGGAAGCGCACCGTGAGCTCCCCGCCGCGCAGCGCGGCGCCCTCCACGGTGCACCGGCGCAGCGCCGCGGGCAGCGGCAGCCGGCGGCGCAGCGCGCCGAGCGCGAGCACGAGGTCGTCCTCGACGCGCCCGAGCAGCAGGTCGTCGCGGCGCGCGAGGGGCAGGGCGAGGCGCAGGACGTACCCCTCACCCGCCGGCTCGACGACCAGCGGGGGCGCCGGGGCGTCGAGCACCCCCGGCAGCGCCTGCGCGCCGAGCGCGGCGAGCGCGGCCGCGTCGGCGGGCGGGCGCGGCGCCCACGGCGCGACGTCGACGGGCACGGGCGCCGCGTCGCGCAGCCGGCGCACCTGCTCGGCGTGCTGCGCGGCGACCGCGTGCCGCCACAGGTCGTCGCCGCCGCCCGGGGCCACCCGCGAGGCGACGAGCCGCTGCGCGGGGTGCCCGAGCAGCGCGAGGGCCGGCAGCGCGGCGAGCGCCTCGTCCACCGCGGCCGCCTCGGGGCGCACGACGACCCGCAGGCTCGACCTCGCCGGGAGGTCGGGGGCGTCGAGCGCGCGGCGCAGGCGGTCCAGGGCCTCGAGGGCGCCGGGCCCCCGGGCGGCCAGCGCGCGGGCGAGCCGCGCGTCGACGGGGGCGAGCGCGTCCACCCACCCCGCGAGGGCGCCGGGCAGGGCGAGCAGGCGCCGGGCGGCGGGCAGCGGGCCCAGGTCCGCGACGACGAGGTCGCCCGCGCCGTCGAGGGCGGCGGCGAGGGCGAGGAGCAGCCGCACGTCCTCGGTGAGCGGCAGCGCGGGCAGCTCCTCGGGGCCGAGGCCCGCCGGGACGGGCACCCCCGTCAGGGCGGCGCCGACCGCGAGGACGTCGGCCCAGGCGGCCGCGCCCGGCGCCGCGTCCGGCGGCGCCGCGAGCAGCCGCGCGTCGGCGCCCTCGGCGCGCGCGCGGGCGGCGGCGGCCCGGGCGAGGGTGCTCGTCCCGGCGCCGCCGCTCCCGGTGAGGAGGAGGGCCCGCACGCGGGGCTCAGCCCTCGACGCGCTGCTTGAGGCCCTTGAGGGCGCGGTCGACGACCACCTGCTCGGCCTTGCGCTTCATGATCCCGAGCATCGGGACCTTCACGTCCACGGTGAGCCGGTAGGTCACGTCGGTGCCGCCGGGCACCTCGCGCAGCGCGTACGAGCCGTCCATCGCCGTGAGCGTGCTGGCCTCGACGAGCGACCACGAGGTGGAGGCCTCGGTCCAGGCGTAGGCGAGGACGTACGTGTCCTTGATGAGGCCGGCGTCGAGGACGAAGCGGACCCGCTCGGGGCGCCCGTCGGCGTGCCGGCTGAGCACCTCGACCCGCTTCACCTCGGCGTTCCAGTCCGGGTACGCCTCCATGTCGGCGATGACCGCCATGACCTGCGCGGGGCTGGCCCCGACCGTCGTGCTCGACTCGGTCCGGTCCGCCATGACCTGCCTCCCGCCGGGGCGCCAGGTGGCGCCGGATCGTCGCCGGGAAGGCTACAGCGTCACCCGGGGCGCCTCAGCCGAGCACCGCGCCGAGCACGGAGAGGGCGACGACGAGCGCCACGGACAGCACGACGACGAGCCCCGCGGCCAGCCCGGCCCGCCCGGCGCGGGTCCCGAGCAGGGGCGCCAGCGGCCCGGCCACGGGCGGCGCGGCGGTCTCCGCGGCGAGCCGGGCGAGCAGCGCGTCGGCCCGCTCGGCGAGGTCGTCGGGCGCGTCGTCCCGCCGCCCGGGGGCGTCCAGCGGGGCCGCGGCGGCTCCGCCCGGGGGCACCGGCGCAGCGCCCGCGGTCCCCGGGGCCGCCTCCGGGGCGTCCACGTCCTGCCGGGCCGCGAAGGGCGCGTAGCAGAGCAGGCACCACGCGGCCCCGGGCGCGGGGGGCGTGCCGCAGGACGGGCAGCGCGCGGGGGCGGACGTACCGGTGCTCACTCCACGGGGGTCGGCCGTCGACGGCCCCGGCTTGAGCGGCGCGCTACGCCGGCCTGCGCGCCGTGAGCAGGAGCGAGACCCCGGGCAGCCGCCCGACGGGCAGCACCCGCTCGGCGACGACGACCGAGCGCAGGGCGGCGTTGAGCGGCGCGGGCACGTCGTCGAGGTCGCTGCCGGTCGACGCGCGGCGGCGGAACCGGACCGCCGGGCGCAGCAGCACGTTCCAGCTCGTCACGTCCTGCACGACGAGCCCGCCGGCGACGACGGCGGCGACGAGCCCGGCGCGGTCGTACCGGCGGACGTGGCCCACCGCCTCGTCGTGCGCGGACCACAGCCGCATGTCGGCGGGGACCGCGACGAGGAAGGTGCCGCCGGGGCGCAGCACGCGCGCCACCTCGCGCACCGCCGCCGCGTCGTCCTCGAGGTGCTCGAGGACGTCGAACGCGACGACGAGGCCGAGGGCGCCGGACGCGACCGGCAGCGCCTGCGCGTCCCCGCGGACCACGTCGAGGCCGCGGTCGCGGGCCACCTCGGCGCCCTCCGCCCCGTGCTCGAGCGCGACCGGCGCCAGGCCGAGCTCGCGCAGCACGCGCGTGTTGCCGCCCCCGGCGGCGCCGATGTCGAGCGAGGGCCCGCGCGCGCCGGCGGCCGCGACCCGCCGGCGCAGCAGGGCGCGGCGCTCGGCGTACCACCAGTGGCGGTCCTCCAGCGCGGCCAGCTTGCGGACCTCGGTAGCCTCCACGGCGAGCCATCCTGCACCAGCGCGCGAGGAGCCCCCGCTGTCCCGGTCCGCAGTGCAGCCCCCGCCGCCGCCGCCGCCGCAGCCGCCGCAGCCGCCGCAGCCGCTGGAGCTGAGCGTCGTCGTCCCCGTGTACGACGAGGAGGACGTGCTCGAGCTCTTCGCCGCCCGGCTGCGCGCCGCGCTCGACCCGCTCGGGGAGCCGTACGAGGTCGTGGTCGTCGACGACGGCAGCCGCGACGCGACCCCGCGCCTGCTCGAGGCGCTGCGCGCCGGGTGGCCGCAGCTGCGGGTGGTCCGCCTGCGCCGCAACTGCGGGCACCAGGCGGCGCTGACCGCGGGGCTCGACCGCAGCCGCGGCGCCTGGGTGGCGAGCATCGACGCGGACCTGCAGGACCCGCCCGAGCTGGTGCCGGTGATGCTCACGGCGGCGCGGCGGGAGGGCGTCGACGTCGTCTACGGCGTGCGCGACGACCGCACGAGCGACACCTGGTTCAAGCGGCGCACCGCCGGCCTCTACTACGGGCTCATGCGCCGCGAGGCCGGCGCCGACGTGCCCGCGGACGCCGGCGACTTCCGGCTGCTGAGCCGGCGCGTGGTCGACGAGCTCGCGGCGCTGCCCGAGCGGCACCGGGTCTACCGCCTGCTCGTGCCGTGGCTCGGCCACCCGAGCACGGTGGTGGCCTACCGCCGCGACGAGCGGGCGGCGGGCACCTCGAAGTACCCCCTGGCGCGCATGGTCCGCCTCGGCACCGACAGCCTCACCTCCTTCAGCGCCCGGCCGCTGCGCGTGGCCACCTGGTGCGGCGTCCTCGGCAGCCTGGTCTGCCTGCTCGCGATGCTCACCGCCGTCGGCGCGCACCTGTCCGGCGCGACGGTGCCGGGCTGGGCCTCGACGTTCGTCGCGGTGCTCTTCGTCGGCGCCGTGCAGCTGCTCTGCCTGGGCCTGCTCGGGGAGTACGTCGGCCGCCTCTACGCCGAGGCGCAGCACCGCCCGCCGTACCTCGTGGCCAGCGACACCGCGGACGAGCGCCGGCCGACCCGCCCGGCCTCGTGGCAGCGGTGAGGGCGCGCGCCGGCGCCGTCCTGCTGCTCGCGGGGTGGGTGGCCCTGTCCGCGGCGAACCAGCACTCGATCGCCCGCTGGGAGCCGCTGACCGTGCTGGTGCTGGGCCTGGCCGCGCCGGCGCTGCTCGCCCTGCTCGTGGCGACCCGGCGCTCGGGGCTCGGGCCGCTCCCGGGCTGGGCCGCGCCCGCGGCGCTCGTCGCCTGCGCCGTCGCGGCGCTGCAGGGGCGGTGGTTCGGCTACCTGCCCGCCGACGTGCAGCAGGCGTCGGCGGCGGTCGCCGCGGGCGGTGCCGTCGCCGCGGCGGCCCTGCTCCTCGTGCGCCGCGCCGGGGCGGCCGTGGCCGTCGCCGGGGCCTCGCTCGTCGTGACGACGTCCCTCGCCGTCCGGTACGACCCCGTCCCGCGCATCGACGTCTGGTACTCCGTCGACCGCGCCGCCGCCGGCCTGCTCACCGGCGACAACCCCTACACGACCGACTGGTACGGCTCCCCCGGCGTCGGCGACGCCTTCACCTACCTGCCGATGACGGCGGTGCTCCTCGCCCCCGTGCAGTGGCTGCTCGGCGACGTGCGGTGGGGGCTGCTGCTCGCGCTGCTCCTCGCCGGCTGGCTGCTGGCCCGGCGCCGCCCTGCGGCGCGCCCGCTGGTGCCGCTGCTGTGGCTCACCCCCGGCCAGCTGGTGCAGACCGAGCAGGCCTGGACCGAGCCGCTGCTGCTCTGCGCCCTGACCGCGGTGCTCGTCCTGGCCGGCGGCGGGCGGCGCGGCGGGGCGGTCGGCGCCCTCGCGGCCGGGCTCGCGACGAAGCAGCACCTCGCCCTGCTCCTGCCGTCGCTCGCCGCCTGGCGCCCCGTGGGGCCCGTACGGGCGGCCGCCGCCGCCGCGGTGGCCGGCCTGCTGTGCCTGCCGTTCGTCGTGGCGGACCTCGGGGCCTTCCTGCACGACACGGTGGTGCTGCTGCTCGACTACCCGCCGCTGCCGCTGTCGCCGAACCTCTACATCGCGCTGCTGCGCGAGGGGCACGAGCCGCCGTTCTGGCTCACCGGGCTCGTGACCCTCGTCGCCGTGCTCGGCACCGCGCTCGTGGTGCGCCGCGAGCAGCCCGCGCCCGCGCGGCTCGCGCTGCTGTGGGCGCTGCTCCTGCTCGTGCTGAACCTGGTCAACAAGCAGGCCTTCTACAACCAGTTCTGGCTCTCCGGCGTGCTCCTGCTCGTCGCGCTCGGGCTGTCCGCGCCCGCCGCGCCCTCACCCTCGACCTCCGGTCGAGAGCGGGTCTCGACCTCCGCCTGAGGGTCCAGCAGGGCGTCGAGACGGGCGACGAGGCCCTCCCAGCGCCACTGCTCCTCGGTCCAGGCGCGGCCGCGCCCGCCCATGGCCCGCGCCCGGGCGGGGTCGGCGAGCAGGTCGCCCACGGCCCGGGCCACGGCGGCGGCGTCGCGCCCGTCGACGAGCACGCCGGTGCGCCCGTCGAGCAGGGCGTCGCGCGCACCGCCGGAGTCGCCCACGACGACCGGCAGGCCGGTGGCGGACGCCTCGAGGAAGACCATCCCGAGGCCCTCGCGCTCCAGGCCCCGGCGGCGGTCACGGCAGGGCATCGCGAAGACGTCGCCCGCGTCGTACCAGGCCGGCAGCTCGCCCTCCGGCGCCGGCCCCGCGAGCAGCACGTCGCCCTCGAGCCCGCCGTCGCGGACCATCCGCTCGAGCCGCGGCCGGTCCGACCCGCCCCCGACGAGCAGCAGCAGCGCCCCCGGGACGCGGCGGAGCACCTCGGGCCAGGCGCGCACGAGCACGTCCTGGCCCTTGCGCGGGGTGAGGCGCGACACGCAGACGGCCACCGGCCGGTCCCCGGGGACGCCGAGCCGCGCCCGGACGGCCGCACCCCCCGCCCCGGGGCGGAAGCGGTCGACGTCCACGCCCGGGGGCAGGCGCACCATCCGCGCGGCGTCGGCGGGGGCGAGCGCCGGAGCGATCTGCGAGCGGGTCCACTCGCCGAGGTACGTCAGCGCGTCCGTGCCGGCGCCGACCCGCCGCAGCGCCGCCCGCGCGCCCGGGACGCGCGCCCACCACGTCTCGTGCCCGTGGGTCAGGGCGACGAGCCGGCGCGCGCCCGCGCGGCGCAGCCCCGGCGCGAGCAGGCCCAGCGGCACCGAGGCGCCGAACAGCACGCTGTCGCAGCCCTCCTCGCGCAGCAGTCGCTGCGCCCGCCGCGCCACCCGCGGGGTGGGCAGCAGCACCCGCGAGCGGTCCCGGTGCACCGGGTAGGGCAGCGCGGCGTCGTGCGCCGCGTCGCCCTCGGACCGCGACGCGTAGACGACGACGCGCTCGGGCGGCAGCCGCTCCAGCAGGGCCGCCACGAACGACTGGATCCCGCCCTGGCGCGGCGGGAAGTCGTTGGTCACGACGAGGGTGCGGCGCGCACGCGCGCGGGTCGGCTGGGGCACGCCCCGACGCTAGCCGCCGGGCGCGAGCGGGCCCGGCGGGGGCACGGCGGGCCCGCGCCCCGGCAGCGTCGTGGCCCGCGCCCAGTCCCGGGCCCGGGCGATCCGCTCGGGCGCGCTGGGGTGCGAGGCGAAGAGGGCTTCGACGAGCGGGTGGGGCGTCAGGTCGGAGCGGCTGGTGAGGGCGAGCCGGCGCTGCAGCTCGGCCAGGGACAGCGGGTCGCGGGTGAGCTCGAGGGCGTGCAGGTCGGCACGCTCCTCGACCTGCCGCGACACGAGCAGCTGCACGGGCCCGGCAGCGGTGGTGAGCACCGCGACGACCGCGAGCGCCAGCGCCGTCGAGCGCGGGTCGCCCGCGCCCGACGCGCCCGCCCGGCGCAGCAGGCGCGGCGAGCCCAGGGCGAGGGCCAGCGCGCAGACCCCGGCGGCCACGCCGAGCGCCCCGACGAGCGTGCCGTGCAGCACGTCCTGCTCCTCGGCGTGGCCGAGCTCGTGGGCCACGACGCTCTCGACCTGCTCCGGCGGGGCCCGCTCGAGCAGGGTGTCGTAGACGACGATCCGCTTCGTGGCGCCGAAGCCCGACACGTAGGCGTTGAGCGTGGAGGTGCGCCGGGACGCGTCGGCGACGAGCACGTCCGCCACCGGGACCCCGTCGCGCTCGGCCAGCGCGAGCAGGTCCGAGCGCAGCCGCCCCTCCGGCAGGGGGGTGAAGCGGTTGTAGAGCGGCTCGACGACCAGCGGGTACGCGAACGACACCGCCACGACGAGCGCCGCCCCCGCACCCGCCGCCGGCGCCCACCATCGCCGCGGCCAGCGCCGGGCCATCGCCTGCAGCGCGCCGAGCGCGAGCAGCAGCAGGACCAGGTCGAGGGCGAGCCCCCGCCCGACGTCGAGCAGCCAGCCCGGCCAGTCGCGGGTCGAGAGCCCGGCGCGCATCGCCACCTGCTCGGCCCGCGCGTCGAACGGCAGGGACGCGAGCCGGGTCACGACGACCACGCCCGCACCGCCCGCGAGCAGCCGCGCGCGGCGGCCCCCGCCGAGCGGGCGCGCCGCGGCCGCGACGAGCCGCCCGCCGAGCGGCGTCAGGCCCAGCACGAGCGCGGTGAGCAGCCCGGCGCCCAGCGAGAGCCAGGAGGGCGGGCGCACCGCGCCCCGGTACGCGTCCGCGCGCGCCACCTCGGCCGCGGTGAAGTCGCCGTCCGGCCCCACGGGGGCCCGCCCGCCGGGGACGTCGACGCCGAGGGGGTCCCACGGGGTGGTGACCGCGACGACGACGGCCACCGCCGCGCCGAGCACGAGCAGGGCGGCCAGCGCGGAGCGCCGGCCCGTCGGGTCCGGCCTCACCGCGCCCCCGCGGCCGCGCGCAGGCCCGCCGCCCACTGGGCCTCGAAGGCCCCCGGCGTGGTCGACAGCACGTCGGCGAACGCGCGCTCCAGCCCGTCGCGCTGCACGGCGGCGTACAGCGCCGCCAGGGCGCCCCGCCCCTGCACCGCGACGATCCGGCGGCACGCCGACCAGGCGGCCTCGTACGGCAGCCCGGCCCCCGTGGCGAAGTCCGCGGCGGTGGGCAGGCCCGCCGGGCCGCGCCCGGCGCGGACCAGGGCCAGCAGCGGCGCCGCGACGACCCGCGGCGGCACGCCCTCGGCGCTGTACGCGACCTCGTCGGCGAAGCCCTCGGACAGCCAGGCCGGCACCTCGCGGCCCCCGGCGGCGCGGGTCGCCACGTGCACCGTCTCGTGGGTGAGGACGACCCGCCGGGCCTGCGCGCCCAGACCGAGGTACGTCCCCGGGACGAGCACCACCCGGTCGCCGGCCGTGGGCGCGCCGTGCTCCCCCGGCAGGCCCGTCGTGACCGCGGCGAGCCGGGCCACCTGCGCCGCGTCGCGGGCCAGCAGGCGCCCGGCCTCCGCGGCGTCGGCCGGCACGACGACCACGACCCGCCCCGGCCACGGCGAGGACCAGCGCGCGGAGGCGCCGGCGACCGCCCGCTCGGCCTCGGCCACGAGCCGGGCCAGGGCGGCCTCGCCGCCGGGCAGCGGCGCCCGGGCGACCACCAGCGAGCGGGGGCCCTCGCGCACCTGCACCGGGCCGAGGTCCCACACGTCGGGCACGCCCGGGGTCGCGGCAGCCGCCCGCACGAGCGCCCGGCCCCCCGGCGCCGCGACGACCACGAGGCGCTGCTCGCGCACCACCGCGCGCGTGTCGAACCCCTCGAGCCGGTACGTCAGCCGGACCGGCACCGTCCGCTCCCCGCGCCGGGCGTCGGCCGTGCCGCGCCCGGCGAGGGCGTAGTCCCACGCGGCGAGCGGCAGCGGCGCGAGCCGCGCGAAGAGGTCGGCCTGCGCGGTGACCTGCTCCGCGTCGGCCCCGTCGACGGTGCCCATCCAGGCCGCCGCGTCGCCGTCGAGGACCGCCCGGGACCGCGCGGCGAGCAGGTCGCGCACCGCGGCGTCGCCCGGCAGGGCCGCGCTGGGGCCGCCGCGTCCGGGGCGCGCCCCGGGGACCGCGCCGCCTGGGCCGCCGAGGCCGCCGGGGCCGCCGGAGCCGCCGGGGCCGCCGGACGGGTCGGCGCCGCCGGGTGCGCTGCCCGGTGCCGTGCGCGCCGCGGGGCCGGGGCCGGTGGTGGGGCCGGGGCCGGTGGTGGAGCCGGGGCCGGTGGTGGAGCCGGGGCCGGTCGCGGGGGGACGGGCGGGGACCGTCGCCGTGGGCGCGCCCTGGGGGGCCCGCGCCGCGTCCTGCCCGGAGCGCCCGCGCACGTCGAGCACCGCCAGCCCGCCGAGCAGCACAAGACCGGCCGCCGCCGTGGCCGCGACCAGGCGCCGGCGCGCCCGCGCCCCCTGCTCGCTCCGCCGGCCCACCCCGCGATCGTAGGCGGCGCGGTGGCGCCCGGCCGGGCCGCGCGGGAGGCGCGGGGGGCGCGGAGGGCCGCAGCAGCGCGCCCCGGCGTCCGGGCGGGACGTCGGGGCGCGCTGGTGGTGCGGGTGCCGGCGGGGGCCGTGCCTCAGGGGCGGGTGGCCCCCACGTACGGCATCGAGTCCAGCGGGGCGGTGCCGACGCCGGAGCGCGGGTTCGCCGCGTGCACGATCATGCCGTCGCCGATGTACATGCCGACGTGGCTGATCGGGCTGTAGTAGTAGACGAGGTCGCCGGGCTGCAGGTCCGACTTGGACACCTTGGTGCCCGCGGCGTACTGCGCGCTCGAGGAGCGGGGCAGGTCGACGCCGGCCGCGGCCCACGCGTAGCCGGTGAGGCCCGAGCAGTCGAACGAGCTCGGGCCGGTGGCGCCGTAGACGTAGCTGTCGCCCACCTGGGCCAGCGCGGTCTCGACCGCCACCGCGGCGGCGCCCGAGGCGGACGAGGAGCCGGAGGACGGCGCGTCCTGCTGCGAGCCCGACGACGCCGGCGCGGCGCCCTCGTCCGGGGAGTCCGAGGAGTCCGAGGCGTCCGAGGCGTCGGCGGGGACGGCGCGCAGCTCGTCGCGGGCGGCCCGGGCCGCCTCGGCGGCGCGGGCCGCGGCGCGGGCCTCCGCGCGGGCGATGCGCCGGCGCTCCTCCTCCTGCAGGGTGGCCAGCAGCGCCTGCGCGCGCTCGGCGCGGTCCTGCACCGAGCGCTGGTCGGCCACGCGCCGGCTCTCGATCTCGGCGAGCCGGCGGACCTCGGCGGCCACGGCGGCGCGGCGCTCGTCGACGGCGGCCTGCGCGGTCGCGACCTGCTCCACGACCTCGCTCTGCCGCTCGGCGATGCGCCCTGCCGACGCGGCGCGGTCGAGGAACTGCCCCGCGTCCTCGGCGAAGAGGACGTGCAGCACCGGCGAGACGCCGCCGGCCCGGTAGTTCGCCGCGGCCAGCTCGCCGGCCGCGGTGCGGGCCCGGGCGAGGCGCGCCTCGGTGCGGGCCACCTGGGCCCGGACCACCGCGAGGCGGGCCTGCGCCGCGTCGGCGGCGTCCGCGGCGGCGTTGACCCGCTCGGCCGCGACCTCCGCCTCGCGCTCCAGGGCGTCGACCTGCCGCTGCACCTGCGCCAGCGTGGGCCGGGGGTCCGCCTGGGCGGTCCCGGGGACGAGCACGGCGCCGCTGAGCGCGGCGCTGCACAGGGCCACCAGAGCGGTGGCAGGGCGGAGCTGACGGCGTAGCGCCACGGGGGCGGGACTCCTCTTCCCTCGACCGCCTACCGGGTGAGCTGACGGGCTCGGGCGAAGGGAGCGCCCTACGCGTGCACCGGCGCCCCGCGAGGGGTGCCGCCCGCACGTCGATTCGCCCCGGGACGAGTGGGTCCCCGGCTCCGCGCCGCGCGGCTGCGCGCGGCGCTGGACTCGACGGGACCACCCGTGGCCGCTGCTGTCAGCGACGCCGGACCGGGTGGTCGGCGAGAACGTTAACCACGCGTGGACGGGCGACCAAGCCGCTCACACCCCGATCGCGTCAAGACTCGCCCTGCAAGGTGATGCGCAGGTCAAGGAGGTGACCGTCGGTGCAGGTCAGGCGCACGGGGAGCACGGGGAAGCCGTGAGGGATCCCACACGGGCCGCGGCGGCCGGCCGGGCGCCCGCCACGCCCGTCACCCGCCACGCCCGTCACCCGCCACGCCCCGTCACCCGGCCGCCGCCTCGGGCGGGCGGTGCCCGCGCGGCGGGTCGACGCCCACGACGAGCCGCAGGGGCGGGACGAGCCCGGAGCCGGCGAGCACGTCGAGCGCGCCCCGCTGCTCCTCGTCGAGCTCGCCCGGCTCGCCGAGCAGGACCGTCACGACGCAGTCGCCGCACGCCACGTCGCGCACCTCGCAGGTGCCGCAGTCGATGAACACAGCGCCCCTCCTCCGCAGTCCTCGGGCCCGCCCGGTCGTCCGGGCTGACGGGCGGGGACGCTAGGGACGGCCTCCGACAGCTTCGTCCCGCCCGCTCCCCCGCCGCGGGGGCCCCGCCGTGCGGGCGCAGGGCTCAGCCGCGCCCGAGCAGGCGCAGCAGGGCGGCCGACGCGACCGGGCGCGCGCCCCGGGCCCGGACCCCGTCGGCCACCTCGCGGTCGCTGGAGACGACGACCACCGGGCGGCCCTGCGGCTCCGCCGCGACGAGGCGGCGCACGAGCTCGTCCGCGGTCCGCCCCGGCCGGCTGAAGAGCACCCGCACGCCGCGCTCGCGCACCGCCGGGGCCCGCTCGACGTCGGCGCCGTCGAAGACGACCGTGACCTCGGCGCCGTGCCGCGCGGCGAGCGCGGCCGCCCCGCGCACCAGCCGCTCGCGCTGGTCCTGCAGGGGCAGCCCGCCGTACCCGAGCTTGGTGACGTTGTAGCCGTCGACGAGCAGGTGCACCCGCGGCAGCCCGAGGAGCTGCTCCAGCGCGCCCGGGTCCTCCTCGGGCCGCGCGCGGCCCGGGACGTCGGTGACCCCGGCCCCGTCCGGGGCCCGCGCCTCCTGCGCGGCGACGGCGTCGGCCGGCCGTGGCGCCCCCGGGGCCACCGGCGGCAGGGCCAGCTCGCGGCGCAGCCCCTGCCCCGCCTCGAGGAGGGTGTCCAGGAGCAGGCGCAGCCGGGCGTCGGCGGAGGTGCGCCCCTCGCGCCCCGCCCGGCGCGCGGCCTCCAGGGCCGCCTCGAGCTCGCCCGCCCGGGCCCGGGCGCGGCGCAGCTCCGCGTCGGCCGCGCCCTGCGCCGCCGCGGCCGCCCGGCGCAGCACCTCGAGCTCCTCCTGGGCGGCGCGGGCGGCGTCCTGCGCCTCCCGGCGCGCCGTGCGCGCCTCGTGCAGGCTGCGCCGCAGCGTCGCGACCTCGGCCTTGAGCGCCGCCGCGTCGGCCCGGACCCGCTCGAGGTCCGCCCTGGCCTGCGCGCGGGCGGCCGCGAGCTGCTCCTCGGCCCGGGCCAGGGCCTCCTGCGCCTGCGCGGACGCCGCCCGCTCGCCGGCCTCGAGCGCGGCGCCCGCCGCGCGCTCGACGAGGGCCTCCCAGCCGTCCGGGCGCAGCAGCAGCGCCAGCGCGGCCACGTCGTGGGGGTCCGCGGCCGCCGGCGGGTCGCCCGCGTCGACGGCGGCGGCGAGCTCGGGCACCGCCGTGCGGACCGAGGCCGCCACCCGGGCGCGGAAGGCCGCGTCGCGCTCGACCGCGGCGGCGAGGGGGCTGGCCGCCAGGTGGGCGCGACGGGCGGTGACGAAGCGGCGGAAGGGGCGCAGGGAGGCCGGCACCTCGTCCGCGGAGAGCCCGTCGAGCGCCTCGCTCGCGAGCGCCACGACCCGCTGGCGCACCGGCTCGGGCAGCGCGCCGGGCGGGCCCTGCGGCGCCGCGGGCGCGCCCACCCCTAGCCGCCCGCCGCGCCCGGCGCCGGCTCGACCTGCACCGAGTCGACGGCGTCGCACCAGCGGCAGCGCACGCGCTCGACCGTGTCCTGCAGGACCTCGCGCTCCTCCACGCGGGGGTTCCCCGCGAGGTCGGCGTGCCAGTACTCCACGACCCGGGTGGAGCGGGTGACGTCGAAGCGCGTCAGGTTGCCGCACTGCGCGCAGCGCCAGCGGGTGCCGGTGGCCGGGAGGGGGACGGGCATGCCCCGAGCGTACGGGGCGCCCGCCCGCGGCCGGCGCGCGCTCCGCGGGCGCCGGGGTCCCGGGGCGCCGGGGCCCCCGGTGCGCCTCCCCGGACCTGTCGGACCCGCCGCCTACGGTCCCCGCCATGCAGGTCGCACCACGTCCCCCGCAGCAGCGCCGCCCCGCTCCCGCCGCCGCGCCGGTCGCCGCGCCGGTCGCCGTCCAGGCGACGTTCGACGAGCTCGGCACGCCGCTGCGCGAGGCCACCTTCGTGGTCGTCGACCTCGAGACGACGGGCGGCTCGCCCGCCTCCTGCGCCATCACCGAGGTCGGCGCGGTCAAGGTGCGCGGCGGCGAGGTGCTCGGGGAGTTCCAGGCGCTCGTCGACCCGGGCACGCCGATCCCGCCGTTCATCGCCGTGCTCACCGGCATCACCGACGCGATGGTCGCCGGGGCCGAGCGCATCGAGGCGGTCCTGCCCGCGTTCCTGGAGTTCCTCGGCGCCGACGCCGTGCTCGTGGCCCACAACGCCCCCTTCGACGTCGGGTTCCTGCAGGCGGCGTGCGCCGCGACGGGCCGGCCCTGGCCGGGGCCGCGGGTGCTCGACACCGCCCGCATCGCCCGCCAGCTCGTGAGCCGCGACGAGGCGCCCAACTGCAAGCTGGGCACGCTCGCGCGGGTCTTCCGGGCCCGCACCACCCCGGACCACCGGGCGCTGTCCGACGCACGGGCCACGGTCGACGTCCTGCACGGCATGCTCGAGCGCCTCGGCGGGCTCGGGGTGCACAGCCTCGAGGAGCTCGCGACCTACACCTCGCGGGTCAGCCCCGCGCAGCGGCGCAAGCGCCACCTCGCCGAGGGCCTCCCCCACGCCCCGGGGGTCTACGTCTTCCGCGACGCGCAGGACCGCGTGCTCTACGTGGGCACCTCCAAGGACCTGCGCACCCGCGTGCGGTCCTACTTCACGGCGTCCGAGACCCGCAGCCGGATGGCGGAGATGGTGGGGCTGGCGGAGTCGGTCACGCCGGTCGTGTGCGCCACCGCCCTCGAGGCGCAGGTGCGCGAGCTGCGGCTCATCGCCGAGCACGCCCCGCGCTACAACCGGCGCTCGCGCCGGCCCGACAAGGTCACGTGGCTCAAGCTCACCCCGGAGGCCTTCCCCCGCCTGTCCCTGGTGCGCGACGTGCGCGACGACGGGGGCGCCTACCTCGGGCCCTTCAGCTCCTCGCGCAGCGCGACCGCGGCGATGAGCGCGCTGCACGAGGCGGTGCCCCTGCGCCAGTGCACCCAGCGCCTGTCCGCCTCGGGCCGCGGCAGCGCCTGCGTCCTCGCCGAGATCGGGCGCTGCGGCGCGCCCTGCGAGGGCCGGCAGAGCCGCGAGTCCTACGCGGTGCACGCCTCCACGGTGCGCGCCGCCTTCACCGGCGACGCCCGGCCGGTCGTCGGGGCGCTCAGCGCGCGCATCGCCGCGCTCGCGGCCGGCGAGCGCTTCGAGGAGGCCGCCGCCCAGCGCGACCGCCTCACGGCCCTCGTGCGGGCCGCCGCGCGCATGCAGCGGCTGGCCGGGCTCACCCGCTGCCCCGAGGTCGTGGCCGCCCGACCGACGCCCGAGCTGGGCTGGGAGCTCGCGCTGGTGCGCTGGGGCCGGCTGTGCGGCAGCGCCGTGGTCGAGCGCGGGGTCGACCCGTGGCCGGCGGTCCGCGCGCTCGTCGCGGCCGGCGAGGTCGTCGAGCCAGTGCTCCCCGGGCTCACCCCGACCCCGGCGGCCACCGCGGAGGAGACGGAGTGCGTGCTGCGGTGGGTCGAGCAGCCCGGCACCCGGCTGGTCCAGGTCGAGGGCGAGTGGACCTCCCCCGCCTTCGGCGCCGGTGCGCACCGGGCGCTGCTCGACGCCGCGGACGAGGCCCGCGGCGCCGCCGCCCCGTTCGAGGACCGCCGCCACCTGCCGATGGCGTCGCGCCCGGTGGCCGCGGGCAGCCGGCTCGCCGTGTGACCCCGCCCCTGCCCCCGGTCCGGCGCCTCCGCGCGGTCCGTGCGGGAGGCGCCGCGGGCCCTCGCGGGCACCCGCGGCACTACGCTCGGCGCACCGCAGCCGTCCCACCGGAGGTCCCGTGCTCACCGCGATCGTGCTCGTCGAGGCCGAGGTCGACCGGATCCCGGAGGTGGCCGCGGAGATCGCGGACCTCGAGGGCGTGAGCGAGGTCTACTCGGTCACCGGCGACGTCGACCTCATCGCCATGGTGCGGGTGCGCGAGCACGACCAGCTCGCGGAGGTCATCGCCGACCGGCTCAACAAGGTGCCCGGCGTGCGCAGCAGCGAGACGCACATCGCCTTCCGCGCCTACTCGCGGCACGACCTCGACGCCGCCTTCTCCCTGGGCATGCCCGACGCCGACTGAGCGCCCGACGAGCGGTCGCCAGCCGGCCCGACGCCCGGCGGCCCAGCCGCGGCGGGCCCGCCGTCCCGGCGGCCCCACGTCCCGGCGGCCCCGCCACGGCGGGCCGCGCCGTCAGCCCCCGCGGGACCGGGTGGCCGCCACCCAGCGCTCGAGCAGCGCGGCGGCCGCGCCGGAGTCGACGGCGGCGGCGGCGCGCTCCAGACCGGCGGCGAGCGGGCCGTGCAGGTCGTCCCCCGCGGCGCCGGCGGGCACCGCCCCCGCGGCCACGAGCGCCCCGGCGGCGTTGAGCAGCACCGCGTCGCGCACCGGCCCCGCATCGCCGGCGAGCAGCTCGCGGGCGACCCGCGCGTTGTGCGGGGCCCGCCCCCCGCGCAGGGCGCCCGGCGCCGGCGGCGCGAGCCCGAGCCGGGAGGGGTCGACGACGGTCTCGCCGACGCGCCCGTCGCGCACGACCCACACCCGCGAGGTGGTCGTGGTGGTCAGCTCGTCGAGCCCGTCGTCGCCGCGGAAGACGAGGGCGGAGGCACCGCGGGCGGCGTACACGCCCGCCATGACCGGCGCCATCCGCGCGTCGGCGCAGCCGACCGCCTGCGCCGCGGGGCGCGCCGGGTTCGTGAGCGGGCCGAGGAAGTTGAACACCGTGGGCACGCCGAGCTCGCGGCGCGGCACCGCGGCGTGGCGCATCGACGCGTGGAAGGTCGGCGCGAAGCAGAACGTGATGCCGACCTCCGCGACGACCGCGGCGACGTCGTCCGCCGGCAGGTCGATGACGACCCCGAGCTCCTCCAGCAGGTCCGCGGCGCCGCACAGCGAGGACGCGGCCCGGTTGCCGTGCTTGACGACCGGCACCCCCGCCGCGGCGACGACGAGCGCGGCCATCGTCGAGATGTTGACCGTCTGGGCCCGGTCGCCGCCGGTGCCCACGATGTCCACGACCGGACCGAGCCCGGCGGGCACGGCGACGGGCACGGCCAGGTCGAGCATCGTGGCGGCCAGCCCGCTGACCTCCTCGACCGTCTCGCCCTTGGCGCGCAGCGCGACGACGAAGCCCGCCACCTGCGCGGGCGTGGCCTCCCCGCGCATCACCTCGCCCATGGCCCAGGCCGCCTCGTCCTCGCTCAGCGCGCGCCCGGCGAGCAGCGCGGCGAGCACCGACGGCCAGGTGCGCAGCGGCTCGCGCGCGGGCGCGGCGGGGCCCTCCTGCACCGCCACGGCCCTCAGCGCCCGGCCGGCGCGGTGCGCGCGGCCCGGGCCCGCAGGAGCTCGGCGGCGGCAGCGGCGACCGCCACCGGGTCGAGCGGGTGCGCGACCGCGCCGTCGGCGCGGGACCACGCGGCGAGCCAGCCGTCCTGGACCCGCCCGGTGAGCACGAGCACGGGCGGGCACTGGAAGACCTCGTCCTTGAGCTGGCGGCAGAGCCCCAGTCCGCCGGCGGGCGCGGCCTCGCCGTCGAGCACCAGCAGGTCCAGGCCCCCGGCGTCGGTGCGCGACACCACGGCCGGCGCCGTGGCGCACTCCACGACGTCGACGAGCGGGACGTCCGCCGCGGGCCGGCGCCCGAGGGCGAGCCGCACCCGCTGGCGGGTCCCCGCGTCGTCGCTGTAGACGAGCACCGTCATCCGCCGCTCGGGCGCCGGGGGCGCCTGCCGCGGGGCCGGTGCGTCCGTCGTCGTCGGGTCGAGCGCCGCCTGCACGGCGGCGTCCGGCGCGCCGGGCCCGGCGTCCTGCGCGCCGCCCGGCGCGGGGGCCTGCGGGGTGCTGGGGGGCAGGTCGCTGCTCATCGCGCGCATGCTACTGCCGGGCACCCGCCGGGCGGCGGGGCGCGCCGTACGGCCCCGGGGACGGCACCGGGCCGGACGCCACGGCCCCTCGGGCCTCCCGAGCCGCGCTCCCCCGATCCGGCTCTGTCGGCGGCCCCGTCGGCCGGACTCCCTCCGCCGGGCTCCCTCGGCCGCGCTCCCTCAGCCGGGCCCCGGGCCCGGCCGGTCGGGCCCGGCGCCCGGCGGGGCCAGCAGGTCCCAGCCGTCGACGTCGCCGCCCAGCCGCTGGGCGAGGCCCGCCATCCGCGAGCGCTGCTGCGCCAGCGACAGCCCCGTCACGCGCTCCGGGCGGCTCGCCCGCGCGCGGACCAGCCCCTGGGGCTGCCCGTCCTGCCCCTCCGCCGCGCCCTGCCCCGCCGACGCGTCCTGCCCCGCCGACGCGTCCTCCTCCGCCGGCCCGTCCGGGCGCAGCGCCCAGCCGTCCTGGGCGAGCAGGCCCGCGGCCTCGTCCAGCGCCCGGGCCGGCAGCCGCAGGTGGTGCCGCACGAGCAGCGGCCGGTCCAGGTCGAGGCCCCCCTCGCCGAGGCGGGCGAGCACGGCCGAGTCCGCGGCAGCGGGGTCCCACGAGGCGCCCACCACCTGCAGCGTCCCGTCGTCGGCCAGGGCGGGCCCCTCGTCGCGGCGGCGCCCCAGCGCGCGGTCCAGCAGCCTGCGCAGCACAGCGACCTCCCTCGACGGACCCCGGGCGGGCACCGGCGCCGGACGGGCGGCGCGGCGGCGCAGCGCGACCGGACGGTGACACGCGGCCCCCCGACGTGTGCTCGCCGGGGGCCGCAGCAATAATGGCGCCCGTGGCGACAGCGACAGCGGTAGGCGGCCAGGCGGTCCACGCCCCGGCCGAACGTCCCAACCTCGTCTCCGTGGGCACCATCGTGTGGCTGTCCTCGGAGCTGATGTTCTTCGCGGCGCTGTTCGCGATCTACTTCACGCACCGCTCGGTGGACCCGACCCTGTGGGCCGAGCGCACCGAGCTGCTCAACATCCCGTTCTCGGCGACCAACACGACGGTCCTCGTGCTGTCGTCGGTGACCTGCCAGCTCGGCGTCTTCGCGGCCGAGCGCGGCGACGTCGAGGGCCTGCGGCGCTGGTTCGTCATCACGTTCCTCATGGGCGCCTTCTTCATCGGCGGCCAGGTGTTCGAGTACGCCGAGCTGATCCGCGAGGGCCTCACGCTGAGCTCGGACGCGTACGGGACGTCGTTCTACCTGACCACCGGCTTCCACGGCCTGCACGTGACCGGCGGCCTGCTCGCCTTCCTGCTCGTGCTCGGGCGGACCTACGTCGCCCGGCGCTTCACCCACGAGCAGGCCACCAGCGCCATCGTCGTGTCCTACTACTGGCACTTCGTCGACGTCGTGTGGATCGGCCTGTTCGCGACCATCTACCTCATCCAGTAGGGACCCCTCCGCGTGACCTCCCACTCCGTACGACGGCGCCGCCCGGCCGCGGCGTACGCCGTGATCCTCCTGGGCCTCGTCCTCATGGGCGGGCTCTTCGCGGTGCTCTCGCCGCAGCGGACCGAGGCGTCGGAGACGACCGCCTCGGGGACCGACCTGGTCGACGAGGGGCGCGAGCTCTTCCTCACGAACTGCTCGACCTGCCACGGCCTGCAGGCCCAGGGCAGCTCCGACGGCCCGCCCCTCGTGGGCGTGGGCGCGGCGTCGGTCGACTTCCAGGTCGGCACCGGCCGCATGCCGGCGTACAGCTCGCAGGTCGTGCAGGTCCCCAAGGCCAAGCGCGTCTTCACGCAGGACGAGATCGACGCCATGGCGGCGTACGTCGCCTCGCTCGGCCCCGGCCCCTCGATCCCCGAGCCCGAGCTCTACGAGGTGCAGGACGTCGAGGACGAGCAGATCGCCGAGGGCGGCGAGCTGTTCCGCACGAACTGCGCCATGTGCCACAACGCCAGCGGCGCCGGCGGCGCCCTCACCGAGGGCAAGTACGCCCCCTCGCTGGCCGGCGTGGACCCGAAGTACGTCTACGAGGCCATGCTCACCGGCCCGCAGAGCATGCCGGTGTTCTCCGAGGCCTCGCTGACGGCCGAGGAGAAGAAGCACGTCGTCGCCTACCTGGAGCAGATCCAGAACCAGCCGGAGTACGGCGGGGTGACGCTCGGTCGGGTCGGCCCCGTGAGCGAGGGCCTGTTCATCTGGATCGTCGGGATCGGCGGCCTCATCGCGGTCGCGGTCTGGCTGGGGGCGAAGTCGCATTGAGTCAGAACCAGGGCACGCCGGGCTCCGGAGCGGGGCGCGCGAGCGCCGCTGACGCCGGCACGCACGCGGCGGTGCAGGCGGCGGCGGGCTACGCCCCGCACGGCACCGAGACCGGCGCGGAGCCCGGCCAGGGCCTCGCCACCCGCTTCACCGACCCGGGCGTGCCGGCGCACGTCCACCGCCTGACCGACATCGACCGCAAGGCCGCCAAGCGGGCCGAGCGGCAGGTGAGCTTCCTCTTCCTGCTCTCGTTCCTCGGCACGGTCCTCTTCGTCGTCGCCTACTTCGCGTTCCCGCTGACCAGCGGCGAGAACCTCGTCTACTCGCGCCTGCTCACCGGCCTCGGCCTGGCGATGGCGCTGTTCTTCATCGGCGCCGGCGCGGTGCACTGGGCGAAGAAGCTCATGCCCGACGACGAGGTCGTCGAGGAGCGCCACGTCGTCGCGTCCAGCGACGAGGACCGCGCCGAGGCCGCCGAGGTGCTGCGCCAGGGCGGCGAGGCCACCGGCTTCGGCCGCCGCAAGATGATCTGGGGGTCCCTCACCGCCTCCCTCGGCGCGCTCGGGATCCCCGCCGTCGTCTCGCTGCGCGACACCTGGATCCGCGGCGACGCCCCGCCGCCGTACGAGATCATCAGCGAGACCCTCTGGCAGGAGGGCACCCGCCTGGTCACCGACCCGGCCGGGCTGCCGATCCGCGCCGACGAGGTCGCCATCGGCTCGGTCGTCCACGTGCTCCCCGAGGGCCTGGAGGAGGACAGCGCCGAGGGCGAGGTCCTCAACGAGAAGGCCAAGGCCTCCGTGCTGCTCATGCGCCTCGAGGTGGAGGAGATCCTCTCCGAGAAGGAGCAGGAGTGGGGCTACAACGGCATCGTCGCCTACTCCAAGATCTGCACGCACATGGGCTGCCCGGTGGCCCTCTACGAGCAGCAGACGCACCACCTGCTGTGCCCGTGCCACCAGTCGACCTTCGACGTCACCGAGGACGCCAAGGTCATCTTCGGCCCTGCCGCCCGCCCCCTGCCCCAACTCGCGATCTCGGTCGACGAGGAGGGATACTTGGTGGCGAGGCAGCCATTCCAGGAGCCCGTTGGGCCCAGTTTCTGGGAGCGCGGATGAGCACCACCACTTCGAGCACCACCGCTCCCCCGCCGACCGCTCTCGGGCGCGCCGCCGGGGGCGCGGGCAAGTACCTCGACGACCGCCTCGGGGTGGCCTCGCAGAGCAAGAAGCTGCTGCGCAAGGTCTTCCCGGACCACTGGTCGTTCATGCTGGGCGAGGTCGCCCTCTACAGCTTCATCATCCTGCTCATCTCCGGCACGTTCCTGACCTTCTGGTACGTGCCCTCGGTGGCCGAGGTGACCTACGAGGGCTCGTACGTGCCCCTCAAGGGCGTGCACATGTCCGAGGCGTACGCCTCGACGCTCGAGATCTCCTTCGACGTGCGCGGCGGCCTCGTCATGCGGCAGATCCACCACTGGGCGGCGCTGCTGTTCGTCGCCTCGATGATGGTCCACCTGCTGCGCGTGTTCTTCACGGGCGCGTTCCGCAAGCCGCGCGAGTTCAACTGGGTCATCGGCGCGATCCTGCTGATCCTCGGCATCGTCGAGGGCTTCGCCGGCTACTCCCTGCCCGACGACCTGCTGTCCGGCACGGGGCTGCGCATCGCCCAGGCGATCATCCAGGCCATCCCGGTGGTCGGCACCTGGCTCTCGTTCTTCGTCTTCGGCGGCGAGTTCCCGGGCACGGCGTTCATCCCGCGCCTCTACACGATCCACGTGCTGCTGCTGCCGGCGATCTTCCTGGCGCTCATCACCGCGCACCTGGCGCTGGTGTTCTTCCACAAGCACACCCAGTACCCGGGCCCGGGCCGGACCGAGAAGAACGTCGTCGGCTACCCGCTGATGCCGGTCTACATCGCCAAGGCGGGCGGCTTCTTCTTCCTGGTCTTCGGCGTCATGGCCCTGCTCGCCGCGATCGCCACGATCAACCCGATCTGGGGCTACGGCCCGTACGAGCCGACGCAGGTGACGGCGGGCTCCCAGCCCGACTGGTACATGGGCTTCCTGGACGGCGCGGTCCGCTCCATGCCCAACTGGGAGACGACGGTCTTCGGCGTGACGATCAGCTGGAACATCATCGTCCCGGCGATGGTGCTCCCGGGCATCCTCTTCACGCTGATGATCTTCTACCCCTTCATCGAGGCGTGGGTGACCGGCGACCGCCGCGAGCACCACATCCTCGACCGGCCGCGCAACCAGCCGACCCGCACCGCCCTGGGCGTCATGTCGCTCGTGTTCTTCGCGATCCTCTTCGCGAACGGCGGCAACGACATCCTCGCGATCACGTTCAACGTCTCCATCAACGCGATCACCTGGGCGACGCGCATCCTGCTCTTCGTGGCACCGCCGATCGCCTTCGTCATCACGAAGCGCATCTGCCTCGGCCTGCAGCGGCGCGACCGCGAGAAGGTCCTGCACGGGCGCGAGACGGGCATCATCCAGCGCCTCCCCAACGGCGAGTTCGTCGAGGTCCACGAGCCGGTCACCCCGGCCGAGGCCTGGGTGCTCACCCAGCAGGAGGTCCAGCGCCCGCTGGAGCTGGGCCCGGCGACCGACGAGAACGGCGTGCGCCGCCCCGGCTCCCTGCACCACCGGCTGCGCGCCCGCGTCTCCCGGTTCTACTTCGGCGACCGGGTCGAGCCCCCGACGCCGGACGAGGTCCGCGAGCTCGAGGCCAGCCACGGCGGCCACTGAGCCGCGAGCAGCACCACCGACCGGAGGCCGGTCCCGCACCGCGGGCCGGCCTCCGGCGCGTCCGGGGGTCGTGGTGACCACGTGAGGCACCCGTACGCGTGCCGACCCAGGCTCGTACGCCCTGTCCGGCACCCGCACGCCCTGTCCGGCACCCGCACGCCCGGGCCGGCGGGCACCTGGGTCGCCGGCGCGGCGGAGCGCGAGCGGCCGTCCGCGGGCGGCCCACCGACCCGCCACCGCCCCTCTCCCCCCGCACCGATCATGCGCAGGTGGCGGGACTGCCGCAGCCGAGCGCTGCCGGGCGCTGCCCAAGAGAGCCCGTCCCGCAGAACCAGGCGCCTCCGCGGCGTCCGGTGGCCCTTGCGTCGACGTACGGGCTCAGATGGCCTCGGCGCGGCGTGCGGGGCGACCAGCCAGGACTGAGCCGGTGCAGGCCCCCTGGCCTCTGGGGTTGGAGCGCGGAGCGGCGGCTCGAGCGGCGGTGACCGCGGGCACCCCGAGCCGGCGGCACAGGCCCGCCGTCGACGAGCCCTCTCCCCGCCGCGATCATGCACAGGTGGCGCGCCGCCGCGGCGGGCCCTGCCGGGGCGTCCGCCCCGAGCCCGCTCCCGCTCGGCAACCTCGACACCTCCGCTGCGTCCCGTGGCCCTGCAGCGGAGGTACGGGCCCTGCCGGCCAGCGCGCGTGGGACCGCGACCAGCCGGCGGCTGAGCCGGCCCCGTCACAGCCCGCATAGGTGCGCGCAGGGGGCGACCTCGTGGGACGGCTGGCAGCACCGGCCAGGACGGCCCTCAGAGCCCGGAGCGGGCCTTGCCGGCCGGGAGGTGCCCGTGTACCCAGGGAGGCACGCGGACGCACAGGAGGGCACGTGGAGCGGGCACGGGAGCGGACGTACCTGGGGCTCGCGGTGGCGGGCGTGGTGCTGCCGTACCGGCACGGGCTGCCGTGGCTCGTCGAGCACGGGCCCGACGCCCGTCTCCTGGCGCGGCAGCTCGGCAGCAGCAGGGCCGGCGCCTTCTTCGGGTGGGACGTCGTCGTCAGCGCTGCGGCCGTGCTGGCGCTGTCCGCGCTGGACGACGAGCTGCCCGCCCGGCAGCGCGCAGCCGTCGCGCTCGCGACGCTGGCCGGCCCCTCGGCCGGGCTCCCGCTGCACCTGTGGCTGCGCGAACGGCACCGCCGGCGGGCACGCAGGAGGCCCTGAGGACGCGGCCCCCGGGATCACCGTCCCCCCGCGCGCACGATCACGGCGGGTCGGGGGTGGCCTGCATGCCTCGGCGGGGCGATGTCCGGCCTGCACCACTGCCGGCGACGACCTCCAGCGGTGCCTCCGCTCCTCCGTCGTCGGCTCAGGGAGGCTCGTCGGGCTCCGCCTCGACCGCATGCTCACGACCGCACGATCGAGGTGGGACGGTCCGCGGCTGCGGGGCCTAGGGGCGCCACGAGGCGCATGATCGCGGCGGGGGGGCGGGCCGCGGTCCGAACGCGCCACGAGCGCATAATCACGGCGGGGTCTCCGGCGGGGCCGTCCCCGAGTCCGCGACCCGGGGGGCTGCGCCACCACGAGCGCATGATCACGGCGGGGTCTCCGGCGGGGCATCCCGCCTCCGCGACCCGGGGGCCTGCGCACCACGAGCGCATGATCACGGCGGGGTGGGGCGAGGTGTGCGACGGCCCCCGTCCCGGGGTCCGGGGCGGGGGCCGTCGTCAGCGGGTGGGGGCGCTCAGTGCGCGTGCTCCCCGCGGTAGTACTCGAAGACCAGGCCGATGATCGACAGGCCCAGGATCGTCACGCCGATGTAGCTGAGCCAGAAGCCGAAGGTCAGGCCGAGGGTGGTGACGGCGGCGCCGACGGCGACGTACAGCGGCCACCAGCTGTGCGGGCTGAAGAACCCGAGCTCGCCGGCGCCCTCCTCGATCTCGGCGTCGATCCGGTCCTCGGGGCGCTCGCCGACGCGGCGGCCGGTGAAGAGCACGTAGAACCCGACGAGGAACGCCAGGCCGGCCGTGAGGGCCAGCGCCGTCGTGCCGACCGGCTCCCGCGAGAGCAGGAAGTAGATCACTGCGACGACCGCGTAGAAGACGGTCCCGCAGGCGAAGAGCATCCCCTCGATCTTCACTTGCGCTCCCCCAGGTCGGGCTCGCCGAGGAACTGGTCGAGGACCCCCCGGTCGGGCGTCGGCGTGTCGACGGCGACGACCTCCGGGTGGTGCAGGTCGAACGCCGGGCGCTCGGAGCGGATCCGCGGCAGCTGGGTGAAGTTGTGCCGCGGCGGCGGGCAGGAGGTCGCCCACTCGAGCGAGGCGCCGTACCCCCACGGGTCGTCGACCGTGACCTTGCGGCCGCGCTTGGCCGTCTTCCACACGTT
This sequence comes from Vallicoccus soli, assembly GCF_003594885.1. Lineage (NCBI taxonomy): Bacteria > Bacillati > Actinomycetota > Actinomycetes > Motilibacterales > Vallicoccaceae > Vallicoccus > Vallicoccus soli. The sequence continues at coordinate 292,235 of NZ_QZEZ01000002.1, forward strand.
GTAGAGGAACGGCAGCGTCGAGGCGCCGAGGAGGAACGACCCGACCGTCGAGATCATGTTGAGGCCGGTGAAGCCGTCCGCCGCGAGGTAGTCCGCGTAGCGGCGGGTCATGCCCTCCACGCCCAGCCAGTGCTGGACGAGGAACGTGAGGTGGAAGCCCACGAAGAGCGTCCAGAAGTGCAGCTTGCCCAGGCGCTCGTCGAGCATCGTCCCGGTGAACTTCGGCCACCAGAAGTAGAAGCCGGCGAACATCGCGAACACGACGGTGCCGAAGACCACGTAGTGGAAGTGGGCGACGACGAAGTAGGTGTCCGAGACGTGGAAGTCCAGCGGCGGCGAGCCGAGCATCATGCCGGTGAGCCCGCCGAAGAGGAACGTCACGAGGAAGCCGATCGCCCAGAGCATCGGCGTCTCGAAGGTGATCGAGCCGCGCCACATGGTGCCGACCCAGTTGAAGAACTTCACGCCGGTGGGCACCGCGATGAGGAACGTCATGAAGCTGAAGAACGGCAGGAGCACCGCGCCGGTGACGAACATGTGGTGCGCCCACACCGCGACCGAGAGGCCGGCGATGGCGATGGTGGCGAAGACCAGGCCCTTGTAGCCGAAGACCGGCTTGCGGCTGAACACCGGCAGGATCTCGGTGATGATGCCGAAGAACGGCAGGGCGATGATGTAGACCTCGGGGTGCCCGAAGAACCAGAACAGGTGCTGCCAGAGGATCGCCCCGCCCGACTCCGGGTCGAAGACGTGCGCACCGAACGCGCGGTCCGCGTGGAGCGCGAGCAGCGACGCTGCGAGCACCGGGAAGGCCATGAGCACCAGGACGCTCGTGAGCAGGATGTTCCAGGTGAAGATCGGCATCCGGAACATCGTCATGCCGGGCGCGCGCATGCAGAAGATCGTCGTGATGAAGTTGACGGACCCGAGGATCGTGCCCAGGCCGGAGAGCACCAGGCCGAGCACCCACATGTCCGCGCCGTGCCCCGGGGAGAAGACCGCGGTCGACAGCGGGGTGTACGCCGTCCAGCCGAAGGCCGCCGCCCCCTCCGGGGTGAGGAAGCCGCCGACGGTGATGAGCCCGCCGAAGAGGAACAGCCAGTAGCTGAACATGTTCAGCCGCGGGAACGCCACGTCGGGCGAGCCGATCTGCAGCGGGACGATCACGTTGCCGAACCCGACGAACAGCGGGGTCGCGAAGAGGAACAGCATGATCGTGCCGTGCATGGTGAAGAGCTGGTTGTACTGCTCCTCACCGAGGATCTGCATGCCCGGGCGCGCCAGCTCGGTGCGCATGACGAGCGCCATGGCGCCCGCGAGCAGGAAGAAGAGGAACGAGGTGGCGAGGTAGAGGTAGCCGATGACCTTGTGGTCGGTCGACGTCACCCACTTGACCACCACGCTGCCGAGCGAGCGGCGGGTCGGGATCGCCCCCGACGCCGAGGCGCGGGGCTCCTCGAGGAGCGTCACTGGTCACCCTCCAGGGTGCTTTGGCGGGAGTCGTCGAGGCCCGGCTTCGGCCCCAGCTCCGCCGGCAGCTGGCCGGCCTGGCCGCGGTCGATGAGGTCCTCGAGGTGCTGGTCGTACTCCTCGGGGGTCACGACCTGCACGTTGAACAGCATCCGGGAGTGGTCGAGGCCGCAGAACTCGGCGCAGCGGCCCTGGAACAGGCCGGTGCGCGTCGGGGTGAGCTCGAACTCGTTGGTGCGCCCCGGGTAGAGGTCCATCTTGAAGAGGAAGTTCGGGACGAAGAACGAGTGCGCGACGTCGCGGCTGTCGAGGACGAACCGGACCGACTCGCCCTGCGGCAGGTAGAGCGTCGGCGGCTCGCCCGGCGTGCCGGTCTCGAACGCGACCGCCTCGCTGTCGGCGACGCCGCTGCCGCCCTGGAAGTAGTTGAAGTCCCAGCTCCAGCGCTTGCCGACCACCTGGACGACCCGGTCGGGGGAGTCGGAGACCTCGAGGATCTCCGACTGGTCGCGCGCGGTGAAGTAGAAGAAGACGAGGACGACGATGATCGGCAGCGTCGTGTAGAGCGCCTCGACGGGGACGTTGTAGCGGACCTGCGGCGGCAGGCCCGTGTCCGTCGCGCGACGGCGGAAGCGGACGACGCTCCAGAAGATGAGGCCCCACACGAGGGCGCCGACCATGAGCGCGACGACCCAGGAGCCCTGCCACAGCGTCGTGACGCGGTCGGTGTAGTTGCTCGCGCCCTCGGGCAGGCCGCCGCGGCGCCACTCCTCGCGCGACTCCGCGCTGCACCCGGTGGCCAGCAGCGCGAGGGGCAGGAGGAGGGCGAGCGCACGGAGGTGCCGCCGCGGGCGGGGCGGGGACGTGTCCCGCGCGGAGCGCGAGGTGCCGGTCGGGCTCAACGGGGCCTTCCACGGGTCGAGGGGCTGCGGGGGGACGACGGTCCCGCCGGCCTCCCCGCGGCCGGCGACCTGCGACGCCGACCGGGGCCGAGACTACTACCGGGGGTCACGACCTGCTCCTCAGGGGCGCGCCCGGCGGGCCGCGGCGCGCTGTCGGACCGGTCACGTACGTTCGGGCGCGTGGCGTACCTCGACGCGGCCTCGGCCCACCCGCTGCACCCCGCGGCGCGGGAGGTCTGGGCCGCGGCGCTCGAGCAGGGCTGGGCCGACCCGGCCCGGCTGCACGCGGAGGGGCGCCGGGCGGGGCTGCTCCTGGAGGAGGCCCGGGCGGGCGTCGCCGCGGTCCTGGGCGCCCACCCCGACGAGGTGTCGTTCACCGCGAGCGGCACCCAGGCCTGCCACCTGGCGGTGCTCGGCGCCTCCGCGGCCCGCCGCGACCCCGCCGGCGCGGTCGTCGCGACCGCGGTCGAGCACTCCGCGGTGCTGCAGGCCGCGCGCGCCCACGAGCGCTCCGGCGGCGCCCTGCGCCTCGTGCCCGTCGACCGGGAGGGGCGCGCCGCCGCCGAGGACGTCGCGGCGCTCGCCGGGCCCGGCACGGCGCTGGTCGCGGTGCAGGCCGGCAACCACGAGGTGGGGACCACGCAGCCGGTCGCCGAGGTGGGCGCCGCCTGCGCCGAGCGGGGGGTGCCGCTGCTCGTCGACGCCGCGCAGGCCGTCGGTCGCGCGCCGGTGCCGGCCGGCTGGTCGCTGCTCACGGCCAGCGCGCACAAGTGGGGCGGGCCGCCCGGCGTCGGCGTGCTCGTCGTGCGCCGCGGCACGCGCTGGCGCTCCCCCCTGCCGGAGGACGAGCGCGAGGGCGGGCGGGTCCCCGGGCCGCCGGCGGTGCCCGCGGTGCTCGCGGCCGCCGTCGCGCTGCAGGCGGCGGCCGCCGCGCAGGACGCGGAGTCGGCCCGCCTCTCCCGCCTGGTGGAGCGGCTGCGGCGCGAGGTCCCGCGGCGGGTGCCCGACGTCGCCCTCCTGGGGTCCGCCGAGCACCGGCTCCCCCACCTCGTGGCGTTCTCGTGCCTCTACGTGGACGGCGAGTCGGTGGTCACCGCGCTCTCGCGGGCCGGCCACGCGGTGAGCTCGGGCTCCTCGTGCACGGCGAGCACGCTGCGCCCCAGCCACGTCCTGGAGGCCATGGGGGTGCTCACGCACGGCAACGTGCGGGTGAGCCTGCCGGCGGGCACGACGGACGCCGACGTCGAGCGCTTCCTCGACGACCTGCCCGGGGTGGTCGCCGGGCTGCGCGCCGCCGCGGGGGTGCAGGCGCTGTGACCGCTCCCCCGCCCGCGGCCGTGACCGTCGACGCGCTCGGGCGCCGCTGCCCCCTGCCGGTCATCGACCTGGCCCGGGCCGCGGCGGGCGCCGCGCCCGGCACGGTCCTGGAGGTGCTCGCCGACGACGCCGCGGCCCGGCACGACGTCCCGGCCTGGTGCGCGATGCGCGGGCACGCCTACCTCGGCGAGCGCCCGGCCGGCGCCGGGACGGCGTACGTCGTGCGCACCGCCGGCTGAGGCGGGTCAGCGCCGCCCGTCGTCCAGGGCGGGCGGCAGCGGCAGCTCGAGCGCGTGCCGCAGCGCCCGCAGGTACGCCCGCCGGGCCACCTCGACGACGCCGAGGGAGGCCAGGTGCGGGGTGCTCCACTGCACGTCGAGCAGGCGCTCCCCGGGGGACCCGCCCTCGCGGAGCAGGTCCACCAGGGCCACGAGCGCCACCTTCGACGCGTCGCGGCCCTCCGGCCCCTCGACGTGGAACATCGACTCCCCGGCGAAGAGGCCGCCGACGGCGACCCCGTACAGGCCGCCGACGAGGCGCCCGGCGCGCCAGGCCTCGACGGAGTGGGCCCAGCCGAGCCCGTGCAGGCGCAGGTACGCCGCGCGCACGTCCTCGCCGATCCACCGCCCGTCCCGGGACGGGTCGGCGCAGCCGTCGACGACCGCCGCGAAGGCGGTGTCCACCCGCACCTCGGTGCGCCGCACCGACTGGCGCAGGCTGCGGGTCACCCGCAGCCCGTCGAGCGGCAGCACCCCGCGCGGCTGCGGCGACCACCAGGCCAGCGGGCCGGACAGCCCCTGCAGGCGCATGGGGAACAGCCCGCCGCGGTACGCCGCGAGCAGGGTCCCGGGCTCCAGGTCGGCGCCGACGCCCACGACGTCGCCGACGAGCGGGCGCGTGGCGCGCGGGAGCACCCACGCGGTGGGCGGCGGCTCGACGGGCACGGGCGGGCCTGACCCTCCGGGGCTCGGGGCGCGGCGGTCAGGGCACCGGGCAGGCGAGGTGCGGCTCGACGTCCGCGGCGGCGGCGTCGCCGTACGCGGCCGCCAGCCGGCGCAGGAAGTCGGCGCGGCCCACGACGTACTCCTGGGTGCCGACGGTCTCGATGACGAGCGTGGCGAGCACCGAGCCGACCTGGGCGCACCGCTCGTCCGAGACGCCCCAAGCCGTGGCGGCGAGGAAGCCGGCCCGGTACGCGTCGCCGACCCCCGTCGGGTCGGCGAGGCGGACCTCGGCGGCGGTGGCGACCACGACCGGCGCCTCGCCCTTGCGCTCCACCCGCGAGCCGCGGGCGCCGAGCGTCGTCACGCGCACCGCCACCCGCTCGAGGATGTCGTCGGAGGACCAGCCGGTCTTCTGCTCGGTGAGGGCGGCCTCGTAGTCGTTGGTGAAGAGGTACGCCGCCCCGTCGACGAGGGTGCGGATCTCCGGCCCCTCCATCCGCGCGAGCTGCTGCGACGGGTCCGCGGCGAAGGCGAAGCCGCGCTCGCGGCACTCCTGGGTGTGGCGCACCATCGCCGCCGGGTCGTCGGCGCCGACGAGCACCAGGTCGAGGCCGCCGAGGCGCTCGGCCACCGGGCCGAGCTCGATGTCGCGCGCCTGCGACATCGCGCCGGCGTAGAACGACGCGATCTGGTTGTGCTCGCTGTCGGTGGTGCAGACGAAGCGGGCCGTGTGGTGCACGTCGGACACGAGCACCGACGCCGTGTCCACGCCGTGGCGCTCCAGCCAGGACCGGTAGTCGCCGAAGTCGGGTCCGACGGCGCCGACGAGGGCCGGGCGCAGGCCCAGGCAGCCCATGCCGAAGGCGATGTTCGCGCCGACCCCGCCGCGGCGGACCTCGAGGTGGTCGACGAGGAACGACAGCGACACCGTGTCCAGCTTCTCGGCGACGAGGGAGTCGGCGAAGCGGCCGGGGAAGGTCATGAGGTGGTCGGTCGCGATCGAGCCGGCGACGGCGATGCGCACGGGGCGGCCCTCCAGGGCGCGGGAGCGGGACCGGGACACCCTAGGCGACCGGGCGCCCCGCGAGGGTCGGCGACCCCGGCCGGCCGGGCCGCCCCCGCCGGGCCCCGGTCGGCCGGCGCTCAGCCCGCGGTGAGCGCGACGCCGTACGCCCGCCCGCCCCCGGCGTCGAGGACGCCCTCGACCCCCGGCACCGCGGTGGGCGCCCGCCGCGCGGCGGTCGCGCCGGCGCCGAGCTGACCGGCGTCGTCGTGGCCCCAGCGCACGAGCCGGCGCTCGGGGCCGGCCGCGACGTACGTGGTGTCGCGCCCGGCCCAGGCGTCGACCGCGCCGGCGACGCCGGGCACGGCGGCCGGGCGGGTGCGGTCGGTGGTCCCGGCGAGGCCGAGCTGGCCCCGGGCCGACTCGCCCCACGCCCGCACGGTGCCGTCGGCGAGGACGGCGACGCTGTGGTCGGCCCCGGCGGCCAGGGCCACCACCCCGGCGAGCCCCTCGACCGGCACGGGCGACGAGCGCGTGGTCCTCGTGCCGTCGCCGAGCTGCCCCGAGGCGTTCAGGCCCCAGGCCCACACCGAGCCGTCGGAGCGCAGGGCGAGCGCGTGGTTGCGTCCGGCGACCACGTCGACGACCCCGGTGAGCCCGGCGACGGCGACCGGCACGAGGCTGCGCTGCGCGGCCCCGCCGTCGCCCAGCTCGCCGTGGGTGTCGCTGCCCCAGGCGCGCACCCCGCCGCCGACGACGGCGTAGCTCATGTCGCGCCCGCCGGCGACCGCGCTCGCGCCGGCCAGCCCGGCGACGCGCACGGGCGCGGTCCGCTTCGCGGTGGACCCGTCGCCGAGCTGACCCAGCGAGCCCATGCCCCACGCCCACACGGCGCCGTCCACGAGGGCCAGCGAGTGGTAGTGGCCGGCCTCCACCTCGTCCACCCCGGCGAGCCCGGGGACGGTGCCGGGGACGGCGGCCGGGGACGTCGCGCCCACCGGGCGCCCCAGCGCGCCCTTGCGGGGGTCGCCCCAGCTGCGCACGCTCCCGCCCACGAGGGCCAGGACGTGCTCGCGCCCGCCCGCGACCTGCTCGACCCCGTCGAGCACGGGCCCGCCGAAGCTCGTGCGCCCGGCGGGCCCCGCGTCCCCGAGCTGGCCCAGGTCGTCCAGGCCCGTCGTCAGCACCCCGCCGGTCGCCGCCCCCGCGGGCCCGCCCGTGCCCGCCAGCAGCGCCAGCGCCGCCACCAGCGCGCCGCCCGCCCGCCCCGCCCCGCGCGTCCGTCGCACCGCGTCCCCCCGGGTCCGGCCGGCAGGTCACCGGCGTCCGGGCGCATCCTCCCTCGTGCGCGACCCGTGCGGGGCCCGGATGCGCGACGAGGCCGCCCCCGCCGGTGGCGGGGACGGCCTCGTCGTGCTGCGGCGCGCGGCGCCGGCGGCTCAGTGGAAGGAGTCGCCGCAGGCGCAGGAGCCCGTCGCGTTGGGGTTGTCGATGGTGAAGCCCTGCTTCTCGATGGTGTCGACGAAGTCGATCGACGCCCCCGAGAGGTACGGCGCGCTCATGCGGTCGGTGACGACCTTGACGGTGCCGAACTCCTTGACGACGTCGCCGTCGAGGGTGCGCTCGTCGAAGAAGAGCTGGTAGCGCAGGCCGGAGCAGCCGCCGGGCTGCACGGCCACGCGCAGCGCGAGGTCGTCGCGCCCCTCCTGCTCGAGCAGGGCCGCGACCTTGGAGGCGGCCGTGTCGCTGAGGACGATGCCGGTGCTGCTGTCCTGCTGCTGGTCCTGGACGGTCATGCGCGCTCCTGAGGTGGTCGGTGCTGGCCGCCGTCGCTGCCGGTGGCCCTCGTGGGGGCCAACGGGCCGCGGGCGCCGGGGCATTCCCCAGCGTACGCGCGGCGCGCGGGCTCCTCCGGTGGCCGCCGGGTGACGGGGACCACACCGCGGGGCCGCCCGCAGGTGGACGACGGGAGCGCCGGCGGGCGCCCCGCGTGGGACGATGGGCCCGTACCCCTCCGCGCCCGGCGCCGCCCGGCCGGCGCCCCGCTCGCCTGGAGACCCGGTGACCACCACCCCCGACGCGACCACGCCCCCCGCGCTGCTCGGCGTGGAGCCCACGCCGCTGGCCCGGCTCCTCCTCGGGCGCCGCGCCCCCCTCGACCTGGCCAGCGAGCGCGGCGTCGACTGCCCCGGCGACCTGCCGGCGGCGAGCGACCCGACGCTCGTCGCGCGGGCCCGGGCGGCCAAGGAGGCGCTCGGCGAGCGCGTCTTCGTCCTCGGGCACCACTACCAGCGCGACGAGGTCATCGCCTTCGCCGACGTCACCGGCGACTCGTTCAAGCTCGCGCGCGAGGCCGCGGCGCGGCCCGAGGCGCCGTACGTCGTCTTCTGCGGCGTGCACTTCATGGCCGAGTCCGCCGACATCCTCACCAGCGACGGGCAGCAGGTCGTCCTGCCCGACCTCGCCGCGGGCTGCTCGATGGCCGACATGGCGACCGACCTCCAGGTGCGCGAGTGCTGGGAGGCGCTGGAGGCGGCCGGCGCGGCGGCCACGACGGTGCCGGTGGCGTACATGAACTCCTCGGCGGCCATCAAGGCCTTCACCGGGCGCCACGGCGGCACGATCTGCACCTCCTCGAACGCCCGCCAGTCCCTGGAGTGGGCCTTCGGGCAGGGCGAGCGCGTGCTGTTCCTGCCCGACCAGCACCTCGGGCGCAACACCGCCGTCCTGCAGCTCGGGCTCGGCCTCGACGACTGCGTGGTCTGGGACCCGCACAAGCCCCACGGCGGGCTCGCCCCCGAGCAGCTGCGCGCGGCGAAGGTGGTCCTCTGGCGCGGGCACTGCTCGGTGCACGGGCGCTTCTCGGCGCAGAACGTGGCCGACGTGCGCGAGCGCGTCCCGGGCGTGACCGTGCTCGTGCACCCGGAGTGCCGGCACGAGGTGGTCACCGCCGCGGACCTCGTGGGCTCGACCGAGTTCATCATCAAGGCCCTCGACGAGGCGCCGAGCGGCTCGGCGTTCGCCGTCGGCACCGAGCTGAACCTCGTGTCGCGGCTCGCGCAGGCCCACCCCGACAAGCAGGTCGTCTTCCTCGACCGCACCGTCTGCTACTGCTCGACGATGAACCGGATCGACCTGCCGCACCTCGTCTGGGCGCTGGAGTCGCTCGTCGAGGGGCGGGTGCCGAACCGCATCGTCGTCGACGAGGACACCGCGCACTGGGCGCGCGTCGCCCTCGAGCGCATGCTGGCGCTGCCGGGCGTGCAGGCGCGGTCACTCCCCGCTCAGCGCTGAGGTGACGCCCGGCACGCCGCCGGGAAAACCGACGGTTGCCCCGGGAACCGGCCAGTAGGGTGCGGGGCGTGACCGACGCCCCGCCCCGCACGGTGCCCCGCGCGGCGTACGACGCGGCGGTCGCGCGCCTGCGGGCCCAGTACGCCGCGATCCCGCCCGGCGCGCCGGTGCGGCTGGCCAAGCGGACCTCGAACCTGTTCCGGCCGCGGGCCGCCACCGGCGTGCCGGGGCTGGACGTCTCCGCCTTCCACGGGGTCCTCTCGGTCGACACCGCCGCCCGCACCGCGGACGTGCTGGGGATGACGACGTACGAGGAGCTCGTCGACGCGACCCTCCCCCACGGGCTCATCCCCAAGGTCGTGCCGCAGCTGCGCACCATCACCCTCGGCGGGGCGGTGACCGGGCTCGGCATCGAGTCCACCTCGTTCCGCAACGGGCTGCCGCACGAGACCGTCCGCGAGCTGGAGGTGCTCACCGGCGACGGCCGGGTCGTGACCGCCACGCCGACCGGCGAGCACCGCGACCTCTTCCACGGGTTCCCGAACTCGTACGGGACCCTCGGCTACGCCCTGCGCCTCGTCATCGAGCTCGAGCCGGTGCCGTCGCACGTGCGCCTGCGGCACCTGCCCTTCCGCGGCCCCCGCGCGCTCGACGAGCTCTTCGCCGCCATGGGCGCGGCGGTGGACGCCCGGGAGGTCGACGGCGTGCGGGTCGACGGGCTCGACGCCACGCTCTTCTCGCCCGAGGAGGCGTACCTCACCGCCGCGACGTGGGAGGACGGCGCCCCGTACGCCTCCGACTACACCGGCATGGACGTCTACTACCGCTCGATCCCGGCCCGGCGCGAGGACCACCTCACCGTGCGCGACTACCTGTGGCGGTGGGACACCGACTGGTTCTGGTGCTCCAAGGCGTTCGGCGCCCAGGACCCGCGCGTGCGCCGGCTGTGGCCGAAGGCGAAGCTGCGCAGCGACACGTACTGGAGGCTGGTCGCGCTGGACGAGCGCACGGGCTTCAGCCGCCGCCTGGACCGCGTCCGCGGGCGACCCCCGCGCGAGAAGGTGATCCAGGACGTGGAGATCCCGCTCGACCGGGCAGCGGGCTTCGCGCGGTGGCTCGACGGCGAGGTGGGCATGCGGCCGGTGTGGGCGTGCCCGCTGCGCCAGCACGACCCCACGACGACGTGGGACCTCTACCCCTTCGAGAGCTCGACGACCTACGTGAACTTCGGCTTCTGGGGCACCGTGCCCCTGGCGCCGGGCGAGGTCGACGGGCACCACGACCGGCGCATCGAGGCGCGGGTCGACGCGCTGGGCGGGCGCAAGTCCCTGTACTCGCGGGCCTACTACGCCCCGGAGGACTTCTGGCGCCTCTACGGGGGTGCCGCCTACGCCCGGCTCAAGGACACGTACGACGCGGACGGGCGCCTGCTCGACCTCTACGCCAAGTGCGTGGGCGGCCGCTGACGCTCCAGGACGGAGGCAGGACGGATGGCAGTGAGGACGGGTCGCCCCCGGCTCTCGATCGCCGAGGCGCTCTCGCGGGTGCTCGGCGGTGACGCGCCGATCGAGTTCTCGGCGTACGACGGCAGCCGCTCCGGGCCGCCGGAGGCCAGCGTGCGGGTGGAGCTGCGCTCCCCCCGGGCGCTGTCGTACCTCGTGGGCTCCCCCGGGGGGCTGGGCCTCGGCCGGGCGTACGTCGCCGGCGAGCTCGACGTGCACGGCGACATCTACGAGGGGCTGCGCGCGCTCGCCACGACGGGCATCGGCAACCTGACCTGGCAGGGCCGGCTCGAGGTGCTCCGCGCGCTCGACCCGCGGGCGCTGCGCCCGGTCGCGCCCCCGCCGGAAGAGGTGCGCCGCTCGTTCCTCGGGGTCGGCCCGCGCCACACCCCGATGCGCGACGGGCGGGTCATCTCGCACCACTACGACGTGTCGAACCGCTTCTACCGCTGGGTCCTCGGCCCCTCGATGGCGTACACCTGCGCGGTCTACCCCCGCAAGGAGGCCACGCTCGAGGAGGCGCAGGAGGAGAAGTTCGACCTCGTGTGCCGCAAGCTCGGCCTCGAGCGGGGCCAGCGCCTGCTCGACGTGGGCTGCGGCTGGGGCGGGATGGTCATGCACGCCGCCGAGCACTACGGCGTCAAGGCCCTCGGCGTGACGCTCTCGCGCGAGCAGGCGGCGTACGCGCAGGAGGAGATCCGCCGCCGCGGCCTCCAGGGGCTCGCGGAGGTGCGGCACAGCGACTACCGCGCGGTGCACGAGGACGGCTTCGACGCCGTCAGCTCCATCGGGCTCACCGAGCACATCGGCAAGGCCCAGCTGGGGGCGTACGCCCGGCACCTGCACGCCCGGCTGCGCCCTGGCGGCCGGCTGCTCAACCACTGCATCATGCGGCCCACCACCAAGGGACCCTCGGTGGTCAAGCGCGGCTTCATCAACCGGTACGTCTTCCCGGACGGCGAGCTCGAGGGCCTCGGGACCGTGGTGGGCGCGCTGCAGGACCACGGCCTCGAGGTGCGCCACGAGGAGGGCCTGCGCGAGCACTACGCCTTGACGCTGCGCGACTGGGGCCGCAACCTCGACGAGCACTGGGACGACGCCGTCGCCGAGATCGGCGAGGGCAAGGCGCGGGTGTGGCGGGTCTACATGGCCGGCTCGCGGCTCGGCTTCGAGCGCGGGTCGATAGAGCTGCACCAGGTGCTGTGCGTCAAGGCCGACCGCGGCGACGCCCGCTTCGCGCTGCGCCCCGACTTCGAGCGGCCCCGCCCCTGACCGCTGCCGCCCCCGGCGCTCGGTCGCGGCGGGGTCAGGCCCCTTCCCGCCCGCGACCGCCTCAGGCGGACGGGCCGGCGGCGAGCTCGGCGAGCAGCAGCGCCTCGGCGAGGCAGACCTTCGCGAACTCGCCGAGGTGCAGGCTCTCGTCGGCGCCGTGCGCCCGGCTGTCGGGGTCCTCGACCCCGGTGACGAGGATCGCGGCGTCCGGGAAGGCCTCGGCGAAGGCCGCGATGAAGGGGATCGAGCCGCCGATCCCGGTGTCCACCGCGTCCCGGCCCCACGCCGCGGCGAACGCCCGGCGCGCCGCCGCCTCGGCCCAGCCGTCCGGGCCGGTCGAGAACGGCTCCCCGGTGCTGCCGTCGGACACCGTGACCCGCGCGCCCCAGGGGGCGTGCGCGCGCAGGTGCTCCCCCAGCGCGGCGAGGGCCCGGCCCGCGTCGTCGCCCGGCGCGACCCGCAGCGAGACCTTCGCGCGGGCGACCGGGACGAGCGTGTTCGACGCGCTCGCCACGGGCGTCGCGTCGAGGCCCACCACGGCGACGGCCGGGCGCGTCCACAGCCGCTCGGTGAGCGCGCCGGAGCCGATGAGCTCGACGCCCTCGACGACGCCGGCGTCGGCGCGCAGCTGCTCCTCGGTGAGGTCGAGCGGGTCGGCCGGGCCGGTGACGAGGCCGGGCACGGCCACGTCCCCGCGCTCGTCGTGCAGCGTCGCGAGCAGGCGGCACAGCGCGGTGAGCGCGTCGGGGACCGGGCCGCCGTACATGCCGCTGTGCACCGCGTGCTCCAGCGTGCGGACCTCGACGACGCAGTCCGCGAGCCCGCGCAGCGTCCGGGTGAGCGCCGGGACGCCCACCCGCCAGTTGGTCGAGTCGGCGAGCACCATGGCGTCGGCGGCGAGCAGGTCGCGGTGCTCGGCGAGGAACGCCGCGAGCGTCGGCGAGCCGACCTCCTCCTCGCCCTCGACGAGCACGGTGACCCCCACCGGGGGCCGGCCGTCCCAGGCGCGCAGCGCCGCCAGGTGCGCCGCGACGCCGGCCTTGTCGTCGGCCGCGCCCCGGGCGTAGAGCCGCCCGTCGCGCTCGACGGGCTCGAACGGGTCATCGGTCCAGTCCGCCCGCGCCCCCGTCGGCTGCACGTCGTGGTGCGCGTAGAGCAGGACGGTCGGCGCGCCCTGCGGCGCGGGCCAGCGCGCGACGACCGCGGGTGCGCCGCCGTCGGCGGCGAGCACCCGGACGTCCTGCGACCCCGCCGCGCGCAGCAGCCGCGCGGTCTCCTCGGCGCTGCGCAGCACGTCGTCGGCGCGCGCGGGGTCGGCGCTCACCGAGGGGATGCGCACGAGCGCCTCGAGGTCGGCGCGGACGGACGGCAGGACGCGCTCGATCGCGGCGCGCAGGTCGGGCTGCTGCGGGGTCACCGACCGACCCTAGCGAGCGGACGCGCCGGCCCCCCGCCCGGTCAGAGCCCCGGCGCGCCCCAGACCGGGAACCAGCGCGAGAGGTCCTGCTCGACCCGCAGGTCGTCGGTGAGGAGGCCGCGCACCTGCAGCTCCAGGGCGTTGTCGCGCCGCTCGGGACCGCTCGGGGCGAAGGGGTAGAAGGCCCCGCGCTTGTAGAGGTAGACCAGCGCGAGCCGCCGGCCCCGGTCGTCGGCGAACCCGACAATCGAGCAGAGCAGCTGCGGGCCGAAGCCCTGCCCCTCCAGCGTGGTGTTCACCGCGTGCAGGTCGGTGACCAGCCCGGCGACGTCCCCCGGATCGTGCCGCACGAGCAGCCAGGTGTAGCCGTACGGGTCCTGGGACCGCTCCACGGGCGGGCCGTCGTCGGCGTCGAGCAGCGCCTGCACCTCGCGCTCCGTGCTCGCGAAGGCCCCGCCCTCGGCGGCCCGGAAGGCCACCGAGCCCAGGCCCGTCGGGCGGAAGCCCGCCGAGGCCTCGAGGGTCAGCGCCGCCGACGGGACGCCGAAGAGCTGGTCGAGGTCGGGCTTGACCGGCGTGGTCCGTCCCAGCAGCTTGTCGAGGAAGCCCACCGTCAGCCCCTCACGAGAGCGGCCGGCCCAGGTCGGCGGAGATCCGCGCGAGCTGGGCGAGCCGCTGCTCGGTGGACGGGTGCGTGGAGAACAGCGTCGAGATGCTGAAGCCGGGCGCCACGGCCGGGGTGAAGAAGAAGGCGTTGAACGGCTCGGCCTGGCGCAGGTCGCGCTGCGGGATGCGGGCCATCTGGCCCGAGATCTTGGTCAGCGCGCTGGCCAGGGCCGAGGGCTGCGCGGTGAGGATCGCCGCCGCCCGGTCCGCGGCCAGCTCGCGGTAGCGGGACAGCGCCCGGGTGAGGAGGAACGACAGGGCGTACACGACGATGCTCACGAGCATGATGACCAGCCACACCGGCGGCTGGTTGTCGTTGCGGCGGCCCCCGGAGCCCATCGACGACCACATGGCCGAGCGGGTCAGGAAGCCGGCGAGCACGCCGACGAACGACGCGACCGTCATGACCGTCACGTCGCGGTGCGCGACGTGCGACAGCTCGTGCGCGAGCACCGCCTCCAGCTCGTCGCGCTCGAGCCGGCGCAGGATGCCGGTGGTGCAGCACACCACCGCGCGCTCGGGCGAGCGGCCGGTGGCGAACGCGTTGGGCACGTCGGTGTCGGCGATCGCCACCTTCGGCTTGGGCATGTCCGCCAGGGCGCAGAGCCGGTCGACCATGGCGTGCAGCTCGGGCGCCTGCTGCGGCGTCACCTCGTGCCCGCCCATGGCGTAGAGCGCCACGCGGTCGCTGAAGAACCACTGCGCGAGCAGGAAGACGACGACGAGCACGAGGCCGACGCCGCCCAGGAACCGGACGAGCACCGCACCGAGCACCACGAAGAGCAGGCCGAGCAGGAACATCGTCAGGCCCATGCGGGCGGAGAGCCCCCGGTCGGGGGCGAAGCGCGTGCGCGCCAAGGGGTCGTGCCTCCTCGTGGAGTGGGTCTAGCCGGGGATGACGCCGTCGTCGAGGAGCAGCGCGCGCACCTCGTCGACGTGCGCGTCGTCGCCCGGCAGGATCGCGTCGGACGCGTCGAGGTCCTCGTCGGGCAGCAGCTCGCCGGCCTGGCGCACGTGGTCGAGCAGGCCGGTCAGGGCGCGGCGGAAGGTGTCGTCGTCGTCGGTGGCGACCGCCTCCTCGAGCGCGTCGTCCAGCGCCTGCAGCTGCTCGACGGCGTCGTCGGGGACGAGGTACTGGCCGTCGCCGAGGATCCGGATGATCACGCCTGGTCCCCCTCGCGCGGCTGCTGCGCGGCCTGCGGCTGGGCCGCCGGCTGCGCGGCGGGGGCGCCGGCCTCGAGCTGCTGCGGCGCCGCCGAGCCCGCGAGCTCGCCCTTCATGCGCTGCAGCTCCAGCTCCACGTCGCTGCCGGAGGACAGCCGCTCGAGCTCGAGGGTGATGTCGTCCTTCGACGTGCCGGTGGGGTCGTCGAGCGCGCCCGAGGCCATGAGCTCGTCGATCGCGCCGGCGCGGGCCTGCATGCTCGCGGTCTTGTCCTCCGCGCGCTGGATGGCCAGGCCGACGTCGCCCATCTCCTCGGAGATGCCGCTGAACGCCTCGCCGATGCGCGTCTGCGCCTCGGCCGCGGTGTACGTCGCCTTGATCGTCTCCTTGCGGGTGCGGAAGGCGTCGACCTTGGCCTGCAGGCGCTGCGAGGCGAGGGTGAGCTTCTCCTCCTCGCCCTGCAGGGCGGCGTACTGCGTCTGCAGGTCCGTCAGCTGCTGCTGCAGCCCGGAGCGGCGGGTGAGCGCCTCGCGGGCGAGGTCCTCCCGGCCCGCGGCCAGCGCCTGGCGGCCCTGGCCCTGGAGCTTGTCGGACTGCTGCTGGAGCCCGTTCATCTGCAGCTCGAGGCGCTTGCGCGACGTGGCGACGTCGGCGACGCCGCGGCGCACCTTCTGGAGCAGCTCGAGCTGCTTCTGGTACGAGTAGTCCAGCGTCTCGCGCGGGTCCTCCGCGCGGTCGAGCGCCTTGTTGGCCTTCGCGGAGAAGACCATCGACATCCGCTTCATGAGTCCCATGGAGGGGCTCCCCCTTCACCTCGGCGCGCTCCGGTGCCCTGACGTCCCGTCCCGGACGCGACCACACTAGGGGTGACGATCGGGACGGGCGAGGGATTCCCCGGCGGGCCGGGGACAAGCCAGGGTCGCAGCACGGGACGACCCCGGGTCGGGCCGGGGGTCGGCCCGGGGTCCTCCCCGGGGGTCGTCCCGGCGCGGGCGCCGGGCGGCGCCGCCGGGGCCGCCGTCCACCTATCCTGGGCGCGTGTTCGGACGCCGCTCCTCCCAGACCGCCCAGGACCCCGCCCCCGCCGCGACGGGGGCCACCGCGCTGCAGCCCGAGCGCGGCACCGGGACGGGCAAGGGGCGCCCGACGCCGAAGCGCTCCGAGGCCGAGGCCGCGCGGCGCCAGCGGGCCAAGCCGCCGGCGAGCCGGCGCGAGGCCGCCAAGCGCATGCGCGAGGACGCGCGGGCCGAGCGGCTGCGCCGGCGCCAGGCGCTCGTGTCGGGGGACGAGCGCTACCTGCCGGCGCGCGACAAGGGCCCGGTGCGCGCCTTCGTGCGCGACTTCATCGACGCGCGGCGCAGCGTGGCCGAGTTCTTCATCGTCGTCGCGCTCGCGGTGCTGGTGCTCAGCGTCGTCGCCCCGCCGCTGGGCCTCGTGGTCGTCGCCAACGCGGCGTTCCTGCTGTGGACCGTGATGCTCGTGCTCATCGTCCTGGACTCGGTCGTCCTCGGCACCCGCCTGAAGAAGGAGGTGCGCCGGCGCTTCCCGGACGAGACGACGAAGGGCGCGGTGGCGTACGGGCTGATGCGCAGCACCCAGCTGCGCCGCCTGCGCCTGCCGGCGCCGAGGGTGAAGCCGGGCGCCGTCGTCTGAGCCGTCGTGCGACCCCGCCGTGGCGGGGGCCGCGGGGGTGGGCGAGGGTGGCGCCATGGAGTTCCGCCACCTGGGCCGCAGCGGCCTGATGATCAGCGAGATCGCGTACGGCAACTGGCTCACCCACGGGAGCCAGGTCGAGGAGGAGGCGGCGTTCGCCTGCGTGCACGCCGCCCTCGACGCCGGCATCACCACCTTCGACACCGCCGACGTCTACGCCGGCACCCGGGCCGAGGAGGTGCTCGGGCGCGCCCTGCAGGGCCAGCGCCGCGAGGGCCTGGAGGTCTTCACCAAGGTCTACTGGCCCACGGGCCCGGGGCCGAACGACCGCGGCCTGTCGCGCAAGCACGTCATGGAGTCGATCCACGGGTCGCTGCGCCGGCTGCGCACCGACTACGTCGACCTCTACCAGGCGCACCGCTACGACGTGGAGACCCCGCTCGAGGAGACGATGCAGGCGTTCGCCGACATCGTCCACCAGGGCAAGGCCCACTACATCGGCGTCTCGGAGTGGACCGCCGAGCAGATCCGCGAGGGCCACGCGCTGGCGCAGCAGCTGGGCATCCAGCTGGTGTCGAGCCAGCCCCAGTACTCCGCCCTGTGGCGGGTCATCGAGGGCGAGGTCGTGCCGACCTGCCGCGAGCTCGGCATCGGCCAGATCGTGTGGTCGCCCATCGCGCAGGGCGTGCTCACCGGCAAGTACCGGCCCGGCGCGGAGCCGCCGGCGGGCTCGCGGGCGACGGACCAGAACGGCGGCGCGGGCATGATCGCGCGCTGGATGCGCGACGACGTGCTCGAGCGGGTGCAGGAGCTGCGCCCGGTCGCGGACGACCTCGGCATGTCGATGGCGGCGCTCGCCGTGGCCTGGGTGCTGCAGAACGACGGCGTCTCCGCGGCGATCATCGGCGCCTCGCGCCCGGAGCAGGTGCACGACAACGTCAAGGCCGCCGGCGTGCGCCTGTCCCCCGACGTCATGGCGCGCATCGAGGAGGTCCTGGCGCCGGTCGCCGAGACCGACCCGGCCCGCACCGCGGCGGGGGCCCCGCAGCAGCGCCCCTGAGGGTGCCCCCCCGGCGGCCCCGCGGGGACGCCGGGCGCGGGGGCGGGCGTCAGGACGCCGGGTCGAGGCTCATCGGCCCGTAGACCGTGCGCCCGTCCTCGCGCAGCACCACCTGGGCGACGCCGCGCTCGCGCAGCTCGCGCCACGTCTCGCCGAGCCACGACTCGGCGTCGGCCTGCGTCGGGAAGCCCTCGCGCGGCAGTCCCGGGTCGTCCACCTCGGCGCCCTCGGGCGTCTCGTAGCGCCAGGTCCACGACGTCGCCACGGCTGCTCCTCCCCGCCGGGCGCCGGCGCGCCCGCGCGCCGGCCACTGTGCCAGAGCCGGCGGCGGGCGGCCCGCGGGAGGATGGGGGCCCGGCGAGGAGACGGAGGTGGGCCGTGGAGGTCGTCCTGCTCGGCACGGGCGGCGCCGCCGGCTGCCCGCGCCCGACGTGCGCGTGCCCGACGTGCTCGGCCCTGCGGCAGCGGGGGGCGTGGCACGGTCCGACCGCCGTCCTGGTGGACGGCGCCCTGCTGCTCGGCGGCGGGCCGCACGTGGTCGCGGCCGCCGCGCGCGCGGGGCGCTCCCTGGCCGGGCTGGGCCGGGTCGTCGCGCTGCCGGGCACCGCGGGCGCACCGGCCCCGGTCGCCCCGGTGCCGCCGCACGCGCTGCGCCAGCCGGCGCCCGGCGTCGTCGACGTGCGCGGCCCGGACGGCGACCGGCTGCTGCTCGCCGCCGCACCGCTCGGCCCCCCCGTCCTCGACGCGACGGCCGGGGCCGCGTACGACGTCGTGGTGCTCGCCCTCCCGCTCGCCGCGGCGGTCCCCGCCCTCGCGGCGCTGCGCGCCTCCGGCGCGGCCGCGCCGCGCACCCGCGTGGTGCTCGCCGGCCTGGACCACGACGCCCCGCCGCCGGACGAGCTGGCGCGCCGGGCCCGCGCGTGGGGCGTGCAGGTCGGTGAGGACGGCCTCGTGGTGGGCGGCCCCGCGGCACCGCCCCGGCCGCACCGGGTCCTCGTCCTCGGCGGGGCGCGCTCCGGCAAGTCGCTGGAGGCCGAGCGGCGCCTGGGCGCCGAGCCGCGCGTGCGCTACGTCGCCACCGCGCCGGACCGCCCGGGCGACGCCGAGTGGGCCGAGCGGGTCGCCGCGCACCGCGCCCGGCGGCCGCCCGGCTGGCGCACCACCGAGACGTCCGACGTCGCCGGGGCGCTCGCCGTGCCCGGGCCTCCGCTGCTCGTCGACTGCCTCGGGCTCTGGCTCACCGGCGTGGTCGACGGCGCCGGGCCGGGGGCCTGGGACGGCGACCCCGCGGCCCGCGAGCGGGTGCGCCGGCGGGTCGACGAGCTCGTCACCGCCTGGTCGGGCGCCGCCGCTCCCGTCGTCGCGGTGAGCAACGAGGTCGGCAGCGGCGTCGTCCCGGCCACCGCGTCGGGACGGCTGTTCCGCGACGAGCTCGGACGGCTCAACGCGCTCGTCGCCGCGGCGAGCGACGAGGTGCTGCTCGTCGTGGCCGGGCAGGCCCTGCGCCTGCGCTGAGCGGGGCCCCTAGGCTCGGCGCCCGTGACCGACACCCCCGCCCCCCCGGAGCAGCCCGAGCACGGGGCGGCCGCGGCGCCGGAGGGCGCCGGCGGCGCCACCGCCCTCGTCGACCTCGACCGGCTGTCCCAGTCGGTGCGGCGCCCGGACGAGGGCGCGCGCACCGCGGCCCGCGAGCGCCAGGGCGCGCTCATCAAGCCCGCGGGGGCGCTCGGGCGCCTGGAGGAGCTGTCGGTCTGGCTGGCCGGCGCCCAGGGCGCGAGCCCCCCGCGGCCGCTGGAGCGGGTGCGCGTCGTCGTCTTCGCCGGCGACCACGGCATCGCCCGGGCCGGCGTCTCGGCGTACCCGCCCGAGGTCACCGCGCAGATGGTGGCGGGGATCCTCGCCGGGTCGGCGGCCGTCAGCGTCCTCGCCCGCACCCTCGGCGCGTCGGTGCGCGTGGTGGACATGGCCGTCGACGCGGACACGCCGCCCGAGGTGTCCGCGCACAAGGTGCGCCGCGGCTCGGGCCGCATCGACGTCGAGGACGCCCTGACCCGCGGCGAGGCGGAGGCCGCCTTCCGGGCCGGCATGCAGGTCGCCGACGAGGAGGTCGACGCCGGCGCGGACCTGCTGGTCCCCGGGGACATGGGGATCGGCAACACCACGCCCGCGGCGGTGCTCACGGGGGTGCTCACGGCCAACGACGCGGCCACCGTCATGGGCCGCGGCACGGGCATCGACGACCGCACGTGGATGGTGAAGTGCGCCGCGGTGCGCGACGCGATGCGCCGCACCCGCGCGGTGCTGGGCGACCCGGTGCAGGTGCTGGCGACGGGCGGCGGGGCGGACATCGCGGCGATGGCCGGCTTCCTCGTGCAGGCCGCCGCCCGGCGCACCCCGGTGCTCCTCGACGGGGTCGTCAGCGGCGCGGCGGCGCTCGTCGGGCAGCGGGTGTCGTACCGGGCCGTGGACTGGTGGCAGGCCGGGCACCTGTCGACGGAGCCCGCGCACCGCAAGGCGCTCGACCGGCTCTCGCTGGTGCCGCTCGTCGACCAGGGCCTGCGGCTCGGCGAGGGCACCGGCGCGCTGCTGGCGCTGCCGCTGCTGCGCGCAGCGCAGGCGACGCTCGCCGAGATGGCGACGTTCGAGGAGGCGGGGGTCTCCGGCCCCGCGGCGGGGTGAGGGGCGCCCGGCTGGCCCTCGGCCTGCTGACCGTCGTCCCCGCAGGGGCGCCGCCGGTCGACCGGCGCACCGCCGCCGCGGCCATGCTCTGGGCACCGGCGCTGGGGCTCGCCCTCGGCGCGGCGCTGCTCGCGGGCGGGGCGGCCCTCGGGCTGCTCGGGCTGGGTCCCGCGCTGCTCGCCGTCGCCGGCATGGCCGGGCTCGCCCTGCTCACGCGGGGGCTGCACCTCGACGGCCTGGCCGACACCGCCGACGGCCTGGGCAGCGGGCGGCCCGCCGAGGGCGCGCTGGAGGTCATGCGCCGCTCCGACGTCGGTCCCTTCGGCGTCGTCGTGCTCGTGCTCGTGCTCCTGGCCGACGCGGCCGCCCTCGCCCAGCTCGTCGCCGCCGGCTGGGGCCCCCTCGCCGCCCTCGCCCCCGCGGCGGGGCGCCTCGCCCTGCCGCTGGCCTGCCGCGCCGGGGTGCCCGCGGCGCGGCCCGGCGGCCTGGGCGCGCTCGTGGCCGGGTCCGTGCCGCGTCCGGCGGCGGCCGCCGCCGCGCTGGGCACCGCCGGGGCGCTCGCGGCGGCCGGCGCGCTCGCCGGCGCGGCGACCGGCGCGGGCGGCGCCCTGCACGGCGCCCTCGCCGGGGCCGCCGCCGCCGCCGCGGGCGCCGCCGCGGCGCTGGTGCTGCTCCGCCGGTGCGTGCGCCGGCTCGGCGGGACGACGGGCGACGTGCTCGGCGCGTGCGTCGAGACGGCCCAGTGCGCCGCGCTCGTGGCCCTCGTCGCCGTCGTCGCCGCTCCGTAGGTTAGGGTCGCCTTCCCTACTCTGACGACGAGACGGAGCACCCCCGCATGACCCTGCGCCTCGCCCTCCGGGCGACCGCCGCCGCAGCGGCGGCCCTGCTGGCCCTCGCCGGCTGCAGCACCGGCTCGGAGGAGCCGGAGGCCGAGGCCACCGCGGCCGCCGGTGCCGACGGCTTCCCCGTCACGGTCGCCACCGCCTTCGGCGACGTCACCGTCGAGGAGGAGCCGCAGCGGGTCGTCGCGCTGGGCTGGTCCGACGCCGAGACCGCGCTCGCGCTGGGCGTCCAGCCCGTCGGGGCCACCGACTGGCTCGGGTTCGGCGGCGAGGGCGTCGGCCCGTGGGCCGAGGGCCTCTACGAGGAGGCGCCGGAGATCCTCCCGACGACCGACCTCGACCCCGAGGCCGTCGCGGCGCTGCAGCCGGACCTCATCCTCGACACCCGCCAGGACGGCGACCAGGCGCGCTACGACGCCCTGTCGCAGATCGCGCCGGTCGTCGGCCCGCCCGAGGGCGTCATCGAGTACGGCACGACCTGGCAGCAGCAGGTCGACCTCGTCGCGCAGGCCCTCGGCCGCACCGAGGAGGGCGAGCAGCTCACCGAGGAGACCGAGGCCGCGATCGCCGAGGCGCGCGAGGCGCACCCCGGGTTCGAGGGCACCGAGGTCGCCGTCGGCGCCTACTTCGCCGGCCAGTACGGCGCGTACGTCCGCGGCGACTCGCGCGTCGACCTCATGGAGCAGCTCGGGTTCACCAACTCCCCCGAGGTCGAGGCGCTGGCCGACGGCAGCTCCTTCTACGTCAACGTGGCGCGCGAGCGGCTGGACGTGCTCGACGCCGACCTGAGCGTGGTGTTCCCCATCGGCGACGTCGTCGAGGAGCTGCGCGGCGACGAGCTGCTCCAGGGCATCGGCTCGGCGCAGGCGGGCCGCCTGGTGGTCCTGGAGGACCCGGCGCTGGTCAACGCGTTCTCCAGCGGGTCCGCGCTCGGCATCCGGTACGCCGTCGAGGAGGCGGTGCCGCTCTTCGCGCAGGCGCTCGCCTGAGGCACCCGCCGCCGGGGTGCCCGGGGCGAGCCCCCGGGGCGCCCCTCAGGAGTCGAAGCCGAGCCCGAGGGCGTCCATCGTCCGCAGCCACGGCCCGCGCCGCCCGCCCCGGCGGTCGGCGCGGGCCAGGGCGCGCCGGGTGAGCTGGATGCCGGCCCACGCCAGCGGCTCGGGCGGGAACGGCACCGGCTTGCGGCGGACCATGCCGAGGCGGGTGCGCTCGGTGGGCTCCCCCGCGAGCAGGTCGAGCACCACCTGCGCGCCGAAGCGGGTCGCTCCGACGCCCAGCCCGGTGTAGCCCGCGGAGTAGGCGACCCGCCCGCCCGCGGCGGTGCCGAAGAAGGCGCTGAAGCGCGAGCACGTGTCGATCGCCCCGCCCCAGCGGTGGGTGAAGCGCACGTCCTCCAGCTGCGGGAACGTCTCCCGGAAGTGCCGCGCCAGCGTGGCGTAGGTGCGGTGGTCGTGGTCGTGGTCCGCGGAGACCCGCCCGCCGAAGCGGTAGACCGCGTCCCACCCGCCCCACAGCACCCGGTCGTCCGGCGTCAGCCGGTAGTAGTGGAACTGGTTGCCCGCGTCGGCCAGGCCCTGCCGGTGGTGCCAGCCCAGCGCCGCGCGCTGCTGCGGGGCCAGCGGCTCGGTCGCGAGCACGTAGTCGTACACCGGCACGGTGAACGGGCGGGCCCGGCGCAGCAGCGACGGGAAGGCGTTGGTGCCCAGCGCCACGCGCTCCGCCCGCAACGTCCCGTACGGAGTCCGCAGCAGCGTCCCGTCGAGGGCGGTCACGGGGGTCCGCTCGTGCAGGCGCACCCCGCGCTCGAGGCACGCCCGGCGCAGCCCCCAGGCCAGCCGGGCGGGGTCGACGAGCGCGGCGCCGCGGCGGTCCCACAGCCCGGCGAGGTACGTGGGCGAGTCCACCTCGGCCCGCACGGCGTCGCGGTCGAGCAGCACGACGTCGGGGTCGTCGAGCGCGGCCGCGTCCTCGCGCAGCCCCTGCTCCTGCCACGGCGCGACGGCGACGTCGAGCTGGCCGGTGCGCTCCCACCCGCAGTCGATGCCCAGCCGGCGCACGTCCGCCTCGAGGCCGTCGAGGTTCTCCCGGCCGAGCCGGGCGAGCAGCGGGTACTCCTCGCCGAAGCGCTCGACGCCGTTGCGGTAGCCGTGGGTCAGGCTGTCGGCGACGAAGCCGCCGTTGCGCCCGGACGCCGCCCACGCCACCTCGTGCCCCTCGAGCAGGACGACGTCGCGGGCCGGGTCGCGCTCCTTGGCGAGCAGGGCGGTCCAGAGCCCGGAGAAGCCGCCGCCGACGACGGCGAGGTCGCAGCGGGCGTCGCCCACGAGGGCCGGCGCGGGGTCCGGCCGGTCGGGGCGGTCCAGCCAGAGGACGGCGGGCTCGGCGTCGGCGAGGGCGCGCAGGGGGTCCACCCGCCGCATCCTGCCGCGCCGCCGCGCCCCGCGGGCGGGGTCAGCGCACGTGCGAGGGCACGAAGGGCGGCTTGACGACGCGGAAGCGCGAGGTGCGGCCCCGCACGTCGACCGCCACCTCGTCGTCGAGGCCCACCGCGGCGTCGAGCAGGGCCAGCCCGATGCCCTGCTTGAGCGTCGGCGAGAAGGTGCCGCTCGTGACGGAGCCGACCTCGGCGCCGTCGCGGGTGACGGCCATGCCCGGGCGCGGGATGCCCCGGTCGAGGGCGGCCAGGCCGCGCAGCCGGCGCCCCGGGCCGGCCGCGCGCTCGGCGAGCAGCACCTCGCGGCCCCAGAAGGCGGGCTTGTCCCAGCCCACGGCCCAGGAGGCGCCGGCCTGCACGGGCGTGGTGCCCAGGGTCAGGTCCTGCCCGTGCAGCGGGTAGCCCATCTCGGTGCGCAGCGTGTCGCGGGCGCCGAGCCCGCACGGGCGCACCCCCTCGACCGAGGCCAGCACCGCGTCCCACAGCGCCGCGGCGGCCTCGACCGGGGTGACGAGCTCGTACCCGCGCTCGCCGGTGTAGCCCGTGCGGCAGACGGTGACGGCGGCGCCGCTCCACCCCGCGTCCTGGAACGACATGTAGCCGTGCCCGTGCGGCAGCCCGAGCGCGGTCAGCACCTCGTCCGCGCGCGGGCCCTGCACCGCGAGGACCGCGAAGTCGCGGTGCCGGTCGACGACGTCGACGCCGGCGGGGGCCGCAGCGCGCAGCCGCGCGAGCAGGCCCGCGGTGTTGGCCGCGTTCGGCACGAGGAAGACCTCCTCGTCCGAGCGGACGTACGCGATGAGGTCGTCGACGACCCCGCCGGACGCGTCGTCGCAGGCGAGGGTGTACTGCGCCCGGCCGGCCGGGACCCCGCCCAGCGCGCCGGTGAGGCAGCGGTCCAGGAACGCGACGGCCCCCGGGCCGCGGACGTCGGCCTTGCCGAGGTGGCTCACGTCGAAGACGCCGACGCCCTCGCGCACCGCGGTGTGCTCCTCGACGACGCCCGCGTACTGGATCGGCATCTCCCAGCCGCCGAAGTCGCCGGTGCGGGCGCCGAGCGCGACGTGCCGGTCGTGCAGGGGCGAGCGCAGCAGGTCCGTCACCGGGTCCGTCACGACCCGGACGCTAGCATCGCCCACCGTGACCAGCCTGACGCTCACCAGCTCCTCCGCCGCGGGCCTGCGGGTCGACGCCGTCGTCGTCGGCGTCGCCGAGGGACCGCGCGGGCCCGTGCTCGCGCCGGGCTCGGCCGACGTCGAGGGCGCCTTCCCCGGCGGCCTCGCCAAGGTCCTGCCCGCGCTCGGCGCCACCGGCGCCGCCGGCGAGGTGGTGCGCACCGCGTCGCTGGGCGCGCTGCGGGCCCCGGTGCTCGTCGCCGTCGGCCTCGGGGCGGCGCCGGGCCGCGGGGGGTCGTACGACCCCGAGGCCCTGCGCCGCGCGGCCGGCGCCGCGGTCCGCGAGCTGGCCGGCACCGCGCGCGTCGGGCTGGCGCTGCCCGCCGAGGACGCCGGCGCCGTCGCGGCCGTCGCCGAGGGCGCGCTCCTGGGGGGCTACGCCTACCTGCGCTACCGCACGGCCTCGCTCGAGCGGCACAAGCCGCCGGTGGAGGCGGTCACCCTCGTCACGCCCGTCGCCCGCGAGCGCGCCGCGCGCCAGGCGGTCGAGCGGGCCACCGCGCTCGCCGCGGCCGTGCACCTGTGCCGCGACCTCGTCAACGCCCCGCCGTCCGACCTGCCGCCGGCGGCCCTGGCCGCCGAGGCGCAGCGCGTGGCCGAGGGCCGCGCCCTCGAGGTCACCGTCCTCGACGAGCGCGCGCTCAAGCGGGGGAGGTACGGCGGCATCCTCGGCGTCGGGCAGGGCTCGGCCAACCCGCCGCGGCTGGTGCGCCTCGCCTACCGGCACCCCGAGGCGCAGGTCCACCTCGCGATCGTCGGCAAGGGCATCACCTTCGACTCCGGCGGCCTGTCGCTCAAGCCGCCGCAGTCGATGGAGTGGATGAAGTCCGACATGGGCGGCGCCGCGGCCGTGCTCGCCACGATGGCGGCCGTCGCGGACCTCGGCCCCGCCGTCGACGTCACCGGCTGGATGCCGATCGCCGAGAACATGCCGTCGGGCACCGCCCAGCGCCCCTCCGACGTGCTGACCATGCGCGGCGGCACGACCGTCGAGGTGCTGAACACCGACGCCGAGGGTCGCCTCGTGCTCGCCGACGCCATCGTGGACGCCAGCAGCGAGTCCCCCGACCTCATCGTCGACGCCGCGACGCTCACCGGCGCGCAGCTCGTCGCCCTCGGCAGCCGTACCGCGGCGATCATGAGCAACCGCGACGGCCTGCGCGAGGCGCTGCACGGCGTCGCGACCCGCGCCGGCGAGGCCATGTGGCCGATGCCGCTGCCGCCGGAGCTGCGCCGGTCCATGGACTCGCAGGTCGCCGACATCGCCAACATGGGCGACCGGTACGGCGGCATGCTCGTCGCGGGGCTCTTCCTGCAGGAGTTCGTCGGCGAGGGCATCCCCTGGGCGCACCTCGACATCGCGGGCCCTGCCTGGAACGACGGCGAGCCGTTCGGCTACACGCCGAAGGGCGGCACCGGCGCGGCGGTGCGCACGCTCGTCGCGCTCGCCGAGGACCTCGCGAGCGGGGCCGTCGCGGTCTGACGGCT